>JBKJLX010000678.1:0-4742 GCA_046596645.1 Polyangiaceae bacterium
GGCGGCGATGCGACGACGACTGCGGCGACGACGACTGCAGCGACCACGGCGGCGGCCACCACGGCCGCTGCGACCACGACGGCCGCGACCGCCACCGCGTCCACCGGAAACAACCCCGTCGATCAGCTGTGCGACGCGGGCGAGTTCGTGACCAGCGTCGACACCGAGGGCGTCATCACCTGCGCGCCGTTCGGCGTTCGCGCGCTCAGCGCGATGGCGTCGAGCTGTTACCTCTACCTGGGCCACCTCGACGACTGCAACGGCTGCACCAGCGCGCCAGCGAAGTGGGGCTGGGCGCGCACCGGCCTCTGCGCCAATGGCGTGGGCGCGAACGGCACCTGCGTGGATACGGACCTCGGCGGCACCACCGTCAGCCTCTACGGCCTGAACTTCGACGGTGACGTCGACGGCAACGACAAGATCCACGCCTCGCTACACTGCGCGGAGGGGGACGTCTCCGCGCAGGCGGGCCCCTGCGGCGTCGGCGAGTTCATCTCCGCTGTCGTCGACGGAGTGGTCACCTGCCGGGCGGCAAGCGGCCTGGCGCTGGGCCGCGTCCGCACGACCTGCTCGCTCTACATGGGCTGGCGCGACGGGTGCAACGGCTGCACCGACCCGCCGGAGAAGTGGGGACGGGTCAACGACGACACCTGCTCCAACGGGCTGGGGGCCGACAACACCTGCACCGTGGCCTCCCTCGGCGGAGAGTCGGTGCGGCTCTTCGGGCTCAACCCCGACGGCGATCTCGACGGCAACGACAAGCTCCACATGGGCCTCCGCTGCGACGACGCCGTCGACGACACGACCACCGCCCAGGGCACGTGCCCCGCCGGCATGCTGGTGAGCGGCGTCCTCGCCGACGGCACGCTCCAGTGCGCCAGCCCCGCGACGGAGACGACCGCGGCCTTCCGCAACGGCTGCACCGCCTACTACGGCATCCGCGACGACTGCGACGGCTGCACCACCGCCCCCGCGAAGTGGGGCTACGTGCGGGCGAACGACTGCCAGAACGGCGTCGGCGCCGACAACAGCTGCGCCGTCACGTCGCTCTCCGGCCAGAGCGTGGACCTGTTCGGGCTGAACCCCGACGGCGATGTGGACGGCAACGACAAGCTCTACATCGGCCTCAGCTGCCAGTGATCGGCCCGGGCTCCAGTCCCGATCAGCGTGGCGGGTCGCAGGCATCACCGCTGGCGCTGCAAACCGCGCCGACGGGGCACGGCGATACGCCGGAGTAGTCACCGCACACGCCATCCGAGCAGGTGCCCGTGCCCACGACGGTCTTCCTGTTGACCACCCCGCACTCCGTACACGTTCCCGTCTTCAGGCCGCACCGACCGGCGCCGTCGCAGGCGCCGGTCGCGCAGGGTCCTGGCTCGCAGTCGTCGCCCGGATCCCTATCGACCACGACCACGGCGCAGGTGCCGTCGGAGCTGCCGGTCGAGCTCGCGCGACAGGCGACGCAGAGCCCCACACAGAGCTGGTTGCAGCACACCTCGTCGACGCAATGACCGGAGGCGCACGAGTCGTCGCTCGAGCACGGCACGCCCTCGCCGTTGTCGGGGATACAGGTGCCACCATGACAGAAACTGCTCTCAAGGCAGTCGCCCGGTTCACACGCCGCGCACACGACGTCGCAATGGCTCGTGTCGCACGCATCATCGTCGGTGCACAAGGTCTCGAGGGGGCACCGCGGACAGATGCCGCCGCAGTCGATCGAGGGCTCGCCCTCGTCGAGCAACCCATTGCTGCACGTCGGTGGAGGCACCCCGCAGGATCCCTCGATGCACGCGTTGCCGCCGCCGCGGCAGTCCGCCGCGTCGATGCACTCCACGCAGGTCTGCGCGGCGGTGCAGACGCCTGGCCCGCCGATGCACGCTTCCCGCACCGCGACCGGACTCTCGACGCATGCGCCGTCGAGACACGCGACCGTGCGGCACGCGGACAGCGGCGACGCGCAGTCCTCGACCACGACGCAGGCGACGCAGTCATTCGAAGCGGTGCACGTCTGCGCGCCGTCCGGTCCGCAGGGGGCGCCCTGCTCGAGCGGCGTGATCACGCACGCCGCTCCCTGGCAGGCGGTGTCGTAACACTCGATGGTGGGGCAGTCGGCGTCGGAGAGGCAGGAGATCGGGCCGCCACCGCCCGACGCGTCCCCAGCGCCGCCCCCGGCGGCCAAGCCCGAGGACGTCGTGGCGCCGCCCTCGCCGCCGGCGGTCGTCGTGGCCGAGGCGGCACTGGTGCTCGTGGGCGCCGCGTCCTCGTACACGAGGTCCCCGAAGTCGTAGAGACAGCCCGCGAAGGCCAGCATCACCACGCCGCCGACCTGCTGCGCCAGACGCGTCGCGACCTGGTCGCCGCGCTCGCGCATCCCGCCCGCCATGACCACGATTGTACCCGAGCCTGGCCGGACCCACTAACCTGCGCGCGATGCGCGGAGTGCGGCGGTGGGCATGGTGCGCGATGTTGCCACTGCTCATCGCGGGAGGAGATGCGTCGGCGCAGCCCTCGAAGACGGAGGCTGACCGTCTGTACGAGGAGGGAACGCGGCTCCTCCAGGCAGGAGCGTTCGACCGGGCGTGTCCGATGCTGGCCGAGAGCCACCGGCTCGACCCCGCGGCTGGCGCGCTGCTCGCACTCGGGCGCTGCCATGAGCGGGCAGGGAGGGTCGCGACCGCCTGGGTGACCTACCGCGACGCCGCCGCCTTCGCGCGCCGCGCGGGCGACGCCCGCCGCGAGGCGGCGGCGAGGAACCAGCTCGAGCTCCTGGGTCCGCGCATCCCGCGGCTCGTCATTCGCCTGGACGCAGGGTGGGAGAAGCTGGATGGCGTCGTGGTCGAGCGCAACGGCGTTCGGGTGTGGCCGCGCGAGGTCGGGTTGCCCGTGCTCGTCGACCCGGGGCCGGTTCTCATCGAGGCGCGCGCGGAGGACCAGCCGCCGCGACGCCGCCGGGTCGAGGCGGTCGAGGCGCAGACGATCGACGTCACGCTGCCATCGCCTGACCAGGCGGTCACCGAGGCGGGCGCAGCCGACGGCGGCGCTGGAACGACAGCGGACGGGATCGCTCCGCCTCCGCTCGCGAGCTGGGTGGCAGGCGCGTTCGGCCTCGCCGGCGCGGGCATCTTCGTGGGCTTCGGGCTTGGCGCTTCGAGCGCAGCGACGACGGTCGAAGCGCAGTGCCCCGAACGCAGGTGTCCGGAGAGCGTGCGCAGCACGGCCGAGGCGGGCGAGCGCGACCAACTCGTCGCCAACATCGGGCTCGGCGTCGGCATCGCGGGCGTGGTGACGGCGGCCATCCTCTGGGCCGCGTGGCCCGACGACGATGCCTCGGCGGCGACGACGGTGAACACGGCGCCTGCGCCGGGCGACGGACCGGGCGCGTCGCTGTCCCTTCGTTTCTGACGGTCCCTCGCGACGCTGCGGCTCGGGGGTCTATTCGCTGGTCTCCAGCGTCAGGTCGGCGACGAAGGGCACGGTCGCCGGCGGGTCGTCGGCGTCGAACTCGAGGATGCCCGCGAGCAGGTTGAGCGCACCCTGGCGGTCGAAGCCGGCGAGGTCGATCAGCGCGTCGACCACGTCCTCCACCACCAGGCCGCCGGCCATCCGCACCGTCGGCGCCTCGGCGCCGTCGGCCGCAACGAAGCCCGCCTCGTCGGCGACGCCGCTGAAGATCGCGTCCTCCACGTGGAGCGGGAGGGTGGTGCCGGCAGCGCCGTTGGGCAGGGGGAGGACGAAGTCCGCGGCGGCGGTGACGAACGCGCCGCCCTCGTCCCGCGTGGCGATCGCGGCCCAGGCGACGGTGCTGAAGTCGAGCGGCTCGTCGTCGCCGTCGGCCGGCGCCTCGGAGGCGAGCGCCAGCGCGTCCTCGGTGAGGGCGAGGTGGAAGACGGGGGCCAGGCTCCCCACGGTCTCCTGGGCGACGTCGCTCTCCGGCTGGACGATGGTGAGCCCGCCCTCGATCGAGACCGCGCGCCGGGTGGCGCGGACCACCGCTCCCTGGAGGGGGATGTCGACGCCGTCGACCCGGATCGAACCCTCGATCTCGAACACGCCCTCCGCATCGCCGAGATCGACCGACTCCACGGGCGCGTCGATCGCGGTCTCGCCGATCGTGACGTCGATCTCGAGGTCGTCGGCCTCCGGCCAGCTCAGTCGGGCCGGCTCGCCCGGATCGGCGAACACCGGCGTCGCGATCAGGCGCGTGGAGGCCAGCGCGCCGCCTTCGAGGATCGCGTCGACCTGCCCCTGGCGATACGTCCAGAAGGTGAGGAGGCTGGTCTTGGTGTGGACGCGGTACGGGTACGTGGTCCCGTTGGCGACCGCCGTCTCCGGCGTGATGCCGCCGCCATTCTCCTGCGCCAGCGGGTAGCGGTACATCGCCTCGCGGCGGCGGATGACCGCCTCCACCTCGCCCAGGGTCGCCGCCGCCGCGTCGCGCGCGGTGGCCGCGGCGCCGTCGTCGCCAGCGCGCGCGCCGAGCACCGCCTCGTAGAGCTGCCGGGTGTGCCGCGCGCGCAGCGCGTTCACCGCCAGGCCGTCGACGATCTCGTCGAAGAAGGACGCGCCGACGTCGGGCACCTCCGCGCGCACGGCGTCGAGCCGCGCCCGCGCGCCGGCGTAGACGCCCTCCGCCTCGGAGAGCGCCGCGAGATCGGTCGCCTGGAAGAGCGCGGCCAGCTCGTCGTCCCACTGGAGCACGTCGCGAAAGGCGACGCGCACCGGGCGGAACTCGAAGCCGGTCG
>JBKJLX010000363.1:0-3191 GCA_046596645.1 Polyangiaceae bacterium
TGTCGGGCCGCTCGCCCAGCAGCCCGGCCATCGGATCACCGAGCTTGGCGAGACGATCTGGAACGGTGCGCACCGTGAAGACCGAGGGGTCCAGCTCGGGAACGACCTCGTCCCAGCTCAGCGTCGTCGAGACGCGGGCGCCGGCCGTCGCGCGCACCGAGAGCGGCGCGACGATGGTGCGCGACGGGCCGGTCTGCCCGGTGTCCACGTAGACCTTGGCGCCGCGCTTCGCGACCACCCGCTCCATCGTCGCCGACGTCGGGTGTTCCTCGCAGAGGATGCGTCCGAGCAGATCGGCGAGGGTGCGCGCCGCCGACGGCGACGTCCCCGGTCCCAGGGCAACGAAGACGTGCAGGCCCGTCTGCCCGCTGGTCTTGGGGAAGCTGGGCAAGCCGATCTCGTCGCACACCGAGCGCAGCAGGTGCGCGAGAGGGATGGCGGCCCGCAGGCTGGATCGGCCGACGTCGAAGTCGATGGTCAGCCAGTCGGCCTCGGCGGGGGAGCTCACCCGTGAAGCGAGGAGGTGGATCGGGATGCAGGCGAGGTTGGCGACGTAAGCGAGGCTCTCCACCCGGTCGAGCACGAACACGTGCTTGGCGTGGGCGTCGTCTCCCTCCGCCGCCAGCGCGTGCTTGCCCAGGCTCACGCTCCTCACCCAGGGCGGCATCCCTTGGGGGACGTTCCACTGGTAGAAGCTCTTGCCCTCGATCCCGTCCGGGTAGCGCACCAGCATCACCGGCCGGTCATCGAGGTAGGGCATCAGCCAGGGCGCGACCGCGACGTAGTAGTCGATCAGATCGCCCTTGGTGAGCCCCTCTGCCGGCCAGAACACCTTGCTGCGGTTGGTGAGCTTCACCACCGGCGGCGCGCCCTCGCGCAGCGGCGTGCTCGCCGCGGCTGCCGCCGCCACGCCTTCGATGCCCTCGTCGTCCTCCGCGCCGCCCGGCGGCGGCCCGCCCCCCGATGGAGCCTCGCCGTCCCCTGGCGGGCGCGCGGTGCACGCGCGCACGTCCACCTTGGGTCGGAGCCCCAGGAAGACCGGGAACCGCAGGTTGCCGTCGGGCGACCACTCGAGGAAGCGAACGCTCACCACCAGCTCCGGCCGCAGGTGGGTGCGCCCGTGGGGCGCCGGCGCGTAGGTCCCCTGGGCGGCCGGTCGCGTCACCTCCGCCTCGGCGACCCGCCGGAGGAGCGCCTTCATCGTCGCCCCGTCGAAGCCGCTCCCCACCGCGCCGCACACCACCAGGCGCTCTCCCGCCCAGCTCGCGAGGTCGAGCGCGCGCAGCTCGCGGTTGTCGCTCCGCGTCCAGCCGACGACGACGAAGTCCTCGGTCCGCTCGCACTTGGTCTTCACCCAGTCGCCGCTGCGGTGCGGGCCCTCGCGGTAGGGCGAGGCCGCCCGCTTGGCGACCACGCCCTCCAGTCCGTTCTCCCGGCAGAAGGAGAGGAGGGGCGCGCCGTCGCGCTCGATGTGGTCGAGCACACGCAGCACACCCGGCGCCGGGAGCAGCCGGCTCAGCAGCGCCTTGCGCGCCCGGAGCGGCAGGGGACGCAGGTCGCGGGCGCCGATCGCGAGCAGGTCGAACACCGCGTAGACGACCGGCGTCGACATCATGGCCGAGCGCACGTCGACCCGGCCTCCCACGTGGATGCGCGAGCCCAGCCGGTGGAAGCTGGGCTTGCCCCGCTCGTCGAAGGCCACGATCTCGCCGTCGAGCACGAGCTTCTGCGGCGACAGCGCCTGCACCGCGCGGACAACCTCGGGATAGGAAGCGGTCGCGTCGCGGTGGCTGCGATAGGTCAGGCGCGCTGAGCGCTCGTCCTTGCGGGCCACGATGCGGACGCCATCCATCTTCAGCTCGAAGATCCAGGCGGCGCCCTCCGGCATGGGCGACAGCAGGCACAGCATGGGCTCGAGCTTGGCCGGCAGCCCACCGCCGAGGAGCGGTGCTCCCAGCTCCGCCGCCGTCTCCTCCACGCCGGTCGCGATGCGGGTGGCGTCCCCCAGCTCGCCCACGGTGAGGCCGCTGAGCACGCTGCGCGGCAGCTCCTTCACCACGTCGCGCGAGGCGTCGGCGTGCTCGTCCTTCTTCTTCAGGAGCAGCCACTCGCGCGAGGGGCCGGCCTTCGCGCGACCTCCGGCGCGCGCCTTTACCCGGATGAGGCCGTAGCGGCCGCGCAGCTTGCGACCCTCGAGCGCGAAGTGGAGCTTGCCCTCGACCAGCCCCTCCTCGGCGCTGGTGTCCAGGAACTGCACCGACCCGTGATCCCACACGATCATGGGGCCCGCGCCGTAGGTGCCGGCGGGAATCACGGCCTCGAAGTCGAGGTACTCGATCGGGTGATCCTCGGTGTGCATCGCGAGGTGGCGCGCGTCGGGGTCCAGCGACGGCCCGCGCGGCACGGCGAAGCTCACGAGGACGCCGCCGATCTCCAGCCGCAGGTCCCAGTGCATCGCGGTGGCGGCGTGCTGATGCACCACGAACGCCCCGCGAAGGGTCGGCCCGCGCGCGGCGGGCTCGTCGCCCAGCGGTTCGTTGGTGCGCGATGCGTCGCGCTTCCGTCGGTACTCGTCGAGCTTGCTGTCCACGTGGCCGGCCGTTCAGCGAAAGCCCGTTCAGGAGCGGGGCTCTGCGCGGTTCACGATGCAGATCGATAAGCCGCGCATTCGCCTCGCGCGGGGAGGTCTCCTATGGTGCTCGTCATGGCGGCGCGCGCAACGGGCTCCGGAACCATCTCCTTCGGGCTCGTCTCGATCCCGTTCAAGCTCTACACGGCCGTGTCGCCGCAGAGCATCTCCTTCAACCAGCTGCACAAGAAGTGCGGCGGGCGCATCCGGCAGCAGCTGTACTGCCCGGTGGACGACGAGATCGTCCAGCGCAACGACCTGGTGAAGGGCTTCGAGTACCAGAAGGAGAAGTACGTCCAGTTCACAGACGAGGAGCTGAAGAAGCTCGAGGCGGAGCGGACGGACCGCGTCGACATCGTCGAGTTCGTGCCCGAGGAGTCGGTCGACCTCCTCTATGTGGAGAAGTCGTACTTCCTCGGGCCCGACAAGGGGGGCGACCGCGCCTACCGCCTCCTCTCCGACGCGATGACCCGCATGAAGCGCATCGCGGTCGGCCGCCTGGGCACCCGGGGCAAGGAGCAGCTGGTGCTCCTCCGCCCGTACCAGGGGGGGCTCCTGCTCC
>JBKJLX010000737.1:0-22202 GCA_046596645.1 Polyangiaceae bacterium
CGACGGTGGAGGCGCGCAGGTCGATCTTCAATCCGCTGCGCTCCGCGAGCGCGGCGATCAGGGGCCGCCCCAGACGGTCGTCCGGCGTCGGCGCCTGGTCGGGCGCGGCGATGTGCAGCACGACCCCGTCCTGGATCGGAGCGACCGACGTCGCGACGCACTCCGCGAGCGCGGGAGCAGCGAGCTCGAGCAGGCGTTCGAACCCGAAGACGTCGTCGGCGACGCAGGCCGCGCGCGCCGTGCCGAACGAGCTGCCGGCCTCGTCGCGCAGGATCAGCCTCCGCGGCGCGAGCTTCTGCGCGCGGTGCGCGAGCGCGAGCGCGCGGGCGTCCAACCCCAGCGGAGACCGTGCGCCCACCGCGACGATCCGACCCAGCGTCATCCTTGCTCCTGCTCGTTCGGCGCGAGCGGGGCGAGCCCGCCTGCCTGACGTAGCGCCTGCTCGGAGCGCTCGGCCTCCATCGCCGCCTCGAGGTGCTCCGCAAAGGCCGGATCCGCGGCCGCCTGCGACTGCATGCGTCGATCGAGCCGCTGGTAGGCGCCGAGCCCGAGCCCGTGGTCGCGGAGGGCCACGTCGGGCCGCTCGCCCTCGAGCGCGACCGTGACCCGCGCGTAGTCCTCCGGCGTGCGCGCAGCCTCCTCCGGCCGCGCGAGCGCGTCCTGAGCGCGCGCGAACTCGAAGGCCCAGAGGTCGGCGAGCGACGGCTCCCCGCCCTCGTCGCCCGGCGTGACCGCCATGGCCTCGGCCCACGCCCGCTCCTCGAGCTCCCAGTCATACGCGGCGACCCCGCGTCGCTCGAGCACCTTCGTCCGCGTCTCGCGCTGCTCCGCGATCTCCGCGGAGAGGGCCGCGGCCTCGTGGAGCGGCAGGACCGGGATGGGGCTCTGACAGTCCCACGTCTCGTAGCGCGCCACCTGCAGGTCTTCCGCGGACAGCGGCGGCGGCGGCTCTCCCGCCTCGGCGTGCGACAGCTCCCAGGCGCGCTCGAACTCCGCGCGCGGGACGTCGTGGTCGAAGAGCGGCCGATTCAGCGCCTCGACGTCGGTCGCGTCGGCGAAGAGGACGTCCAGGCGATCGACGTCGCGGGCGTCCCCCCGCGTCGTCGGCACCAGGACGCGCCACACCAGCCTCGCGGTCCGCCCGTCCACGTCGACCTGGATCTCGTCGAGAAAGGCGACCAGATCGATGTCGGGCATCTCGGTCATCGCGCCCATGACGCGGACGCGCGGGATCAACCCCGGGAGCACCATCTCCACGGTCGTGCTGGGCGTCTGCACCAAAAGGGTCTCGTCCCCGCGGACGGCGGGGAACCGCAGAGGCGGAGGGGTCGCCTGGTAGCGCTCGACGTCCGCCGCGTCGAACCAGCGCTCGCCGGCGGACTCCAGAGGCGGCAACGCCGTCGTCGGCACCAGGGGGACGCGGTGCTCAGTGGCAAGCCCGGTCCGGAGGTCGCATCGACCGAGCGGAGCCACCGTCGAGAAGCGCCGCTCGTGCTCGCCGAGCCGTACCGTCACGCGGCCGGGATCCGTCGTGCCCCGGAGCACGACGTCGGTCGTCGGGCGCCAGGGCACGAGGTCGCTGGGAACGATCTGCGGGCTCGGCGCGAAGGTGGCGTCACGTGGAGCGTCCACGCGGAGCCCGGTGACGACCGCGACGACCAGCCAGCAGGGCCCGTCGACCTCGTCGGGCCGGATCTCGCCGGGAGGAGGCTCGCCGAGGACGCGGAGGACGCCGACGGCCGACGGATCGCGCGCGAGCTGACCGGACGCGAGGCGCCGGGGCGCTCGCGCGACGCGGATGGGTCGAGGAGGCATGCGGTGACGGTCAGCTGAACGAGAGCGTGCGCCAGCCGTCGTCCCAGCGGATGGGATTGATGAGGTTCTTCGGTATCTCCGGGAATTTCTTTCCGTCCTTCAGGCCTCGCACGTTCGCCTGGATGGTGGCCTGAAACTGGATGGTGAACTTCTGGTCGGTCATGTGGAGGGAGATGGGCGGCACGACGCCGCCACCGAACTTGATGTCCTTGAACTTGATGCCGAAGGCGAAGGTGACGTCGACCTTGGCGTAGCCCCAGCTCCCCGCCCGCGCGATGAGGTACAGGCTGATGGTGGCGGTGAGCGTCGTGTCGACGTCGCAGACGCCCTTCACGTGGTACTCGTCGCGGCCCAGCTGGGCGGTGACGCCGACCGCGAGCTCCATCGCGACCCCCAGCTCGACCTCGATGCCCGCCCACTCGAGGATCGTCTTGGCGACGCCGCCGATCCCGGGGCCGCCCGCGATGACGAAGAGCGACACCGAGAAGTCGGCGCGCGCGAACACGACCTTGGCGATCCCGATGATGATGCCGAAGTTGAGCCCGACCTGGTTCATCTTCGGCCCGCCGGGCTCGGTCGAGTCGCGCTCCAGCTCCTTCCACTCCCACGCGATCTTGAGCGTCGGCTTTTCGGCCTTACCCTTGCTCGACCCGAAGAGCGACTTGTTCAGGACGCCGACGTCCCACTGCGTGCCGGAAGCGGCGCTCAGGCCCTGAAGCACCGTGCCGACGGGGTTCATGAAGGCTTCGAACCTCGAGCAGAACGTCTCGAACACCGCGATCAGATCGAACTCGAAGGCCCCCTCCGGATAGACCTTCACCTGGCCGGCGAACGCGCCCGTGCAGCCCGACGCGCCGAGCGTGATCGTCGCCGGGGTGCACGACGACCAGAGATCGAGGAAGGTCTTCATCCCCGTGACCATCTGCTTTTGCTTTCGCTGGCCGCTCTCGAACTGGCTTCTCGAGGCCTCGATCGCCGCACTTTGCCGCTGCGATGCTGCGGCCGTAGCCGCGTCACGGGCGGCGACGAATTCCGCCCTCGTCGCCACGGAGCCGCCGTTCGCGCCGACGATCGGCGCCGGGGGCAGGCCGAGGAACGCCCGACGACCCGGGTCCGGCGGAGGCGCGACGACGTCGCCGACCCGTCCGGCGCTGTTGGCCTGCCGGGCCGTACTCGTGGCTGCTGTCGCGCTGCGCCGCGCAACCTCTTGCGCGTCGTCGGCCTTGTTGGCGCCGGGGGTGGGGCTGACGCTCGGCGCCGGCGCGGTCTTCTCCCCCACCCACGCCGTCGTGAGCAGGAAGACGTCCTTGCCGTCCTGCGTCTCCTTCTTCTCGAGCGGATTGTCGCCGCGTAGAGCCCTTCGGATGCGCCCTCCCTGGCGGTTGACCTGGAAGCGCGTGTTGAGCCAGCCGGCCGCGGGGATGGTGCACGCGGCGGCGGGCGCGCCGGCGGCGGTGGCTGCCGCCATGTTCTTGCGCACCGCGGTCACGGTGATCGAGCTGCCCTCGACGATCTCGAGGTAGAGGCCGCGCACCTTCGTCGAGACGACCCGCGGGGACTTGTCCTGCTGGAACGTGACCTCGACGATCGTGCAACGCTGGAGCTTCCCCTTCTCCGCGTTCATCGCGTCGAGGGCCATCTTCATGTCGCGCAACATCCCGGTGGTGTTGCCGCCGTTCTGGAGCGTGTCGTCGGTGTGCCGGCCTGGGGCCGCGCCCTCGGTGCGCAGGTCCTGGGCCCCCTTCAGCACCCATGCGTGCCCGCGGTACGTCCCGCTGCTGATGCCGCGGCCCGTGCCCTCGTGCGCGTCGTCCGACGGGCTGCCGAAGACGGTCCGGATCGTGATGACCTTCTTGGTGTCGACGACGGTGCGCGCGGTGGTCATCCCGATCGGGTTGCGATCGACCGGCGCCGTGTTCATGAACGGCTTCGGCGCCATGTTCGGCGGGACCTTGCAGATGTCGGTCGGCGCCGACGTCATGCCCGCGTGCGTCGTGTTGATGGTCGCCAGGTTGAGGCCCTGGCTCGTCGAGGTCGGTTTGTCGGCCATGTGGTGCCTCCGTTCAGCGGTAGAGCTGCCACCGACCTCGGTGGCGAACGAGCAGCGGGTTGAGGAGGAACTCGGCCTCGGGACGCACCGAGTTGTTGCCGCGGACGGCGTGGCGACCATCGACGCCCGTCACGTGGACGAGCCGCCCCTCCGCGCGGTGCGTGAAGACGAGCTGCTCGGGGTCCCACTTGGGCACGTCCCACGGCTCTTCGAAGCTCGACGCGTAGGTCGAGCGGATCGTCGCCTTGGAGGGAGCCGGGCGGTCCGGGAAGTACCGCGCGCTGTCCTCGGCCTCGAACCAGGTCAGCTCGGTGAGCTTCGACGCGTCGCGATCGGCGAGCGCGTCGCGGAACTCCTTCACGGCGGCGCGCAGCTCGTCCGTCCCCTCCTTGGGGAACTGCTCCGCCTTGGCGTCGGCGTACGCCGGCGGCGGGTGGTCCTCGGCGACGAGGAAGTGGTTCTCCCAACCGAAGGGCACTGGCGCGATCGGCGGCTCCGGCAGCTCCTTCATCGCGTCCGGCCACTTCAGCTCGTGGAACTTCACCGGCTTCGCGCTCGGGTCGGCGTCCCTGAAGATCTCCGCCCAGAACATGTTCGACGAGATGTCGCCCATCTGGTCGACCTCGACGCGCAACGCGTTCTTTCCCGGCACCAGGAAGTTGTTCACCTGCGACGTCGTCGACTGGTAGTTCGGCGTCGGCGGGTCCTCGTACACCGGCAGATCGTTCAGGAAGACGCGCCCGCGAACGGCGGGTCCCTGAGAGACGACCAGGTGCCAGAGCAGCCTCGGGGGCAGAGCCAGGTCGCTCACGGATTCTGCTCCGCCTTCTTGACGCCCTGCTTGTTCGCGCCGGTTGTCTTCAGGATGATCTTCTTGGTCTTGAACTGGATGACGCCGTCGGCGAGCACGACCTCGTTGTCGCCCACCTTCATCCGGATCTTGTCGGTGCCCGTGACCGTGCCGGAGCCGACGCCGAGCTTCAGCTGCGTGTTCGCGTTGAAGAAAATTTGCTTGGCCGCGTCGACGTCGTAGGCGAAGCCCACCAGGGTGCTGCGCTTCTTGCTGGCGCGGATGGCGATGCGCTTCTCCGCCTTGATCAGGCTGATGGCGCCGACGAGCTCACCGCGCGCCTTCTCCGCCGTCTCGGTCTTTCCGGTCTTGGCGAGCTCGATGATCGCGCCGCCGACGACGAGCGCCGAGGCGCGCGTGAAGCGCGAGGAGTTGTCCTTCACCGAGGCCTCCAGGATGAGGCCGCCGACGCCCTCGCGAAGGTTGCCGCCGACGGTGACCGCGTCCTGGTCGCCCATGGTCCGGACGTGACTCCCGCCGATGGTCAGGGAATGGTCGCCGGCGACGTTCTCGCCCAGGTCCTGGCCGACCTTCACCGACCGGTTCGCAGCGACCACCTCGGTGCGGTTGGCGCTGCTGCCCTCCACCATGAAGCCCTGCACGCGGATCTTCTGGTCGACGCCGATGGTGGCGATCTCGTGGCCGCTGACACGACACGACTCGCTGGAGAGGACGCGCTCGATCTTGTCGTTGCCGACGACCACGTTCTTGTCCTTCTGCGCGTGGAAGAAGATCAACTCGTCACCCGTGGTGTCCTCGAAGCGCACCATGTTGGCGCCCTTGCGCCCGGGCGAAGAGAGCGAGCGCAAGCTCGTGCCGCTCTTGCGGAGCGGCAGCGGCTCAGGCGTGAGGTCCTCGCCGTTGTAGACGCGGCCGAGGGCCACCGGTCGGTCGGGGTCGCCCTCCAGGAAGTGACACAGCACCTCCCAGCCGACGCGAGACATCGCACTCGAATGTCCTGTGTTGTCCTGGAGGACGGGGATCCAATCCGAGCAGGTGTCGTCCTTCGGCTGGAGCCGGTCCCACGGGAAGTGCACCTTGATGCGGCCCCAGGGGTCGGTGTGGATGTCCTCGCTCCCCGGTCCCGTCACGACGCCCGTCAACGGGTTCGGCAGCGTCGGGACGTGGGTGTCAGGCCAGGCCCTCGTCAGCGTCGAGCCGGCGACCGCCTCGAACCCGACGAGGAACGAGTCGTCGTCGCGCCGCCACCGGTGCTCCACGACGGTCGGCACGTAGTCGCCGTCGTCGAGGCCGGCCGGCGCGCCGAGCAGCGTGAAGCGGACCCCGGGCCTCACGGCAGTGGACGTGGCGCGCCCGACGAAGTGGTGGAAACGCCACTCCAGCGCCTCGGCGCGGAGGCGAGCCTTGCGTGATCCCTCCCCGGTCTGCTCGTACTCGCCGGGATAGTCGTAGTACTCCGGTCCCCCCTCCCACGGCCCCTTCGCCTGGACGTCCATGTCGAGGCTCGGGTGCTCGGGGTTGAAGTCGCGCAGTGTCACCCGGCCCGGCGTCAGCTTTCCCGCCGTCCCGAGCGCCACGACCGCCTCGCGTTGTCCGTCGAGGGAGCTCCGGTCGCGGTAGGGCACCTGGGCGATGGGATCGTCGTAGGAGCCGACGGAGTCGCCGAGGACGACGCTCCCCTCGTCGTCGACCCACCAGGTGATCCCCTCGTCCTCGAGGAGCCGCTTGCCGAAGTCCAGGTCGCTTTCCCGCATCTGCACGCAGTAACCGCGGGGAACGTAGCTGGAGCCCAGGCGCTGGACGACCTTCACGCCCGCGGCGGACCAGACCTCGCTGACGATCTCGGGCGCCGTCTTGTCACGAAAGATGCGGATGTCCTGCCGGAAGCGGAGCCGCGCGAGCCGGGGCTCGAGGACGGCGCGCAGCGGCCGTCGCGAGGCCGCGTCCTGCACCTCGCCGACGTCCACCTCGGTGATGACGCCGTCGATCCGGCGAACGACGCCGTCCCGCACCAGCTCGAGCGCGCCGGGCTCACCGACGACGGCGACCGGATCGACGAAGTCGAGGGGGTCCAGGGAGATCTCGATCTCGAAGCGGTAGAGACCGTTGATGCGCTCCTCGCCACGGACGACGCGCGCGACGCGCGACGCGGCCTCGCCGAGGACGAGGGCGTACCGGACCGGCTGCGCGTCGTTCATGTCGTCCTCACGGGTTGTGCTCGATGGCGGTGGTCTTCGTCTCGAGCTTCGCGCCGTCGAGCTTGAGCTCGGTGCCCTCGAGCGTGATGTCACTGTCGGTGATGGTGAGGATGCTGTCGCCGCACTTGAGGCGGATCCGTTTCTTCGCCTCGACGATGACCTCCTTCGCCTTGAACGTGGCCTTGCCGCCGACCGTCCACTTCGCCTTCTTGTCGGCGTTCTCCGAGTAGACGCCGCCGGTCTCGATGTCGATCTTCAGGCCGACCAGCTCGCGCAGCGACTTGTCCACGCCCAGGTTGCGGTCCCGCTTCGACAGCTCGATCTTCGCGCCGCCGACCACCTGGACCGAGACGCCTCCGGAGTCGGTGATCCCCATCGCAGACGCCTTGAGGACGACGCCGCCGACCAGCATCGTGCCGTCCTTCCCCTCGGCGCGGACCGACCCCAGCGTGATGTCGAGCATGGCGGGCCCGACCGCGAGGCGGCGGTCTCCGTCGACCGTGAGCTTGTACACACCCTTCACGTCCAGCTTGCGGCTGCCACCGATCACGATGGTGTCGTCGCCGGTCACCGTCTTCGCGCGGTTGGCGCCGACCTCGATGGTCTGGTTCGCGCCGATCATGCGCGTCTGGTCCATCGTCGAGCGCTCGGTGTAGTTCGTCACCACCGACAGGTCGTGGACGTTCCCTACCTTGCGCGTGTGATCGTTGTCGACCGTCTCCAGCTTCTTGTTCTGGACGAGCACGGTCATGTCGCGCGACGCATTGATGAACATCTCCTCCGCGCCCAGCCTGTCCTCGAAATACATCTCGTTGAACGAGCCGCCGCCGGGCGTGGTGGCCGTCTTGTAGACGACGCGCGTCTTGTTCGCCGGCAGCGCGTACTCGGGGGGATGGTCGCCGTCGTGGATGCGCCAGAGGAGCGCGGGCGCATCGACACCGCCCTCCTCGTTGAAGGTCGCCACGTTCCACCCAACGCGCGGGAGGAGCATCGAGCCCGGCGTGCACCGCTGCTGCGCTCGCATCCAGGTCCCGGCGCGGTCGTCCCAGCCGCCCTTGCGATCCCAGTGCAGCTGGACGCGGACGCGCCCCAGCGGATCGGGGTGCACCTCGGTCCCCGCGGCGCCGACGACCTTTCCCATCTGCAGGCCGACCTGCTTGGCCTCTCTCGTCTTCCGCGCCGGACGAAAGGGCACGGTCAGCGGGATGGCGCCGAAGCGGACGTGCACCGGCTCGTGGCGCTTCGGGATCGAGACGTCGATCGAGGCGACGAACCACCGTCCGTCGAACCGGGGGTGGTCGACGAGCTCGAACCACCTTCCCGGGGAGAGATTGACGCAGTTCGTCGCACCGCCGATGCCCGCGCTGGCCGCCGCCGCCGTCTCGCGCTGGAGCTGGACGAGCCTCTGGACGTACGCGGGATCCGACGGTCCGCCGCCGGGCGCGTCGTAGATCTCGGGGCCGCCCGTGCCGACGCTCGCCATGACCTCGAGGCGAGGCCTCGCGGGGTCGAACGAGCGCATCGTGAAGCGCCCGGAGGACGTGGCGACGAAGGCACCGACGTCGGAGACGCCATCGCCGTTCGACTGGACGCCCCGCGCGGAGCGGTAGGGGAGCACCGAGGGCTCGATCGAGCCCGACGACGACGACCGGTCGGAGAAGACGATCATCGAACCGATGTCGTGATCGAACCAGCTGTAGATGCCGGCCTCCTCGAGGAGCCGACAGGCGTACGACCAGTCGTCCTCGCGGTACTGCGCGCGATACGGGAACACCGGGTAGCTGGAGGCCAGCTCCCAGCGGGAGGGCCCCACGTCGTCGAGCACCGCCCTGACGACGTCGGGGATCGTCGACTCCTGCATCGCGAGGCAGTCGCGCCCCAGGGTCGCGCGGAACGCGAGCGGACGGAGCACGACGCGGAGCGTGGTCCCGGCCGAGCCCTCGAACGTCGCCGACGACTCGGCGACGACGCCGCACACGACGCGCGTCGCCGTCTCGCTGCTCAGCTCGAGCGTCGCGACCGAGCCGATGGGCGCCGACGCGGCGCGCTCGGGGGGCGCTTCGAGGACGACCTCGTAGCGGAACAGCTCGCCCAGCGCCTCGCGGCCGCTGACCGACACGACGACGCCCGCGTCGACGCCGTCGAGGAAGAACCGAGCCCAGGACTCTTTCGTCGCCATCGTCGTCACCTTGCCGTCAGATCATCGGGACCACCGACGACCTCGACCTTGTCCGCCGCGTCGAGCTTCACGTCGCCCTTCATCGTGATCCCGGAGGTCGCGAGCTCGAGCAGCAGGTCCCCCGACTCGAATCGCAGGCTCGTCTTCGCCTCGATGTCGATCTCCTCCGACTGCAGCTCGATCTTCTCGCCCGCCACGAAGGAGGCCCGGCCGCCCACGGTCACGGACGAGCTCTCTGCCGAGACGTTCGCGTCGCCCTTGGCCTTCCACTTGACCAGCCCGCCGACGACCCGCGCCATTGGACCAGACACGGTCTGCCCGATCGTCTCTCGCCCGGTCACGGTGAGCTTGAGGCCGCCGACGACCTCGGCCAGGACGCGCGTCCCGTCGTGCGCGATGTTGCCGCCCGCGAGGACGACGTAGGCGCCGCCCACGCTGCGCGCGATGCGCTTGCCAGAAGTGCGGGTGATCGTGCCGCTGAAGAGCTGGGACAGGTCCGAGATCGACCGAACGTCGGAGAGGCCGCCCGTCGCCTTGGAGAGGATCGAGCTCGGCGAGGGGACGAGGCTCGCCGCCGCGGCCTGCAAGCTCGGCGCGCCTCCCGTGGCACCACCGGCCGAACCGGAGAGGCCACCGAGGAGGCCGCCAGGGACGCCGGGGCCGCCAGGGCCGCCGGGGCCGCCGGGGCCGCTGGGGGCGCCCGGCGGCCCTCCCGCACTGCTGGCTCCAGCGGACGCCCCCGTGGCCCCGCCGCCCCCGGGGACCCTCGAGCCGAGGAACGACTGCGCCGATTGGCGCGCGAGCCCTGTCGCGATCGAGGTCGGGCTCGCGCCACCCGCCAGCTGTCCAAGGACCCCACCGGCCTGCGGCCCGAGCGCGGCGCCGCCGAGCGCGGAGGCCGCGGCAGCCGGCTTGGGCACCAGCGAGGCGAGGAACTCCTTCGGTTTCGGGATCTTGATCGAGATGCTCCCCGAAAAGGTGCGACGCAGGCCGCCCACGGTCTCGGCGTCGTTCTTGGTGACGCTCACCATGACGTCCCTGCCGACCTTCACCTTCTCGGAGCCGCCGACCTTCCTCGTCCGGTTGCCGTCCACCGCCAGCGATGCGCGGTCAGTCACCGAGATGGACTCGTTCGCTCCGATCGCCACGGTCTGCGTCTTGTCGATCTCGCGGTTGTATCCGTCGAGGACGACGTGGGTCTCGTTGTTGGCGATGGTCTCGGTCTTGTCGTTCTTGACGTTGATGCCGAGGTTCCGCTCCGCCTTCATGGCGATGACCATCGAGCCGGAGGAGTCGTCCATCTTGATCTCGTTGAAGCCTCCCTTGCCCGGGTACGACTCCGTCTTGATCGTCATGACGTTCTTCTGCGACGGCTGATCGTAGGTCGGCACCATCTCGCCGTTGATGTTCCGCGTGATCGCCACCGGCCGATCCGGATCGCCGTCGACGTACGCGACGAGCACCTCCCAGCCGACGCGCGCGAGCGCCATCGACGAGGACGTCTCCTGCAGCACGCGCACCCATCGCGAGTCGGCGTCGGTGCCGACGGCCTCGCGGTCCCAGTGGAACTGGACCTTGGCCCGGCCGAACGTGTCGGTGTGAATCTCCTCGCCGACCGGCCCGCGCACCATCGCCGTGTGGTTGCCTGCGATGACCGGCCTCGGGGTCACCAGCGCCGGACGGTACGGGACGTCCGCGCCGATGGCCTCGAAGGAGGCCTCGTAGTGCGCGGGGCGCCCCGCCTTCGCCGCAGCGTAGCGGTGCGTGACGCGGGTCAGGAACCAGCGACCTCCGAAGGTCATCCATGGCTCCTGCAGCAGGTCGAAGATCCGGCCTGCCGCGAACGTGGGCAGGCTCGAGGTCCCGCGGACGAAGACCTTGTTGCACTCGAACGCCTCCAGGCGCAGCTGTGCCAGCATCGCGCCCACGCCGGCGTCGCGGTACCCGGTCGGGTAGTCGTAGACCTCGAGATCGGTGTCGGCCCCGCCCGTCGCCGACCGGAGCAGCGACGTCGACGGCTTCTTCCAGTCGTAGTCGCTGACGGTGGCCTTGCCGGTTCCGATGCGGGAGCCGCGCGCGATCGATGTGACGCCGCGCGTACCCTCGACCAGCGCGCCCTCGGCGCTGAGGAGGCGCACCACCTCGCCGCCTTCGATGCCCCCCGCCGCCTGGGAGCGGTCGGCGAGCACGAGGTTCCCGTCGGGTTCGAAGACGAACCAGATCCCCTCGCCCTCGAGGTGGCGGAGGACGAAGTCGAGGTGGTTCTCGCGGTACTGGACCGTCCACGGGCGCGAGGCGCACTTGCGCGTCGTGCGAAACGCGTGAAGGACGCCGTTTTCGGAGAGGACCATGCCGAGGATGGCCTCGGTCGGCGCGTCGCGCCACTTGCGGACGTTGCGGCCATTGCGCAGGAACCACAGCGCCGGCCGCAGCTCGACCGCGAAGCGCATCACGCCGTCGTCGGTGTCGACGTAGCGGACGGAGGCGACGCGCAGGGTGAACACCCGCGACTCGCCCGTCTCGAGCTCGAGCGTCAGCGTCGCGACGGCGTCGACGAGCCCGCGATCGTCGAGGTCGTGCTCCGGCGCGGCGACGACGACCGTCGCCCCGCCGAGGAGGCTCACGCCCTCCTCGATCTCGCAGCTCAACACGTCGAGCGACGCGCCGGCGATCTCGAGCTCCGCCCTCAGGCCGTCCGTCTTCGCCATCGATCGACCTTTCGCGAGAGTTCGAGCAGCGGGGTCACGCGACCTCGCTCCGGATGCCCGGCGGCAGGCCCAGCGGCAGGCCCAGCACCGCGTCCGGCAGGTCGCGGGTGGAGTGGACATGGATGCGCTCGACGCGCTGCCACTTCCTGGGAAGCCGGATCGCCACGCGGAACGAGAGCTCGACGAGGCCGACGTCGGCGTCGATGAGCACCCCGTCGAGGTGCGGGTGGTGCGTCCTCGTCTCGCCGTCTTGCCGCCACGAGAAGTCGACGCCGTAGTCGGGGAGGACGAACTTCCAGGTTCCTTCGGGGCGAACGCCGCCGACCTCGACCGGGATCGCGCCCGAGAGCGACTTTCGATGGAGCCCCGGGGCCGACCACGACCAGCGGTCGGGGCGCGCGTCGCGAGGCCACACCGGCGCTCGTGTCCGTGCCCAGGTCTCGTCGAGGGTGCCGAAGCGGCTCGCGCGGGGTTGCCAGGACGGCGGGATCGGCGCGAAGCCGGCAGGCGCGCCCTCCGCTCCATCGGGGCCGAGGATCCGGGGGGCAGGCTGACCGACGAGAGTCTGCGGGTCCTTCGCGAAGCCGACGCCGATCGGGTTCTCCGGAAGCGCAGCCGGCGCATCCGGGTCGCTCCGATCCGTCCCGCCGAACGCGAGATCCCAGCGGAGCGGCGTCGGGCCGATCGGCGCGGGCTGGTTCGCCTCCACGACGCCGCGTCGCAGCGCGTAGCGTCGCTCGCCGATGAGCGTGACCGAGTGGCGCGAGCCCCCGACGTCGAGCCAGGCGATCGCGCGCGGCTGGGCGCCGCCCCTCGGGTACGCCGTGCCCACCAGGCCGACATCGACGCCGGGCTTCACGTCCGCGAGGTCGTTCGGACGCGAGAGCCCACCGCCCTCATCGAGCTCGTCGGAGAAGCGGACGGGCGCCGCCTCGAGCTTCAGCTGCCCGCGCGCGTCGACGAGGTAGCCGACCTTCGCCACGACGACGAGAACGTCGCGGCCGTCCCTGTCCAGCATCGGCGACGACGCGACCGATGCGTAGGAGTTGTTCTCGATCCGCTGATCGAAGTCCACGTTCCCCCGGGTGTCGAGCTAGGGGAGGAGCCTACCCGATCCGTCCCCCCGGCGTTCGGGATGCGTGTCCGGGTCCGCCGGAGCCGGCCAAGCGCGCATCGCCGCGACGATCGCGCGGAGCTCCTCGGGCGTCTTCTTCCCGAGCTGCGCCGTGAACCTCTTCTCCGCGATGCGCCACGCGAGCTCGGTCAGCCCATTCCGCGCCAGCGCGGTGCGCCGCGGTACGTCACCTGCCCACAGCATCCCCTTGATGGCGGCGAAGCGAGCTGCGGTGAGCCCCTCCACGACCTCGACCGGCTCGATGCTCGCGGTGCCGGTGGCCCTGCCGCTGGCCGCGGACACCGGCGACGGCGCCGCGACCTGGCCGAGCGTCGCAGCGACGCCGAGCAGGATCGGCGAGGGGGCGCGGGCAGCGGGACCGGCGAGCGTGGCGACCGGCATCGACGAGATGTCGAGGTCCATGGTGTCGCTGCGCGCGGGGGGTGCGTCCGGGACCGTGGCCATGCGGCCGCGGACCGGTGCCGCCGCCGCGAAGGGGAGCGCGGGGCGCTCGGGGGTCGCGCGCACGACGAACGTCCCGGCCAGGGGGTCGGCCGAGTCCGCCGTATCCTCGACCTCAGGCGCCGTCGGCGCCGGCGCGCGCATCGGAGGCAGCGAATCCGGGGCCGGCGCGGCGGGTGGCGGCGCCACGGGCATGGCCGAGGTGAAGGGCAGCGCGCGGGCAGATGGGGTGCCGGCGAGGATGGCGAACGTCCCCGCCAGGGCATCCTGCTCGCCGAGCATGTCGTGGCGCGCGAGCTTCGGCAGAGGCGCGGCGAGCGTCCCACGCGGTGAGGGCGCGTCGAGGAAGGGCAGCGCTGGCGCCGCGCGGAGCTCCACAGGGACCTCGATGGAGACGGTCCTCTCGGGGAGGTCGGGCATCTCGTCGTCGGCCCGAGCGGCACCGAGCGACGCCGCGGCCGGCAGCACCGACTCCTGAGGTCCGATGACGATGGTGTCCATGGTGGCGCCGACGACGAGCCCGGCGTCGCCGAAGCTCGACGCGTACATGTTCCCGGTGACCAGGCCGTCCTCGTCGAAGTCGTGCAGCGCCCCCGTCCCCCCCGGCCCGACTCGCCTCGCGCTGGCCGCCAGCGACATGAGCCGCCGCAAGAGCGCCGGGTCGAGCGCCTCCGCCCGCGGCCAGCGCAGCATGTCAGATGGGCTCCACCCGCGCAGCGACGCTGCGCCATCGACCGCCAGCACCGGCCTCGCCCCGCGCGGGATGTCGACCACGCCGCGCCAGACGACCTCGATCCGGTTCTCGGCAAGGTCGAAACCCATCGCGTCGATGCGCAGCGCGATGGGCTGGGGTGCCGTCCACCCGCTCTCGTCGATCAGTAGCGCGTCCGGCACCGGCCCCTCGATGCGCGTCACCATCCGGCGAGGGCCCACGTCGACGATGACCTCGAGGGGCAGCGACGGCGGCGGGACACGCTGATCTCGCGGCGCCCACTGGAACGCCTCGAAGTCGAAGGTCGCCGAGGTCCAGTCGCGACCGCCGGTCCCGGTGGGGTCGCCGAGCGGTCCCACGCCAGGCCGCGGACCCAGGGCATCACACCGCTCGACCAGCTTGCGCATGGGCTCGACCACGATGCGCACGGGGCCGCTGGGCACGCGCAGCGCGCGACCCACCACACCCACATCGCAGAGCGCCTTGGTGGGGGCGAAGTCGCTCGGGTAGAGCAGGTTGCCGCCTTCGTCGAAGCGATCGAGCCCCAGCACCGCCTGCACCGCGGAGGCGGGCCCCACGGCGCGCGTCATCAGATCGAAGGAGCGCTTCACCACCACGGTGGCGGTCTGGCAGAAAGGCCACTCGATCACCCCGGTCGAGAGAGGAATGCGCGCGGCGACCAGCAAGGCACCCTCGAAAGTACCACGGTGCCGCGGGCCGGTCGGCGGCGCTTCGCGTCAGTGCCCGTCGCGGACCGACGCAGGCGACGGCTCCTCGGCGGGCCTGTCGCACCGGACCAGCACGTCGCCGTCGCGCGAGGCGTCGACGAGGCGAGCCACCGCGCGGCGGTCACATCGGAAGCCCTCGTTCATCGGAAGGACCGGCGTGACCCTCACCCAGCGCGCCCCGCTGTCGGCGCGGCGGACCCGAGCGGCGTACGCCGCGACCGAGGCGCCGGGGCGGAGCACCACGGCGGCGCCGATCGTGCCCGGCTGGCCGTGGTCCGTGAAGGCCACCGCCAGCTCGACGTCGGGGTCCTCGGCCAGGGCGTCCTCTATTTCGCGAGCCCACCGCGGGCCGCGCTCATCTCCGCCGAGTCGACCGCCGAGCGTGTCGACGAACCAGGCGTCGCCGTCGTCGTCGAGCCGCAGCACGTCACCGGTCGGGGCCCAGCGCTCACCCGACGAGAACGCATCCTCCACGATCGGCAGGCCGGCCTCGCGCCGCGCCGCCGCCTCGCGCCGGTCGATCTCCACGATCAGGAGCCCCGGCTGGTGGGGCGCAGCGCGCACCAGCCGCCCGGCGGCGTCGCGCGCCGGCGAGTCGTTGGTCGCGTCGATCCGAACCACTGCGATGCGAGCACTGCCCGGCAGCGGGCGCCCGAGCGCCCCGCGCTTCCGCCCCGACACCTCCGCCAGCACCAGGCGCTGCGAGCTCGACGCGTAGAACTCGAGCACGCCGGCGCCGAAGCGGCGCGTCACCGCCTCCCGCGTCGCAGGTCGCATCCCGCTGCCGGCGAAGAGGCGAACCGGCATGTCGCGATCCTGCGGGCGCGTGGGGGCGCGCAGCAGCCCCTGCACCAGCTCGCCAGCGTAGAACACGACCGTCGCCCCGTAGCGGCGGATGTCGGCCAGCGTCTCGCGCGCGGCCGCGTCCGACTCCGGCGCGAAGAGCCGACCGCGATCGACGGCGGCCAACGCCAGCCGGCAACCGGCGACCAGCGCCGCGCCCACCGCGACCACCAGGCTCGTGGGATGGTGGAGCGGCATGCAGGAGAACACTGTGTCTTCCGGTCGCAGCGTGCAGGCGCCCGCGGCGCCCATCGCGCCGAGCGCCCAGCGATGGTTGGTCATCGCGGTGCCGACCAGCGCGCCATCGCCACCTTCGCGCGGAGGGCGGAGCAGGATCAGGGCGAGGTCGCGGGCGAGAGCCCCGTCGGGGGGGAGGTCGTCCGGCCAGGCCAGGCCACCGACGTCGATGGCCTCCATGTCGCGCAGCCCCGGTGCGAGCACGCGCGGCGCAGCACCGCCCCCGAGGACCAGGACCTCGCCCGCAAAGGTCAGCAGCGGCGCGCGCGGGGGATCGGCGACCCGGCGGCTGACGCCGCTTCGCGCGAACGCACGCGACACCTCCTCCGGGCTGGCGGACGGCGGCGCGACCACGGCAGCGGCGCCGATGCGCGACAGCGCGGTGACCACCGTCAGGAAGCTGGGGCGCGACCCCATCCACACCCCGACGCGGTCGCCGGCGCGCACGCCGCAGGCGATGAGCCCGAGGGCGACGGCGTCCACGCGGCGCTGGGCCTCGGCGTACGAGAACGCGCGCCCTCCCCAAAGGAAGAAGGTCGCCTCTGCGCTCTTGCGCGCGCGATGGGCGAGGAGGCGCGCCGGGCTGATCGGCTCCTCGGAGCGCAGCGTGGAAAGCCGTCGAAACCGGGGCAGCTGGTAGCGCATGGCCAGGGCTGCATCCGACGCGCTGGCCGCCATGTCCCCGAGCCGGTGCCACACCCGCCCCGCCGCGGCGGAGGCCGTCTCCCACACCAGGTCGGCGTCGACGAGCACGTCGTCGAAGGCCGCCTCCTCCGGCTCGTCGTCGCGCGGCCGGGGCGCGTCGGGCGGCGGGCTCGCAGTCGCCGCCGGCGGCGGTCCCTTCCCCTCCCGGTGGAGCGCCCAGGCCGCGACGGTGGGCCACGTCTCCCGGTTGGCCCGCGTGCCGACCACGAGGCCGAAGTGGCCGGCGCGCAGCTCGACGAAGGAGACGGCGGCGTCGGGCGCGGCGCGCGTCAGGCCGCGGATGGTGGCGGGCCGCGCCATCTCGTCGTCGAGGCCGATGAAGGCCAGCACCGGGCAGGTGACGTCGGCGAGGGTGGCGGTGCGGCCGCCCACCACGAACCCGCCGGAGAGCATGCGATTGTGGATGACGAACTGCTCCACGAAGGCGCGCAGCGCGGGGCCCGGCCAGGCGACGAACCCCTCGCCGCCGAGGAACCGACGGCGCGCCTCGCGCCGCTCGAGCGCGCCGCGGTCGTGCAGCTTGCGCACGAAGTCGAGCCGCTGCTGGATCTCCTTGGCCGGGGTGATGAGCTTGAACGCGGTGCTGGTCAGCTCGGCCGGCAACCCCTCGATGCGGTCGAGCAGCTTGCCCAGCGCGGGGCCGATGGCGCGGGTCAGCATCTCGATGGCGTCGCTGTGCACCGAGGGCACGCCGCGATGGAGATCGACGGGGCTGCCGAAGGTGACGATCGACGCGACGCCCTCGCTGCGTCGCAGCGCCGCGACCTGGTAGCAGAACATCCCGCCCTGCGAGTACCCGGCGAGGTGCACGTCGCGCCCGGTGATCTCGCGCACCACGTCGATCGCGCGCGACACCGCGAGCACGTGGTCGTCGAGGGTGCGCTCCATGCCGCCTGCCTCACGCTCCGGCGCGCCGAAGTCGACCACCCACGGCGCGAGGCCCCGCTCGAGCAGGGCGCCGACCCCCGAGCTGTCGGCCGACACGTCGTAGATCTCCGCAGTGACCATGAGCGGCGGCACCAGGAGGATCGCCGGCGACGACGTGGGGGGGAGGCTGCCGTCGGGCAGGACGTAGCGACGGAGACGCGCGTGGGGGTCGCGCGCGACCACCACGAACGGCCGACGCGCCGCGGGCGACAGCTGCCCCAGCCGCAGGAGCTCGAGGGCGTTGCGGGCGCCGGAGAGGGCGCGGCGCGACCCGCGCAGCAGCGCGCGCGAGGCGCGACGGCGATCGGTGGCCACCGCGGCGCAGCCTAGCGCTTCCCCTGCCGCCGCAAACGGGGGACGATCGGGGGATGAGCGATCGACGAGCGGCGACGACGCCCGCGCCTGCTCCCGAGGCGACAGAGGCGCCTCCCCCGGAGCGTCGCCCCGGCGCGGAGCTGGAGGACATCGCCGAGGCCTCCTCGGTCGACGCGTCGGCGCCGCGTCGCGAGGCCGGCCTCGCCATCGGGCGCGCTCTGCGCCTCGACGGCGATGTGGTCGATGTGGACCTCGCCGGTCGCGTCGCACAGGCCTCGATGGACCGCAGCGTCCACCGCTCGGTGGTGGAGACGGCGTGCGCGCGCGGCGAGATGCTCCTCCTCACCGGCGAGGGCGCGTCCCTGCGCGTCGTCGGCGCCCTACGCACCCAGCCGACGCCCGGCGTCGACGCCATGGACGAGATCACCCTCGAGGCGCGGCGGGTGACCCTGGTCGGGGGCGAGGAGGTGCAGCTCCGCTCGGGCGTCGCCGTGGTCGCGCTGCGCGCCATCGGCGAGGTGGAGACCTACGCCGATCGGATCATCTCCCGCGCCGAGGAGCTCCAGAAGATCGTCGGCCGGATGCTCCGGTTGAACTGACCTGCCGAGGGGGACCTCCTTCAGCCTGTGCTGCGGGGCGCGCGGCCGGGGCCGCCGAGGAACACGACGAAGTCGCCGAGCTTGGGCGCGTCGAAGACCACGACGCCGCCCTCGATCTCCTCCACCAGGCCGAGGCGGCGCAGCCGGCCCAGCATCTCCCGTGCGATCCTGGTCATGGCCGGCCCGGCGGGGGGATACCCGAGGCCCGCCCATGACACGGATGCCCTTGCGTCGGCACGCGTGGGCAGGGCCGATCGCACCGGAACCGCAGGGAATGCGGAGCGCGCGTCCCGGCACGTGACCTGCTGAGGGGGGAACGAAGGCCTTCGCTTCCTTCGACTCGAGGAGCTCATGAAAGATTCACGCGCACGGACACACCGTGCCGCGGACCGGGCCGTCAGCCCCGGCCGCTCGAGGTTCGTTCGCACCACGCTGCTCACCCTGCTCGCCGGGGTCCCGCTCGGCGCCGCCTGCGGCGAGTCCCTCGACGGGGCGGAGAACTACGGGGGCGCTGGAGGCGGCGGCGACGGCCAAGACGTGACCATCAGCGCGGCGACGACCGTCGGGGGCGCCGAACCGCCGGCGGAGGAGGAGCTGGAGTCGAGCTACACCGCGCCGGTCGCCACCGGGAACTTCGTCTGGGTCGCCAACCCGACCAGCGGCCGCGTCGCGTACATCGACGCGCGCACGCTCGAGGTGAAGGTCGTCGAGGCCGGGCACGCGCCGACCTACCTCGCCGCCATCCCCGACGGGCAGGACGACGTGGCCCTGGTGCTCAACGTCGCCTCCCGCGACGCGACGCTGCTCCGCGCCGACGAGAGCGGCGCTCTCCAGGCGCGCACCTTCGAGGTGCCGGCCAGCGGCAACCGCTGGACCATCTCCAAGGACGGTCGCTGGGCGATCGCGTGGACCGACGCGCGGCTGGTCACCAACGCCGATCCCATCGACGGTTTCCAGGACATCGCGCTCCTCGATCTGGCGTCGGAGGACGAGCGATCGATCCCGCTCACCGTCGGCTACCGCCCGGTCGAGGTGGCCTTCGACGACGTCACGAGCCGCGCCTTCGCGGTGACCCAGGACGGCATCACCGTCATCGACCTGGAGGACGACGACCCCGCGGTGGTCGAGAACGTCGCCCTCTCCGAGGACCCGCTGGAGGACACGCTGACGCGCGACGTCGCCATCACCCCCGACGGCGAGCTGGCCCTGGTGCGACGAGACGGCGAGGCGCTGATCACGGTCCACGATCTGGAGGACGGGACGCGCACCGACGTCGTGCTGCCCGGCGCGGCGACCGACATGGACCTGGCGTCCGACGGGAGCGCCGCCGTGGTGGTGATCCGCGAGACGGGGGAGGTGGCCATCCTCCCCATCCCCGCCATCGCCGAGGACCCGGAGGACTACACCCTGTTCACGGTGGAGACCGTGGTGGTCGGCTCCGCCGCGCTGGCGACCGACAGCAGCACCGCTTTCCTCTATACCAACGCCGTCCCCAGCCCGGTGCTCACGGTCTTCGATCGGGAGGACGAGGAGCCGGACCCGCGCAGCATCCTCCTCCGCGCGCCGCTGGCCGCGGTCTTCCCCGCGCCCGACGCGGCGCACGCCCTGATTCTCCACGACGCATTCGAGGTCCCCGGCGGGACCAGCTACCCCGGCGCGATCAGCCTGGTCCCGGTGGAGGCCGAGCTGCCGCCCAAGATCGTGGGTCTCGACGCGCCGGCGATCGCCGTCGCGGTCGCGCCCTCCGGCGATCGCGCCGTGGTGGCGGTCGGCGATCGCGTGCTGTCTCGCTACGGCTTCGTGGTCGCGCATTTTCCCTCGCTGGAGGTCGATGCGATCGAGCTTGGCAGCATGCCCCTCGCCGCGGGCATCGTCAGCGGGGCAGGCCGCGGCTTCGTCGCGCAGGAGCACCCCGACGGGCGCATCACGTTCATCGACTTCGCGACTGACGAGGTGCGCACCCTGACCGGCTTCGAGCTCGCGGCGCAGGTCGTCGATGGAGGTGTCCCGTGAAGCGTTCGACGTCGATGGTGGCGACCGGCGCGCTCGCGCTGGCCTTCACGCTGGCCGTTTCCGGGTGCGACGACGACGAGACCAGCGTGTGGGACGAGTCGATCGCCTCGCCCATCCGCGCCATCGGGCTCGAGGGGAGCGCGGCGCTGATCGATGCGCCCGCCAACCGGGTCCTCATGCTGGCGGTGGAGGACGATCAGGTGCTGGTTCCGCACAGCATCCCGGTCGCCGAGGGGATCGCCGCCGCCGCAGCCACGCCCGACGCCGCTCGCCTCCTGGTCCTCTCCCACGGCGTGGTCCCGCGCCGCGAGGCGCTCGACGCCGGGCCGAGCCTTTCCGTGCTCGACGGAAGCAACGAGCCCGGCCTGGTCGCGACCTACAGGCTCTCCGATCCCCTCTCCGGCCTGGTCATCGACCCCCAGTCGCGCTTCGCGGTGGTTCACGCGTCGGAGAGCGACGTCGCCTTCGTGCAGAACCCCAACGAGCTGGTGGTCGTCGATCTGTCGCGCGGGCCCGCGGCGGACAACCCCGGCCCCTCGACGCTGCGCAGCTTCGGCGGGCGGCCCGAGGCCTTCACCTTCACCCCCGAGCTCGCGCTCCCCGGCGGCCCGCGGCGCCTGCTGGTGGTGGCGACCGATCGCGACGTCGCCCTGCTCGACCTCGCCGATCGCTCCATCCCCGAGGTGACCATCCGCCTCACCAGCGACGCGACGCCGTCGCATCCGGCCGGCATCGCGGTGAGCGACGGCGCGACCGACCGCGATGACGACGCGCGCATCGCCGTCCGCCTGGCCGGTGAGCCCGACGTGGTGATCATCGACCTGGTCCCGGTGCCGGCCGACGAGGCTGCCACCACGCCGCAGACGTTTCGCGCCGTGCCCAACGTGGTCTTCGTGGGCGGCGCGCCCAGCGACATCGCCTTCGTCGAGACCGACGGCGGCCTGCGCCTGGCGGCGCTGGTCCCCTCGCGCAACGCGCTGGCGCTCCTCGATCCGGCGACCGGCATCGCGACCGACGTCGATCTCGGCGCACCGTTCGAGAAGCTCACGCTGGTGACCGACGTCGTCGGCGACGACGGCAGCGGCGGCGACGTCGCGCTCCTGTGGTCGAGCTCGAGCCCGCAGATCGCCTTCGTCGCGCTGGGCGGCGCGGTGGGGGCGCCCTACCGCAGCGTGGAGCGACTCCAGCTCGCCGACCCGGTGTCGGAGGTGGTGCCTATCGCCGCACCCAACGAGCACCTGCGCGTGCTGGTCGGGCAGGACGGCGACGAGCTGACGGTCCTCGATCTGCTCGCGCGGACGGCGTCGCCGCTCGTCGCCTCGGCAGGCGGCGCGCGAATCGCCCGCGCCCCCGACGGCCAGCGCGCGTGGATCTTCTCGCCCAACCAGGCCTCGATCGCCCAGCTCGACTTCGCGACGCTCCACCCGCGCAACATCACGCTGAGCCACGGCGTGTTCGAGGCGTTCGACGTCTCGCGGCGCGGCGGCGGTCGCGCCGTCATCGCTGTCCACGACGTCGGCGCCCGCGCCGTCACCGTACTGGACGGCCTCGCGCCCTCGGCCACCACGGCCCGCGACTACGCGGGCCTCCTTCTCGGAGGTCTGAAGTGATCACCCGCAACGCTCCCGCTCCTGGCCTGCTCGCAGCGCTCGCCGCGCTGGCGCTGGCCACGAGCGCCGCATCGGCCTCGGCGCAGGACCCCGCGGCGCAGCCCGCCCCCCCCGCCCCCCCCCCCCTCTCGTGGACCGAGGACCCCCCGCCGGCCCCGCCCGTCGGAACCGGAACC
>JBKJLX010000781.1:0-8599 GCA_046596645.1 Polyangiaceae bacterium
GGGCGTTCTCCTCGGCGGCGTGCCCGGCACCCGTCGTGGCCGCGTCGTCATCTTGGGCGGCGGCGTCGTCGGTCAGAACGCGGCGACCATCGCCATCGGCATGGGCGCTCAGGTCACCGTGCTCGACGTGCGCGCCGAGACGATGGCCTACCTGGAGGACGTCTTCGGCGGCGCCATCGAGACCCTGTACTCGAACCCCGACAACATCGAGGCGACCGTGCTGCGCGCCGACCTGGTGATCGGCGCCGTGCTGGTGACCGGCGCCAAGGCGCCGCACCTCGTCACCGAGGAGCACCTCAAGGCGATGCAGAAGGGCAGCGTCGTCGTCGACGTCGCCGTCGACCAGGGCGGTTGCATCTCGACCTGCCGGCCCACCACGCACGACAACCCGACCTATGAGGTCCACGGCGTCGTCCACTACTGCGTCGCCAACATGCCGGGCGCGGTGCCCCACACCAGCACCTGGGCGCTGACCAACACCACCGTGCCGTATGCGGTCGCGCTCGCCAACAAGGGAGTCGTGCGCGCGGCACGCGAGGACAAGGCGATCAAGCTGGGGGTCAACACCTTTGGCGGGGGCGTCACCTACGGGCCGGTGGCCGAGGCGCACGGCCTCGAGCACCACCCGATCGACAAGGCGCTCGGCTGACGCCAGCGACCCGAGGGGCGCCATGAAGAAGATCGCCATCGTCGGCGGGGACGGCATCGGACCCGAGGTCACCCGTGAGGCGAGGGCGCTGCTGGTTGCGCTCATGGAGAGGGAGGGGCTCGACGTCGAGCTCTGGGACCTCGACCTGGGCGCCGACCGCTTTCTGCGCGACGGGACCACGTTCCCCAAGGAGATCCAGGCTGCCGTGCGCAAGGAGTGCGCGGCGGTCCTCCTCGGGGCGCTGGGTGACCCGCGCGTGCCCAGCAACGATCACGCGCGCGACATCCTCTTCGGGATGCGCTTCGGCTACGACCTGTACGCCAACATCCGCCCGGTCAAGGCGCTGGCCGACCGGCTGGTGCCACTGAAGAACCGCACGGCGAAGGACGTCGACTTCGTCGTGTTCCGCGAGAACACCGAGGGGGTCTACGTCAACGTCGGCGGCCAGTTCAAGCGCGGCACCGAGGACGAGGTCGGCATCAACACCGATCTCAACACCCGCAAGGGCGTCGAGCGCATCGTGCGCGCCGCCTTCGAGTTCGCGAAGGGCAGCGGGCGCACGCGCGTCGCCATGGCCGACAAGTCGAACGCCATGAAGTTCGCCCACGAGATGTGGCTGCGCGTCTTCAAGGACGTGGCGCGCGAGTACCCCGGCATCGAGGGCGAGCACGTCTACGTCGACGCGCTGTGCCTGTACCTGGTGCAGGACCCGTCGCGGTATCAGGTCATCGTCACCAACAACCTGTTCGGCGACATCGTCACCGACCTCGGCGCGGCGCTGCAGGGCGGCCTGGGCATGGCGGGCAGCGCCAACCTGCACTCGGCCGATCCCGGGCGCGTCGCGCTGTTCGAGCCGGTGCACGGCTCGGCGCCGCCGCTCGTCGGCAAGGACCTGGCGAACCCCTTTGCCGCCCTGCTGACGACGGGGACGATGCTGGAGCACCTCGGCTTCACCGGCTACGAGGCGCGCATCGAGCGTGCGGTGACCACCGCGCTCGAGCGTGGCGTGTGCACCCGCGACGTCGGCGGCGAGGTGGGCACCCAGGTGGCAGCCGCCTTCGTGCGCGACCACGTGCTCGCGCGCAGCTGACCGCGGCTACCCGGGGTCGAAGGCCTCGCACAGCGGCCTTCGCGTGACGCTGGCGGGTCCGACGACGACGGTGCCGCCGTCGAGGTGGCCGACGTCGCCGGCCGCGCCGAGGCCGCCCGGCAACGGCCACGCGCCGCCCGGGTAGTCGAAGCTCTCGCCGCTCAGCCACTGCGGCCCGCCGTCTCCCACCTGGAGCCCCAGCCACGCGGGCACGCCGCTGGTGAACTGCAGGACGCGCACGTCCTCCGGATCGTCGGGGGTCGCCAGGCGCGCGCCGGCGACGCCGGTCGCCACGCACGCCGCGGCCGCGTCCGACCAGGCCACGGCGCCCTCGAGCAGGGTGGTGCATGCGTGGGTCCGCGGGTCCTCCACCCAGTCGGTCGGGCAGCGGCGATCGCAGCCGCTGCAGGTGGCCCCGGACTCGCACTCCTCGTCGGCCCCCACCACGTCATTGCCGCATCCCGTGGTGGGCGCGACGCCTGGTCTGAGCTCGCAGGCGAAGTAGGCGTCGAGGCCGAGGCAGCCCTTCGCCTCCAGCGCCGGCGTCACCTGATCCACGCCGGGCTCGGTGTTGGCGTCCTCCAGGATGGTACACACCGCGGCCACGTCGGCGACGTGCATCTCCGCTTCGGTCCACGGCGCGTTCTCCGGAACGGAGTCGCCGGTGGCGGGGGAGATGAACGACGCCGCACCCAGCGGCGCCAGGTTCAGGTACCCGAGCCAGCAGCCGTTGTTGGGGCAGGCCGCCGCGAGGGCGAGGAACTGGTCCCCCGAGCGCGGTGCGGCCGGCACCGCGCGGTGCCCGGTGTTGAGGACGTCGAGCTCGCCGCAGCGCGCGGCCGCCGCGAGGCCGTCTATCGGCACGGTGCCCTGGCTGCCCACCGCGACGCCGAAGCAGGAGCCGTCCGACTTCAACCAGCCGGCGGGGCAGTCCAGCTGACAGTCCTCGCACAGACCGGTCACCTCGTCACATTCCTCGCCGACGTCGACCCTACCGTTCCCACAGGGACCGGGGGAGCCACCGCCCTCGCCGCCGGAGCTGACGCTCGACGACGGCGAGCCGCCGCCCACCTGCGCGCCGGCGCCCTCGCCGCCCACCCCCTGGCTGGCGCTCACCGAGGCCGGGGTGGTGCTGGTGGGGAGGCCGCCGGTGCTGGCCGAGGCGCCGCCGCCCTCGCCGTCCCCGCCGTAGGCGCGCGTCGTCGCCGAGCAACCGGAGGCTGCGAACAGCAGGGCGACGACGCACCCACGGACCGCTGTGCCGTCTGCCGTCATGACCACCTTCATCGCCACTCTACGATGCACCGAGCACCCGAGGGCGCGCCACAAATTGGGAACGGCCCGGGGCCACATGCTAACCGCCCTCGACATGGCTCTCGGCACCGCTCCCACGCGACGGCAGGACGACGGACACGATGGTCGGGCGCAGAAGACCGAGCGCCTCGGCGGTGCTCGGGCCGACTTCGCCGCGAACCTCGGTCGCCGCGCGGCGGAGATCGGGACGCTCCTCGATGCGCTGAGCATCGACTCCCGCGTAGCTCGGCCGCGCGACGATCTGCGACGGCGTGTCCACGCGCTCGCCGCGGGAGCCAAATTGCTCCGCTTCCGCAAGCTGGGGACGGTCCTGCGCGCGGCGGAGGAGCGCCTCGACGCCGCCGCCAAGCGCGGTCACGTGGGTGGCGACGACATCGCCTCGCTCCGCCTGCTGGTGGCGACCATGGCCGACCTCGCCTGGGGGGGCGGTCCGGAGGACGAGCGCGTCACCGTCTCCCTCGACGCCGCGGCGGTGAAGATGGATGCCGGCGACCTCCGCGCACACGTGGAGGGGACGGTGGCCGACGTGCGCGCCGCCGCGCCGTTCACGGCGCTGATCGTGGGCTCCGACGCGCTCGCCAAGACGCTCTCCATGCCCGACGTCGACGAGGGGGAGGGTGAGCCCAGCTACGAGATCGAGCGCACCTACGACGCGGTCAGCGCGATCGACCTGGCGCGCGCGCTCGCCCCCGACGTGGTCGTGGTCGACGCGGAGCTACCGGCGGCGCGCGAGCTGGTCGAAGCGCTCTCGCAGGACCCGCTGGTCGAGTCGGTGCCCGTGGTGGTCGTCGGCCGCTTCTACAAGCCGGAGGACGCGGGCGCGTTCCTCGCCCTGGGCGTCGCCAAGGCGCTGCCCAAGCCGGTGTCGCCGGGCGCGCTGCGCCAGGCGTGCAAGGTGGCGCTCACGGCCTACGGCCGGCGCGAGGCCAAGCGCGATCCGCTGGGCCAGCTGCGCATCGATCAGCTCGGCGCCCGCCTCGCCGAGGAGCTCCGCCGCGGGCTCTGCGACGCCGTCGAGAGCAAGGGGCGCGGCGTCACGGTCGAGCTCGGTGACGGGACCGAGGTCCTCGCCGCGCTGTGGGGCGCGGTCGCGCGCATCCGCGACGTGGTCACCATCCGATCGCGGGGCGCAGTGCGATTCGCACCTGGCGGCCCCGAGGGCGCGCTGCCGATCGCTCCCTGGCTGGGCCCGGACGGCGACGCGGGCTCGACGCGCGATCGCAGCGCGGCCCGCGGAGGCGCCGAGGGCTCGCTGGAGAAGTGCTCCATCCTGGTGGCCGACGACGACCCCTCGGTGACCTGGTTCCTCGCCGGCGTGTTCAAGGCGGCCGGCGCCACCGTGTACGAGGCCCGCGACGGCGCTCGCGCCCTGGAGATCGCCAAGCACCGCGCCCCGGATCTGGTGGTGAGCGACGTGCTCATGCCGCACCTGGACGGCTTCGCCCTCTGCCGCGCGCTCAAGCGCGACGTGGTGCTGCGCGACGTGCCGGTGGTGCTCCTCTCCTGGAAGGAAGACCTGCTGCAGCGCGTGCGCGAGCTGGGCGCCGACGCCGATGGCTACCTGCGCAAGGAGGCGAGCGCCGGCGTGATCGTGCAGCGGGTGCGCGAGCTCATGCGACAGCGACGCCGCGTGCGAGAGCGCATCGGCGCCGGCGGCGAGGTGAAGGGGCGGCTCGACGGCCTCTCGGCGGCGACGCTGCTGCGCTTCGCCTGCGAGCTGCGCCCGTGCTCGACCCTCGCCCTGCGCGACGCGACCTTTCTCTACGAGATCGAGATCCGTCGCGGTCGGCCCATCCGCGCATCGCGCATCTCGGTCGACGGCACGCTTCAGCGGGGCACCGCGGTGCTGGCGTCGCTGCTCGGCGCCGGCGACGGGCGCTTCGTCATCACCCCGGTCATCGAGGCGGTGGGCGCGACGCCGCGCGCGGAGCTGGACGGCGATCTCGCCGAGCAGCTGCTCCCCCTGATCGCGGGCGCGCGCGCCGCGCAGCGCCTGGTGTCGGGCGAGGAGCTGGTGCACGTCGATCGGGTGGGCCTGGAGGAGGAGCGGCTCGCCGCCTACCTCGCCGCGACGCCCGAGCCGTCGCGCACGCTGCTCCGCAGCTTCGCCCGCGGCGCCAGCCCGCGCACGTTGCTGGTCGAGGGGCGCGTCGCGCCGCAGCTCCTGGAGAGCGTGCTCTGCGACGCCGCAGCGCACGGTGCCATCTTCGAGGTCGTCGACGCGCGCGGCGAGGACATGCTGCCCGCGGCGCTGGTGCGCGAGCTCGGCCTGCTGCGCGGCGAGCGCGCCATGGCGCCCATCCCCGAGCCGCTGATGCCCGAGCCGGCCGATCCCTCGGTGATGCCGCCGCTCGCAACGCCGCTCCCGGCGATGGTCGCGGCCGCCCTGTCCGCCTCCGCGGCCCAGCCTCGCGCTTCGGCGCCACCCCCGCCGCCCGTGGCGGCCGCGTCGGCGACCGAGATCGAGGTCGACGAGGACGCCGAGCCCTCGCCCTCCGGGCCCCGCGCCCTCGCGCTGCCCGAGATCCCCCGCGCGCCGGGGCTCCCCTCCGACCTCGGTCCGGTGCCGTCGCCGTCGCCGGCGAACGCCGCGGTGTGGCCGGCGCTCGCGCCCTCCCCGTCGCCCGCGCCCTCGCAGCACCGGTCGATTCCGGCGTCGCCGCCGATCCCGGTCCTGCGCGAGGCCTCCCCCGGCGCATCGGCCGCAAGGGCGAAGGAGAGCGCGCGGCCGGCGTCGCCGCCCAGCGCGCCTCGTCGCGAGGTCTTCGGTCCGACCTCGCCGCTCCCGGCGCGTGCCGCCGCGCCCACCGGTCAGGTGGTGCCGCCGGGGCTCAAGCCGATGCTCTCGCTGGGGTCGCTCACGCCCCCGCCGGTGCACCCGGCACCGGCCTCGTCCGCCCCGGTCTCGGCCAAGCCCAGGAACACCAAGAGCCCGAAGCCCGCGCCGGTCGTCTCCAAGAGCATCTCGGAGAGCCCCGACCCGCCGTCGTACGACCGACGCCGCATGCCGCTGCCGTCCGCCTTCGGGGCGCCGGTGCCGGCGCCGGCGCCTCGCAAGCACACCGCGCTCTGGATCGCGTGCGCCATCGCCGGCATCGTCTTCGCGGTGTGGGCGCGCGCGTCGCGCCAGAAGATCGAGGAGCCCGTCCCGCCGGAGGCGCCGGCGCTGAGCGCGCCGCCGTCGCTGGAGGCGGCGCCGAGCCTGGCACCCGAGAACACCGAGCCCGAGCCGACCGATGCGGCGGACAAGGGCGCCGAGGACGGCGCCGTCGAGGACCTGCCGCTCCGCAAGGGCGACCAGCTGAAGAAGGGGCAGGGCCTCCTCGAGGTGGTCGCCGGCAAGAGCGACAGCATCTACATCGACGGCAAGGCCATGGGCTCGGGCCCGACCATCTCCGTCCCGCTGCGCGCCAAGACCGAGCCTTACGAGCTCAAGGTGAAGCAGCGCGGCGAGGAGCGGGTGCGCAAGGTCGTGGTGCGCGAGGGGCGCATGGCGCGCGTGCGACTCGCTCCTCCGTGGCAGCGATGATCCGATCGCGCGGGGGCGCATGGGCCCCCGCGCTCCTCGCGGCCTCGATCGCCCTCGGCGGCTGTGACGCGTGCGGCAGCGGCGGATCGACGACCGCCCCGGTCCCGACCACCTCCGCGTCCGCCAGCGCCCACGAGCGGCCCCCGGCGCGGCGCGCTCTGTCGTTCATCGACGCGCTTCCCGGGTGCGACGTCGACCACCGCGGCCCCGCCATCGACCTCGGCACGCCGATGATTCACGGACGGCTCGGCTGGTCGGCCTCGGTGCCGGCCTCGCTGACGACGGTGGAGCACGACGGCGCGACCTGGACCCGCGTCGCCCAGCGCGATCTCGACCTCGACGTGGTCCTGCTCGAGCCGTCGCCGGTCTTCGTGGCGCTGCGGGTGGCCCCCGGCGCGGCGAAGCAGGTCGCCATCTCCGTCGACGGCGCGGCGCTCGCGACGCTCAAGCTTCCCGCGGAGGGGCTGCGCGTGGTGCAGACCCCGACGACGACCCTGCCCCTCGACGCCGGCCAGCACCGCATCTCCCTGCGCTTCTCGCCCAGCTCGCGCGAGGACCCGTACGCCGACGTCGACTGGATCCGGGTGGGGCGCCCCGACGAGATCGCCGCGACCTACGGCGCGCCCACCCTCCCCGATCTGGTCGACCGCGGCACGGCGATCGCGCGCCAGCCGCGCCGCTCGCTGCTGCTGCGACCGCCGGCGTCGGTGCGCTGCGCGCTGAGGGTGCCTCCGTCGGCGACAGTACGCGCGTCGGTCGGCGTGATCGGCGACGGCCACGCCGAGGCGGAGATCCGGGTGCTTGTCGACGGTGCCGAGCCGGTCAGCCTGGTGCGTCGCGACGTGCAGGGCGGGTCCGACGCGGCGTGGGCCGAGATCTCCACGTCGCTGGAAGCGTTTGTCGGGCAGCTGGTCACGGTCGAGCTCGCCGCCCCCGCGGGCGCCACCACCGGTCGCCTCGCCTTCGGGGAGCCGGAGGTCGTCGTCCCGGCGCCGCCGCCGGCGGTGACGCCGACCGCCCGCGGCGTGATGGTCGTCGTGCTCACCGGCGTGGAGGCCCTCGACCTGCCGCCGTGGAGCGGCCGCGAGGGCAACGCGCTCGAGGGCTTCAGCGCGCTCGCCACGCGCGGCACGACCTACCTCCGCCACCGCGCGCCCTCCACCCTCGATCTGGCCAATCTGGCGACGTTGCTCACCGGCCTGCCGCCAGAGAGCCACGGATTGCTCGACGGGGGGTCGCGCCTGCCTTCACCCGTCAACACCCTGCTGGAGGCCGCGCGAGAGTCGCAGGTGCGGACCACCTTCATTTCCTCGGTCCCGACGTCGTTCGCGCCCTTCGGGCTGACCCAGGGGGCGGCGGAGACCATCGAGCTCTCGCCCGTCTCGGGCGACGACGTCGCGGCGCCGCTGCGCGCAGCGACCTCCTGGCTGGTGCGCGCCCTCGCCGAGCCCGACCCGAAGAGAGCGGTCGTGGTGGCGCATCTCCGCGGAGGGCACCCCCCGTGGACCCCCACGCCCAAGCAGCTCGAGTCGCTCGCCCCGCGGGACTACGCGGGCAACCTCCAGCCGCGGCGCGCCGCGCAGCAGATCGCGGAGATGCGCGGCAAGCGCAACTCCGCGTGGACCGAGCCTGACCGTGTGCGGATCCGCGCGCTGCACGCGCTGGCGCTGTCCCAGCACGATCTCGCTTTCACCGAGACCCTCGCCGCCCTGGAGGCCGCTCAGATCCTCGACGAGACGATGATGGTGGTCACCACCGACGGAGCCAGCTCGGTGGAGCAGATGTTCTCGCCCGACCTGCCGCTGGGCGAGCGGTCGCTGCGGCTGCCGCTGTGGATCCTGTACCCGTCCGGCAAGCTGACCGGCAAGCGCGTCGACGTCGCCACCGACGTGGTCGACGTCGCGCGCACCCTGCACCTGGCGCTCGGGCTCACACCGCCGCCCGCGCTTCGCGGGGAAGACCTCTTCGCCGTCGCCGCAGGCGGCACGTCGGTCGAGCCGCTGCAGCTCGCCACGAT
>JBKJLX010000852.1:0-9813 GCA_046596645.1 Polyangiaceae bacterium
AGCCGGCGCTCCTCGCCCGCATGACCATGGTGCCGTTCCTCCCCATCTCCATGGAGGCGCTGGGCGACATCACCCGGCTGAAGATGAACGGCCTGCTCTCGCGGCTGAAGACCAACCAGCGGATCGACGCGACCTACTCCGACAAGCTGGTCGAGGCGATCGCCGCCCGCTGCACCGAGGTCGACACCGGCGCCCGAAACATCGACCACATCATGCGGTCGACCCTGACGCCGATGCTGTCGGTCTCGATCCTGGAGAAGATGGCCGAGGGAAAGCCGCCGAAGAAGCTCTTCCTCGACGTCGACGACCAGAAGAATTTCACGGCCGCCTTCAGCGACTGAGCAAGCCCCCCAGCGGGCGAAAACGTGCGCCGGGGCGGGACCGCTCCGGCGCGCCACATTTCGGGGGTCAGGTACGGTTCCGGTTCCGGTTCCGGTTCCGGTCTCCGGTTCCGGTCTCCGGTTTCCGGTACGTCTTCGGTGTCTAAAACTGGACCGGGGGGGCCCGGACGCAGGACCATCCACGGCGATGGTGCGCTCCTTCTGGTCCCGACTCCTTCCTCGCGCGTTTGCGGTGGCCCTCCTCGCGTCCGCCACGCTGGGCACCGTCGGCATCGGCTGCGCCGAGGACCCGGTGGTCCCCAAGAAGGTCTGCGACAAGCAGTGGGTGACCCTGCAGATTTACGGGTCGGGCACCGTCAACCCCAACGAGAACGGCAACCCGCGCCCGGTTCGCGTGCGGCTCTACCAGCTGGGGAACGACCTCAAGCTCACAAACGCCCGCTACGACGACGTCCTCCTCCGCGAGAAGGAGACGCTGGGCGAGGACGTCGTCAAGGCCGACGATGTGACGGTCTTCCCGAACGATCTGGTCGAGATCAAGTTCGAACGCGACAAGGCGGCCGAGTTCCTGGGAGGCGCCGCCTTCTTCCACCAGCCCAAGGGGCAGGCCTGGAAGACGTTCTTCGAGTTTCCCCCCATCCCAGGGGACTCGAACTGCGCCGCCAAGGGCGACGGCGCACCCCAGAACGACGTCCGCGTCCAGTTTTTCATCGACGAGGCGAAGATCGACAACGGGAGCCAGTACGACGAGTCGATGTTCCCCAGGTCGCAGAGCATCCGCAAGATCCAGCTCCCCAAGAAGAGCGCGGGCGGCGGCGGCGGTGCGGCCGCGGCTCCTCCGGCGAAGTAGCCAGGAACGTACCCTTCGCAACCCGTCGGCTTCTGGTATGGGTAGTGGCCGCCGAGGCCTGCCGAGATGATCCAACCGCGCAAACCCGTCTGGACCGAGGGGCTGTTCATGACGCCCCAGCACCTCCAGCAGTGCGACCGGTACCACGAGAGCCTCGTGCACGCGCGCGTGCATGCGATCGTGCCGTACGACTGGGGCCTGCTCGAGATCCAGTTCGACGACCGTGCGCTGTCCGCCGGGCAGGTGCGCGTCACCAAGGCCAAGGGCGTCTTCCCCGACGGGTCGCCATTCCTCGTGGGCGAGGGCGGCGAGGACCAGATCGAGGCGCGCCCGCTGGAGGGCGCGTTCCCCGCCGCGCTCGACGCGCTGGACGTGTTCCTGGCGCTTCCCCACTACCGGGAGACGGCGCCCAACGTCGCGCTCGACCCGGCCAAGGTCGGCCCCGCGGTGCGCTGGGTCGCGTCGCAGGCCACCAGCCCGGACATCAACACTGGCCGCAACGACACCGTCATCACCTGGAGCCGCTCCAACCTCAGGCTCATCTACGGCAGCGAGGGGCGCGACGCCTACGAGACCATCCGCGTCGCGCAGCTGGTCCGCGATCGCACCGGCGCCATCGTCCTGAAGCCCACCTTCATCCCGTCGATCCTGCGCATCGCAGCGTCGGACTTCGTGATGAACGGCATGCGCCGCGTCCTCTCGGCGATGGTCGGCAAGCAGAAGTCGCTCTCCGAGAACCGCCGCATGCGCACCGCGGCCTCGGTCGACTTCCAGGCGTCGGACACGGCGAAGTTCTGGATGCTGCACACGATGAACTCGTACATCCCCATCGTGTCGCACCTGGTCGACCACGGCGACTGCCACCCCGAGGACTGCTTCGTCACCCTGGGGTCGCTCATCGGCGAGCTCTGCACCTTCTCGCCCGACGGGGACCCGACCAGCATCCCCAAGTTCAACTACCTCGACCTGGGCGAGGTCTTCCCGCCCATGTTCGACCGCGCGGTGCAGCTGATCAGCGGCGTGCTGGCGGAGAGCTACACGGTCGTCCCGCTGGAGAAGCGCGACGACGGCATGTACCTCGGCAAGTTCGAGGACCCCAAGCTGCCTCGCACCCACGAGTTCTTCCTCGAGGCCCAGGGCATCGACGAGGGGACGCTGCGCGAGCGCCTGCCCCGCCTGCTCAAGGTCGGGAGCTGGACCCAGATCGGCTACATCCTCAACGCCGCCATGCCGGGCGTGCGGGTGGGGGTCGAGTACCGGCCCCCCGGCGCCATCCCGATCAAGCCGGGCATCGTTTACCTCCGGGTCGACCAGTCCGGCGATTATTGGAATGACATCCTCGGTTCTGGCACGATCGCCATCTACCAGCCGATCGACCCGCAGAAGGTCGACCTCCGGCTCATCGCGGTCCAGGTCACGAAGTAAGGGCCGACCCCGCGACGAGCCGGTAGTGCTCCCCCCGAGGAGCGCCGGACTGTTTCTTCGGCCCGCTTCGCGGCAAGTCAGGAGCCCCTCGGATGAGCGCCAGCCTCTCGCAGACGATGTACTGGACGTGTGCCGACGTCCTGTCGCTGATCCTCCAGCTCCGCAACTCGCGCGACCTACCGGCGCCGGACATCCTCCAGCGCCGCGTGCTCGGTCTCTTCGAGACCATGATGCAGACGGGCCGCGAGAACCGCATCCCGGAGCAGGACATGATCGACGCCAAGTTCGCCCTGGCGGCGTTCGCGGACGAGGTCATCTACCACTCCAGCTGGCCGGGCAAGACGCAGTGGCTGTCGAACCCGCTGCAGCTGCAGTTCTTCGGCATCAACACCGCCGGCGACGGGTTCTATGTGAACCTCGACAACATGCACGGCCAGCGCGGCCGTGACCACGTCGCGCAGATCTACTTCCTCTGCCTCGCCCTGGGCTTCCAGGGGAAGTACCGCCTGCGTCAGCAGGAGGGGCTGGCCCAGGTCGTCGAGGGGCTCGGTAACTACGTCGCGCTCTCCACCGGGGCGGGGGAGGCGCTGGCCCCCAACGCCGAGCGCAAGGACGGCACCGGCGGAGCCGTCCGCCGCGAGCTGCCTTACCTCGCGATCGCGCTGGGATTCCTGATCCTCGCCCTTCTGGTCGTGATCGTCCTCAAGATCGTGATCGGCTCGCAGGCCAACTCGGTCTCCGAGAGCATCCAGAAGCTGATCGGCAGCTAGGCAGCTAGCCACCAGGCGGCCGGTCGGCGCCGTGATCGCGGCGACCGTCACGAGGCGGCGTCTCCCCAAGGGGGAGGCGCCGTTTCTCATGAGGCGACGGCGGCAGCCCGACCTTCGCCAGGAGCACGGCCGCCGCGAACGCCACCCCGGTGATCGACCCGGCCAGCTTGCCGCGTTCGTGCAGCATCGAGCGGATGGCGACGTCGATCATCCGGTCAGCGCCCTGGCTGTTGTCCGGTCGGGCTGGAAACTTTGCGCCAGCGGATTTTCCCGGCAATCATGTGCGGACTCTAGAGGGCCAGAAGGCGACGGATCCGTCCGGCCCGCCTGATGGCCCGTCCGTCCAGCTCTGGGAGAGATCGTCCGATGTGGCTTTGGGTCCTTTCGATCCTGTTCCTGATGCTCGTCTGGGGCACCTGGTACATGCTCATCCCCGTCGACCCGGGGAGCGAGGACATCTTCCCGCTGTGGATCCCGGTGACGGCGACAGCCGTCATCGTCCTGATCCTCGGGACGATCTTCCTGGTCCGCCGCATCCGCGCCATCCGCGCGGCCCGCGCGCTGGAAAAGGCCATCGCGCAGCAGGCCCAGGAGCAAGCGCTGAACGCGCGCCCCGAGGACCGCGCCGAGATCCAGGCCCTCCACAAGCAGTTCCAGGAGGGCATCGACGCGCTCAAGCGCTCCAAGCTCGGCTCCGGCAAGAGCGGTGACCGCGCCCTCTACGATCTGCCCTGGTACGTGATGGTCGGCCCGCCCGGCGCCGGCAAGACCACCGCCCTCCGCCACTCCGGCCTCAGCTTCCCGTTCCTCGACCCCTCGGGCGGCGGCGTGCGCGGCGTCGGCGGCACCCGCAACTGCGACTGGTGGTTCACGAACGACGCCATCCTCCTCGACACGGCGGGTCGCTACACGACGGAGGAGTCGGACCACGACGAGTGGATCGGCTTCCTCGAGCAGCTGCTGAAGTACCGCTACCACAAGCCGATCAACGGCGTGATCGTGGCCATCTCGGTCAGCGACCTCCTCGACGCGAGCGACGAGCAGATCCAGGAGATGTCGGCGAAGGTCCGCTCCCGCATCGACGAGATGCAGGCGAACCTGAAGATGCTCGTGCCGGTCTACGTCACCTTCACCAAGATCGACCTGGTCGCTGGGTTCGTCGAGTTCTTCGGCGACCTCAAGAAGAGCGAGCGCAACCAGGCCTGGGGCGCGACCTTCAAGCTCGACGCCGACAAGTCTGCCCCCGGCAAGCTCTTCGACGAGGAGTTCGACCTCCTGGTGGAGAAGCTCCACATGCGGACGCTGCGCCGCATGACCACCGAGCGCAACCGCACCACGAAGGAGAAGACGTACCAGTTCCCCCTCGAATTCGCGGCCATCAAGCGCAACCTGTCGGACTTCCTCCAGGGTGCGTTCGCCCCCGGGAGCGCGGGCCCCTCGGCGCCCATCCTCCGCGGCTTCTACTTCACCAGCGGCACCCAGGAGGGCAAGCCCCTCGACCGCATCGTGGGCGCCATGGGTCGCGCCTACGGCCTCAAGGTGGCCGAGCCGGAGGAGAGCGATCAGCCGAAGGAGGCGAAGAGCTACTTCCTCAAGGACGTCTTCACCGGGATCATCTTTCCCGACCAGGACGTCGCGGCGCGGACCGAGGCGGAGATCCGGAGGCGGCGCTCGCAGCGCCTCCTCGGCGCGGCGGCGGCCATCGCGGTGGGCGTCCTCTTCGCGACGCCGGCCGTGGTGTCCTTCGTCAACAACCGCGAGCTCGTCGACGAGACCGAGCAGGTCACCACCGAGGCCGGCACCATCGACTGGAACGAGAGCAAGGGCGCCCTCGGCAAGATCGACAAGCTGCAGCGCCTGCGCGCCCACACCGAGAAGCTCGACGCGTGGCACGAGGAGGGCCCGCCCTTTTCCTACGGATGGATGATGTACCAGGGCGACAAGCTCTACGAGCCGACCCGCGCGCAGTACATCGCGGCGCTGAACCGCGGCTTCGTCGGGCCCGTCCGCACCAAGCTCGAGCAGAAGCTCCAGGGCGCGACCGGCGCGAAGTACATCAACGACTACAACAACCTCAAATCATACATCCTGCTCAACGACCGCGAGCACCTGCAGGAGCACGCGGAGTGGCAGATCGGCCGCCTCACCGGGGTGTGGGCCGAGATCCTGCGCGAGCAGTCGGACGCGGGCGGCGACCTCTCGGAGAACGACCTCAAGTACCTCCTCGAGCCGCACGTCCAGTTCTACGTGACCTTCCAGAAGGAAGGGAAGATCGAGGGCGCGGAGACGCAGCCGGCAATCATCGAGCGCACACGCGACATCCTCACCCGCGTGGGCCCGCTGCAGGCCCTCTACGAGCGCTTCGTCACCGTCCTCATCGACCAGAAGTTCGACGAGGCGGGCCCCAGCACCTCGGACAACCTGAAGTACCCGCCGGTCACGGTCGCCGACGTGTTCGCCGACCGGCAGGAGGTGCTCAGCGTCCTTCGCAGCCGGACCAAGGAGCGCGAAGGAAAGTGGTTCGAGGTCCAGGGCCCGTACACCGCCCGCGGCCACGAGCAGGTCCTGAAGAGCCTGAAGGAGGGGGAGAAGCTCCTCGATCGCGAGAAGTGGGTCGTCCCCCTGACCCAGGAGGAGAAGCTCCGCGGCGACCGCATCAAGCGCGAGCTAGAGCGTGTGCGCCAGGACTACGACCAGGAGTACATCCGCCAGTGGGTCGAGTTCTTCCGCGACATCGACGTGGCGGTTCCGCAGACCAACCGCGAGGCGGTCGCCGAGTACCGCGTGCTCACCGCGCCGGACTGGCCGTACCTCCGCCTGCTGCAGGCGCTGGGTGACAACACCCAGTTCGCCTCCACCAAGAAGGCACTCCCCGGCTCGGCGGACGGCGGCGTCATGTCCCAGATCCGCGAGCGCGTGGCGCGCCGGTTCACCACCCGCACCTACGGCCTCCAGCTTTCCGACTTCAACGTCGGAGCGGGCGCCGAGCGCTACGACCCGGTGCCCGACAAGTTCCGCTCGATGGTGGAGTTCGGCGTGCCGCCGCCGCCGCCCCAGCCGACCGCGGGCAGCTCCACGCCGCCTGCAGCGCCCAAGGACCCGGAGCTCGCCAAGTACGTCGGCCACCTCGAGAAGCTCGAGTCGGAGATGAGCCTGGTCGAGGAGGGCCCGCCCAACACCGACTTCAAGAGCGCGGCGAAGCTCTTCACCGACGCCGTCAAGTCGACCGAGGAGAGCCTCCAGAAGATGGACGCCACCGGTCGCGAGCTGATGACGCCGCTCCTGATGAACCCGTTGCGGCAGGCTTACAAGGCGGCGCTGCGCAGCGCCGGCGGCGCGGCGAGCGGCCTTTGGGAGATCGAGGTGTGGCCCCACTACCGCGACCACATCAAGAACCGCTACCCGTTCAACCTTCAGGCGTCGAAGGACGCGTCCTACCAGGACACGCTGAAGTTCTTCGCGCCGAAGGAGGGAATCCTCTGGGGGTTCTACGAAGCGAACCTGAAGGACATGCACACCCAGCAGGCGCACGAGTTCGTGCCGCGCCCGCACCTCGAGGGCAACCCCAAGCCGGCCAAGCCCTTCACTCCGTTCAGCCCGCTCCTCTACAACTGCCTCGAGCGGTCGCACGAGATCACCGACGCGCTCTGGCCGAAGGGCGCGGGCGACCCGGGCGTCGAGTTCTACATCAACCTCAAGACCGTCAGCCCCATCGTCAGCCACGTCGTCTTCGTGGTCGACGGCCAGGAGCGCGTGTACCGGAACGAGAAGGAGTACTGGCACAAGTTCAAGTGGCCGGGCGAGAGCGAGTTCGGCGCGAAGATGGAGGTACGCGGCGCCGGTGGCCTGGAGGAGGCGATCGTCCGCGAGGGTCCGTGGGGCATCTACCGGCTCTTCGAGTCGGCCGACGAGATGACCGCCGTGAAGGACGACGACAGCCAGTTCACCGTGACCTGGCAGATGTCGGCGCCCCCGGTGACCGTGACCATGCAGGTCCGCCCGGTCCGCGCGAACCATCCCTTCCCGATCAGCTTCTTCCGCGGGACCAACTGCCCGCCCTCGATCGGCGACAAGTTCGGCAAGTGAACAAGTGACCGAACAAAAGTGAGGTAGGTCGGCGGGCTGGTGGGCGGCTGGTCGGCCCAACTGGAAGCGGCAAGCGGCCGGGGCCCTCCGAGGAGGATTCCCGGCCGTTGACCTTTCCGCTATTCATGCGGGGCTCGATGTTCTGGCGGAACAAGAAGAAGACGTCCTCCGGGCCTCCGGTCGTCGGCTGCTTCGGCAAGCTGCCCGCCACTGGCGACTTCATTCGCCACAACGCGGGCGGTGACGAGGTCGCCGCGTGGGACCGCTGGTTGGGCGGCGCCATCGACTTCGTACACCGGTCGCTGGGCAACAGCTTCGACGGCGCCTACCAGCCGGCGGTCGGTCTCTTCATCGTCCGCGGGGATGCGAAGGGCGACGAGCTGCCGGCGCGCGGCATGGTCGGCGCGTGGGCCGCAAGCGGCGACAACGCCGGCCGTCGGTACCCGATGACGGTGTTCGCGTCCTACGACTACGGGCAGCTGTGCGCCGCGGGTGGCGGGCTTCCCATCGCCCTCTGGCCGTTCCTCACCGCGGCCTACGAGACCGCCACCATCGGTCGCGGGTGGACGGTCGACGCCTTCGTCGAGGCGGTCTCGCGCATCGAGGCGCCCTCGCTGGACGACCCCGACGCCGCGGGGCGCGGCTACCGGCAGTGGCTGGCGTCGAACTCGATGAAGGCGCTGTGGGAGACCGGCTTCGGCAGCGACGCCAGCCGCTACTGGGTCCTCTCCAGCCTCATCGAGTCGGTCGAGCCCTTCCGCGGCACCGAGTGCCCGCAGACCGGGCTCGCGCTGCGCCTGCCGCTCGGCCATGGCGACGCGTTCGCGGTGTCGGTCTGGCTCGACCTCATCCTCCGCCTCACCGCCAGCAAGAACACCCTCCTCAACACCTTCTGGACGCCGCGGCAGACGGCGCTCATCCACCTCGGTCAGCCCCACGTCGCCTCGCTGCGCGAGCTCATCGCCCCGACCGGCTCGGCCGAGCACGTCGCCGAGCTGTGCGGCCTCCCCACGGTCGATGAGGAGACGGCTCGCAAGCGCCTGAAGGCCCAGCACGAGCAGATCGTCGGGCGCACCGACCAGTCGATCGCTCAGTTCCTCGACGCGATCGGCTGACGATCGCAAGGGCTGCGCGCGGGCGTTGACGGGGGGCGTGTCGCCCGCTCTATCCTCGCGCCTCCATGGGCGCAGACGAAGTCATCGCGGAAGCACGCACCAGGCTCGAGTCGCTCGTCGCCCCGATCGACGGCGGCGTCGGTCGCGACGTCTCGTACGAGGCCAGCTTCGAGAACGTCAAGGCCGAGGTCGACAAGGCGAACTCGCTCGAGGGCGGCAAGATCGACTGGACGGCGGTGGCGGCCAACGCTCGGACGATCCTGGAGGACGAGTCGAAGGACTTCCGCATCGTCCTTTACTACGCCGCCGGTCGCGCGCAGTCGGGCGGCGCCCAGGGCGTCTTCGAGGGGCTGGTCGTCCTCGATCAGCTCACCGAGCTCTTCTGGGAGCCGATGTACCCGGGGCTCAAGCGCCCCAAGGCGCGTGGCAACCTCTGCTCCTGGTACCAGGAGATCACGGCGCCGCTGGTCGACGTGTGGAACCCGACGCTCAAGGAGCGCGAGCTCGGCCTCGCGATGGAGAAGGTCTTCCGTCGCGTCGACGGTGACCTGGCAGAGAAGCTGGGCGACTCGTACCCCGGCATGGCGTCGCTGCGCGAGGCCATCAGGCGGATGGTCGCGCGCATCCCGGCCGAGGCGCCGCCGCCGCCACCGCCCCCGCCCCCCCCCGCGCCCAGGGCCGAGGCCGCGCCGTCGTCGGTGGGATCCTCGAGCGGCGCCAGCGATGCGTCGGCGGGAGAGGAGGAGATCGTCGTCACCCACTCCGGCGGGGGCGGCGGTTACTCGCCCGACGACATCGTCGACGCCGGGACGGCCTACACGGCCCTCGCCGAGATCCTCCCCGTCCTGAAGCGCGCCTCGCAGGTCTTCCGCGAGGGAGACGGCGCGTCACCCGAGGCGCACCGCTTGTCGCGGGTGGCGTCGCTGCTGTTCCTCAACGGCCCGCTGCCCGCCGACGGCGGGGAGACGTCGGTCGAGGCCCCCGACGGTGGCACCATCGAGACGGTCGCGGGCCTGTTCGCCTCGGAGGACTGGGAGGGCCTGGCCAAGGCAGCCGAGAGCATCACCGGCGAGATGCCGCTGTGGCTCGACGGCCACTTCTACGCGGCGCGTGCCTACGAGAACCTGGGCGAGGGCTACGACGGTGCACGTCGCGTGATCTAAGGGGAGATGGCGGCGCTCGCGCTGCGCTCGCCCGGCATCATCGACCAGAAGTTCTCGGGCGGC
>JBKJLX010000093.1:0-3910 GCA_046596645.1 Polyangiaceae bacterium
GAGGCGCGTCCTGGCGCGGGGGGGCCACGGGCGGCGGGGGTGCGACCAGCGGAGGCGGCGTCGCCTCCGGCGCGCGCGCCAGCACGTCCACCACGACGGGCGTCTCCCCCGGTGTGGTGGGGATGGTGAGCGTGCGCTCGGCCGCGACGTGGCCCGGCGCCTCGAGCCGCACGATGAGCGTCCCCGGATCGACCGGGAGCGGCACCGCCCACCCCGCGCGCGGGACCGGCCGGCCGCCCTGGGTGATGACCAGCCCGGGGATCGCCGCGACGGGCGGCGCGAGGGCGAGGCGGAGGCGATGCAGCTTCGGCTCCATGCGGGCGGCGCCTTTCTCCCCCTGGGTGCGGCGATCGTCCTGCCCGGCACGCGCCGCGCGGGCGGCCAGCGCGTGGTAGGCGGCCCACGCGCTGGCGTGGGCGCCCGCTTTCTCGTGGCACTCGGCGAGCACGACCATGCCGCCGAGCCCGCCGCCAGGGGACAGCTCCACCGCCGTCGCCAGCTTGGGGCAAGCGGCGGCGTAGTCGCCGGCCTCGTACAGCTTCAGGCCCTCATCGAACATCGCCTGCGCCGCCGGATCGGCGCGCTGCGCGAGGGCGCGGGCCGGCGCCATCATGAGCACGAGCGCGAGCACGGTCGTATGGGTGGTCGAGGCGGTCATCGAGCGTGTCCCCCGCCGGGCGAGGGCGCCGCGGCCGGCCGAGGCTAGCCGAATGTGCGTCACGCGGACGCCCAGCCCGCGGGGCAGGCCTCGTCCCGAGCACGACGTCGCCGACCGCAGCCCCCACCACCGCGCCCCCACGGCGCGGAGGCGCGGGCGAGGGACCGCGTGTAGAGTGCGCCCGCCGTGGCCGAAGCGAAGCCCAGCGTCCGCATCCTGATCGCGAAGAATCGGCGCGCGACGTACGACTTCGAGCTGTCGGAGACCTTCGAGGCCGGCATGGTCCTCACCGGGACCGAGGTGAAGACGCTGCGCCACGGCCAGGCCGATCTCTCGGGGTCGTGGTGCTCGTTCGCCCGCGGCGAGGCGTTCCTCCGCGGGGTGAACATCCCCGAGCTGCAGGGCACGCCCTACTCCCACGACGCGAAGCGCGCGCGGAAGCTGCTCCTCCACTCCCGGGAGATCGAGAAGATCCAGCGGGCGGTCGACCGCGACGGGATGACGGTGGTCGCCACCGAGATCTACTGGAAGGACGGTCGGGCCAAGGTCGCCATCGCGCTGGCGCGCGGCAAGAAGCACTACGACAAGCGGGAGTCGCTGAAGACGAAGGACGCCGATCGCGAGGCGCGAGTGGCGATGGCCCGAGGGCGGAGGGGATGACGACGCTCCTCACCTGGAAGGGCGGCATGAGCGGCGAGGGCTCCGCCGCCATCGCGCGCCTCGAGGGCGACGCGATCGACGTGCACGCCTCGTCCCCCAGCGCGCCGGGCTCGCGGCCGACCCTCCTCCTTCCCGCCGGTGAGGTGGTGAGGATGAAGGTGCACCGCTGCCGCGCCGTCACCACCGGAGCGCCGCCGGCGCCGGATGCGTCGCTGGGCTTCTTCCTCGAGGGGAGGCTGATCGACCACACGCGCGCGGCGCGCGCCGCGATCGAGGCGCTGCTTTGAGCGCGCCGGGCCGCATCGCGTTCGACGACGCCACCCGGATCCTCGTCCTCACCGGCGCCGGCGTGTCGGGGGAGAGCGGCGTCCCCACCTTCCGCGGCGCCGGCGGCCTATGGCGCACCCACCGCGCGATGGATCTGGCGACGCCCGAGGCCTTCGCCCGCGATCCGGCCCTGGTGTGGCAGTTCTACGGGGAGCGCCGGGCGTTCGCCGCCACCTGCGCCCCCAACGACGGCCACCGCGCGCTCGCCGGGCTCGAGGCACGGCTGGGCGACCGGTTCCTGCTGGCGACCCAGAACGTCGACGGCCTGCACCGCGTGGCGGGCTCGGAGCGCATGGTGGAGCTCCACGGCCACCTCTTCTCCAGCCGCTGCGCCGGCTGCGACCGCCCGCCCTTCGAGGATCGGGTCGCGCACGAGACAGTCCCCTGCTGTGACCGCTGCGGCGGCACGCTGCGGCCGCACATCGTGTGGTTCGGCGAGGCGCTGGACCCGCGGACCATGGCCCGCATCGAGGTCTTTCTACGGCGCCGCGAGGGCGAGCGCCTCGTCTTTCTCGCCGCGGGCACCAGCGGTGCGGTGTACCCGGCAGCGGGGCTGGTCGACGTCGCTCGCTCCGCCGGCGCCGAGACCTGGCTGGTCAACGCCGAGCCAGCCGACAACGCGCACCGCTTCGAGCGCTTCGTCGAGGGCGCGAGCGGCGTGATCCTCCCGCAGCTGCTCGGGGCCTGAGGCCGTCCGTGGAGCGGCTCGACGTCGGCGTCGTCGGGTGCGGCACCGCCGGGCCGGCCGCGGCCCTCTTCCTCGCGCGCCAGGGTCACGACGTCACCCTGTACGAGCGGGTCGCGGCGCCGCGCCCGGTGGGCGCCGGGATCATCCTGCAGCCGACCGGACAGGCGGTGATGGCCCGGCTCGGCCTCCTCGACGCGGTGCTGGCGCGCGGTGAGCGGCTCGACGGGCTCCGCGTGCGCGACGCCGACCAGCGCGTGCTCCTCCATCTCGACTACGCAAGCGTCGACCCCCGGCTCTTCGGCCTCGGCCTGCACCGCGGCGTCCTCTTCGAGGCGCTCTTCGCGGCGGCGCAGGTCGAACCGCGCGTGACGCTGCGGCTCGGGGTGACGGTGGAGCGCGTCGCGCGGGCGGCCACCGGTCGCTACGTCCTTCTCGACGCCGCGGGCGAGCATCACGGGCCGCACGACCTGATCGTCGCCGCGGACGGCGCGCGATCGCGCCTGCGCGACGACACTGGACTGGCGCGGGTGGTCGAACCTTACCCATGGGGCGCGCTGTGGTTCGTCGCGCGCGACCCCGAGCGCCGCTGGGGGAGCGAGCTGCACCAGACGGTCGACGGGACGCGATCGCTGCTCGGCCTCCTCCCCACCGGCATCGGGCCCGCCACCGACGAGGTGGAGGACGGGTCGCTGGTGTCGGTCTTCTGGAGCATCCGCTGTGATGCCGTCGACGCCTGGCGGCGGGGCGGCCTCGGGCCGTGGAAAGCGCGCGTCCTCGCGCTCGAGCCCGACGCGGGGTCGGTGCTGGCCCAGATCGAGGCGCCGGAGCAGGTGCTCTTCTCGCAGTACCACGACGTGGTGATGCACCCGTGGAACACGCGGTCCATCGTTCACCTCGGCGACGCCGCGCACGCCATGAGCCCGCAGCTCGGTCAGGGCGCGAACCTCGCCCTGTGGGACGCGATGGTGCTGGCCGACGCCATCGCCGCGGAGCCGCGGTCGCTGGGCCGCGCCCTCGACGCCTACACGCGCAGCCGCCGCGGCCACCTCGGCTACTACCAGTGGGTGACGCGGGCGCTGACCCCGTTCTTCCAGAGCGATCACGACGCCCTCGGGGTGCTGCGCGACGCACTGCTCCCGCTCGCCGCGCGCTTCTCGCTGGGGCGGCGCGCGATGCTGATGGGCATGTGCGGCACGGCGGACGGGCACCCCTGGCGGTGGGTTGCTGGGGTGCCCGGCGGCGGCGACCCGGCTCCCTGACGCGCCTCGCACCGGCGCCCCGACCATCGGGGTGGGCGCCGCGGAGGATCTCTCCTAGGGTGGCCCCTGCTTCAACGCGCGAGGGTCTCGATGAACCGCAGCATCTGGATGGGATGTCTTCTCGCCCTCGCGGGCACGGCGTGTGGTGACGACACCGGCGGCACCGGGGGCGGCAGCACCTCCGCCGGCAGCGGCGGTGGCAACGGCTCCGGCGGCGGCGCGGCGGAGGCGAGCTCCTCGGCCTCGACCGGCACCGCGACGGCGACCAGCACATCCACGGCGACCACCGGCGCGACCACCACCGCCTCGACCGGCAGC
>JBKJLX010000481.1:0-6202 GCA_046596645.1 Polyangiaceae bacterium
CGAGGGCTCCTTCGGTCGCTGGGTCGTCAGCATGGACTTCACGACGCTCGGCGGTGACCGCTTCGAGCAGGTCACGGGCGAGAACATCAAGCGCCGGTTCGCGATCATCCTCGACGACAAGGTCGAGAGCGCGCCCGTCATCCAGGGGAAGATCGCCGGCGGTCACGGCCAGATCACCATGGGCTCGGGCAGCCCCGACCAGCAGCTGAAGGACTCGAAGAAGCTCGAGCTCGTCCTGCGCTCGGGCGCCCTGCCGGCGCCCATCTCGCTCAGCAACGAGCAGGTGATCGGTCCGACGCTCGGCGCCGACGCCATCGACCAGGGCTTGAAAGGCGCGGCGACGGGCGCGGCGCTGGTGCTCCTGGCGATGGTGCTCTTCTACTCGCGCAGCGGCCTCATCGCGAACGTCGCCGTCATCTTCAACCTGTGCATCCAGCTCGCGGTCCTCGCGATGTTCGGCGCGTCGATGACCCTGCCCGGCATGTGCGGACTCGCACTGACCATCGGCATGGCGGTCGACGCGAACGTGCTCATCAACGAGCGCATCCGCGACGAGCTGCGCCTGGGGAAGACGCCGCGCGCCGCCGTCGATGTCGGCTACGACCGCGCCTTCACCGCCGTGCTCGACGGCCACGTCACCTCGCTGCTCTCGGGGCTCATCCTGATGCAGTACGGCACCGGGCCCATCAAGGGCTTCGCGGTGACGCTCATCATCGGGATCATCGCCAGCCTGTTCACCGGCGTGGTGGTGACCCGATTGTTCTTCGACTTCGCCGTCCGTCACCGCAAGGTGAAGACGCTGAGCCTGGGCTGAGGAGACGCACGATGGAGCTCATCAAGCCCGGAAAGATCTTCGACTTCATGGGGGTGAGGAAATGGTTCCTCGGCCTCAGCGTCGTGCTCGTGGCCATCAGCATCGCCGCCTTCTTCTACCCGGGTCCGAGGTGGGGCACCGACTTCAAGGGCGGCACCGAGATCGAGGTCGCGTTCAACGAGGCGGTGACGTCTGCCCAGGTGCGCGAGGCGGTGGGGCAGGCGGGATTCCACAGCGCCGACGTGGTCTCGCTCGCCGATCCGAAGCAACCGAACCGCTACTTGATCCGGGTGCAGGACGTCTCGACGCTGTCCGACGCCACCAAGGACCAGCTGCGGCAGACGATGTGCTTCACCGACGCGGCCCCCGGGAGCGCCGGCAAGCCCGAGGGCTGCACTCCGGAGACGACGCCGGTCGAGCTGCGGTTCAGCCCGGGGGGCGACAAGCTCACCGCGCGCTACGAGACCGCGCCGGACGTCGCCAGGATCCGCGTGCAGATCGAGGGCGTTCAGGGCGTCGAGATCCGCGCCGGCGAGAACGCGGTGGCGGTGGTGGGCGTGCGTGACCACAAGGTCGAGGTCCAGCTGAAGTCGAAGGGCGACCAGCTCATGGACGGTCTTCGCCAGCACCTCGGCGCCGACGTCGTCCCGGCGCGGCCGCTGCGCATCGAGTGGATCGGCCCCAAGGCCGGCGCCCAGCTGCGCGACGCCGCGATCAAGAGCATCGCGGTGACGATGTTCGTGATCATCGCCTACATCGCGCTCCGGTACGACATCCGCTTCGCGCCCGGCGCCATCATCGCGCTGCTGCACGACGTGGGCGTCGCGGCAGGCGCCATGGTGCTGACCGGCCGCGAGATCTCGCTGTCGACCATCGCCGCGCTGCTCACCATCCTCGGCTACTCGATCACCGACACCGTGGTGGTCTACGACCGGATCCGGGAGAACCTGGGCAAGCACCGGAACATGCCGTTCCCGCAGCTGGTCAACCTCTCGGTCAGCGAGATGCTGGGGCGCACCATCATCTCCCAGGGCACCGCGGTGCTGTCGATGCTGGCGTTCCTCTTCTGGGGCACGCAGACCATCAAGGACTTCGCCTTCGCTCTCTTCGTCGGCATCATCGTCGGCACCTACTCGTCGATCTACATCGCGGCACCATTCACCGAGTGGGTCGATCGGACGTTCTTCAGCTCTGCGCAGAAGGCGAAGCCCAAGGTCAGCCGCGTCCGCCAGGCCAAGCGCGCCGAAAACGTCGTGTGACCGGCGTCGTCCCCGGCGTCGTCGACCCGGGGCCGGCGAGCGAGGAGGCCTTCCCCCTCGCCCGCGAGCTGGGCGTCACCATCACCGTCGCCGACGTCCTCACCCGCTCGGGGAGGACGGCGGATGAGGCCACCCGGCGCTGGCTGGAGCCACGGCTGGCCCACCTGACCGCGCCCGACGCCATGGCCGACCGCGACCTGGCGGCGGACCGCATCGCCAGCGCCATCCGCAGCGGCGAGCGCATCTGCGTGTTCGGCGACTACGACTGCGACGGCATCACCTCCGCCGCGGTGCTGACCTCCGCCGTGCGCGCGCTGGGCGGCGACGTGGTGACCCGCCTGGCGACCCGCCGTGGCGGCGGCTACGGCCTGTCGGACCTCGCCCTGGCCGGGATCAAGGAGACGCGCCCCGGGCTCCTGGTGACCTGCGACTGCGGCTCCAGCGATCACGAGCGCATCCACGCCGCCAACCGCGCCGGGATCGACGTGGTGGTGATCGACCATCACCTGGTCCCTGCCGAGCCGCTCCCCGCGCTCGCCTTTCTAAACCCCCATCGGCCGGACTGCGGCTTCCCCTACAAGTGGATGGCGTCCTGCGGGCTGGCCCTGTCGATGGCCGCGGCGCTGCGCAAGGTGCTGGGCAAGGAGCTGGACCTCCGGCCGTTCCTCGATCTGGTCGCCATCGGCACCATCGCCGACGTCGCCCCGCTCACGGAGGACAACCGGGTGCTGGTGCGCGCCGGTCTGGCCGTCCTCGCCCAGGGGCGTCGGCCCGGGCTGCGCGCGCTGGCGGAGCTGGCCCGCTTCCCCGGCGGCCCCGTCGCGGCGGACGACGTCGCGTTCCGCTTCGCGCCCCGCATCAACGCGCCCGGTCGCCTGGCCGACCCCGACGACGCCCTGGAGCTCCTCCTGGAGACGGACCCTGCGCGCGCCGCCGCCGTGGCTGCACGCATCGAGGAGCTGCAGCTGAAGCGCCGCGCCATCCAGGCGCAGATGGTGGAAGAGGCGCTGAAGGACGTGGAGGACGGCGGCTTCGCGCAGCACGCGGCCATCGTCGTCGCGCGTCAGGGTTGGCACCCCGGCGTGGTCGGGATCGTCGCCGGGCGCCTCGCCGATCAGCTGGGCAAGCCGACCATCGTGATCGGCCTCGAGGGCGCGGTCGGCCGCGGCTCGGTGCGCGGACCGCGCGGCTTTCCACTCCACGACGCCCTCACCGCCAGCAAGGGCGAGCTCATCAAGTTCGGCGGCCACCAGGCAGCGGCCGGAGTCGAGGTCGACGCCACGCGGGTGGAGTCACTGCGCGCGGCGTGGAACGACGCATGCTCCAACCTGTCCGCTGGCAGCTTCGGCGGCGACGACCCGCGGCGCATGCTGGTCCGCATCGCGCCGGAGGACGACCCCTACGACGTCGCGCTCGACCTCGCCAAGCTTGACCCCTGCGGCGAGGGCAACCCGGAGCCGCGCATCGTGCTCCCCGAGGCGCGGGTGGTGAACGCTCGCGACCTCAAGGGCCACCTGCGCCTCTCGCTCTCCTGCGGCGGTCGCGGCATCGACGCCATCGCGTTCCATCGTGGCGCCGAGGCCGACGGTCTGCGCGGCCAGCAGGTGTCCGTCGTGGGCTCCCTCCGCCGAGACACCTTCCGCGGCGGACGCGCGGTCGAGCTCCTGGTCCAGCGCCTCCTGAAGGCCGGCGCCTGAGGGGCGGCCGCCCTGCGGCGCGTGGGACATCGGTGTAGGCTCGAGGCGTGGCCGAGCCCATCATCTCGTTCCGCGGCGTGAGGAAGGCGTTCGGACCGAAGGTCATCTATCGCGGCCTCGATCTCGACGTGTACCCCGGCGAGACGATCACGATCATGGGCGGCTCCGGCGTGGGCAAGAGCGTCATGCTCAAGCTGCTCATCCGCCTGCTGGAGCCGGACGGCGGCTCGGTCGTCTTCGACAAGCAGGAGGTGACGACCCTCGGCGAGCGCGCCATCGCCCTGGTGCGGCGCCGCATCGCCATGTTGTTCCAGGGCGCGGCCCTCTTCGACTCGCTGAGCGTGGGGGAAAACGTGGAGTACGGGCTCCGCGAGCACCTGCGCAAGGAGCTGACCGAAGCGCAGATAGCCGAGCGCGCCGACTGGGCGCTCAACTGCGTCGGGCTGTCCGGCATCCAGGGCATGCGCCCCTCCGACCTGTCGGGCGGGATGAAGAAGCGGGTGGGACTGGCGCGCGCCATCGCCATCCGCCCCGAGGTCCTCCTCTACGATGAGCCGACCACCGGCCTCGACCCCATCAACACCGAGCGCATCAACCACCTCATCCGCGGCCTCAAGGCCGCGCTCGGCATCACCAGCATCGTGGTGACGCACGACATGAAGAGCGCCTTTTCGATCTCGGACCGCATGGCCATGGTCCACTCGGGCGGCATCATCCTCGACGGAACGCCGGACCAGTTCCGCCAGTCGACCGACCCCCGGGTGGCCGACTTCATCACGGGCACCGCGCCCGTCCACGAGGACGTGGAGACGCTGCTGTCGGCCTGACGGCCGTTGGCGTGGGCGCGACCTGCCACCGCCGGCTGCAGCCGGATCTGGCGGGCAAGCGGGCACGCCGAGGGGTAGACTGCCCCGGCGCATGGCCAAGTCGAAGGACCTCGTCGTCGGTCTGTTCGTCCTCGCGGGGATCGCATTCACCGCGTTCACGGTGTTCCTGCTGGGCGACGAGAAGCGCCTGTTCGAGACCGACGTCACGCTCGAGACGTCGTTCGCCGACGTGCAGGGCCTCAAGCCGGGCGCGCCGGTGCGCATGGGCGGCATCGACATCGGGACGGTCGAGCTCGTTGGCTACCGCGACGAGCAGGAGGACACGAACATCTACGTCTCGATGTCCATCGTCCGCAGCGAGGCGCGACGCATCAAGACCGACTCCAAGGCCCGGGTGCAGACCCGCGGCCTCCTGGGCGACAAGATGGTCGAGATCACCCTGGGGAAGGACGGCGGCGACATCGCCGACGGCGCCCAGCTGCCCAGCGAGGTGCCGAAGGACGTGTTCTCGCGGGTCGACGAGATCGCCAAGAAGGCCGACGTCGTGATGGGGGACGTGCAGAAGGTCTCCAGCGAGCTCGCCAACGAGGACCTGCACCGCGACATCCGCGAGACCGCCGCCTCCCTCAACAAGATCGCCCAGCAGATCGCCGAGGGCGACGGCTACGCCGGCCGGTTCATCCGCGACCCGGCCGAGGCCGATCGCATCTCCCGCGCCATCGACGGCTTCGAGCGCACCACCGCCGAGCTCAACCTGACCCTCCAGAAGACGCGAAACGTGGTGGCTCGGGTGGAGGGGGGGCCCGGCTTCGCCCACGACGTCATCTACGGTGACGGTCCCACCCGGGCCATCGCCCAGTTCGGCTTCGCGGCGGAGGAGGTGGGGACCACCCTGAAGGGCGTGCGCGAGGGTGACGGCCTCGCCAAGACGGTCCTCTACGGCGGCGACGGCGGCCATGGCAAGAACACGCTGGAGAACCTCGACCGCATGACCGCCGACCTGCGCGACATCGTCGCCGGGATGAAGGCGGGCAAGGGCACCGTGGGGGCGCTCCTGGTCGACCCGTCGGTGTACGAGGACGTCAAGGCCGTCCTCGGCAACGTCCAGCGCAACGACGTGCTGCGCGCCCTGGTCCGCTACTCGATCAACCAGGACGAGAAGCGACCGCAGGTCACGGTGGGCAACAGCACCTCCCCGGCGCCCTGACGGGCCTGCGGCGCCCTGACGGGCCGGCGAGAGCCCGTCCTCTGCGTCGCTACTGGATGTCGACCTTGATGACGACGTCCACCCGGTAGCCGCCCTCGGGGTAGGTGACAGCGGGGTTGGCCTTGCCCGTCCACTCGATGCGGATCTTGTTCTCGCCCTCGTCGGTGGGCGTGAAGAACGCGGCGATGCCGCCCTCGTGGACGATGTCGAGTGGGACGATGACCTCGCCGACCGGGAACTCGGTGCCCTCGGCGAGGACCGTCCGCTCCTCGGGGGTCACCGCCTCGGCCACGATGCTCTGGATGAAGGTGAGGTCGGCGGCGCCGCCCTCCGCCTTGAGGGAGGCGCTGAGGATCACGGCGTCGTCCTCCGCTGGGTCGGCGCCGCTGATGGTGATC
>JBKJLX010000533.1:0-11421 GCA_046596645.1 Polyangiaceae bacterium
GACCGCGCCACGTCGTCCCGCGACCGCGCCAGGAGCTCGGCGGCGACGCCGACCGCCGCCAGCGGGTTGCGGAGCTCGTGACCGAGCATGGCCAGGAACTGATCACGCGCCCGGATCTCGCGGCGCGCTGCGTACTGGCGGCGTCGCCCGCGGAGGGCGCTCTTCACCGCGGCGACCATCGATCGCGCGCGCACCGGCCGGTCCAGGACCGCGACGTTGCCCAGCGAGAGCACGGGCGCGCCATCCGCTTCGGCCCGACGCGTGTCCCCGAAGATGACGAAGGGGAAGTCGCTCCACGCCGGCTGGTGCGACAGAGCGGTGAGCAGCGTCCCCAGCGCCTCGGCGCCGAGAGCCTCCTCGGCCAGCAGCGCCGCGCCGGCACCGTCCAGCGCGGCGCCCATGGAACTCACGCTCGAGCACACCTCGGCGTCGATCCCCTCCGAGGCGAGGAGCTCGACGGTGATGACCGCATCGCGCGCCTCGCCGACCATCACGAGCACGCGCTCCTCCGAGGCGGCGAGCGCCGCCGCTGCCTCATCGGCCGTCACGGGCCGCCTCGTGGTCGAGGAGGTCGGGCCGGCCCGAGTACTCTGGCACCCCGGTGAGGACGCCTCGGAAGTCGACCAGCGGGGCGCCGAGGGTGACGCCGCTCGAACGCAGCACCAGCTCGCGGATCGTGTCCTCGTGCCAGCCCGATCGCTTCTTGAGGACGCTGATGGCCTTGTGCATGCGCCCCAGTGCCTCGAAGTGGCGGACGACGATGACGGTGTCGGCGAGGTAGCTGATGTCGACCGGCGACGCTATCGACCCCAGGATGCCCGACTGGGCCAGGGTGAGGATGGTGGTCACGCCCTTCTCCGACAGGAAGGACAGCATCTCGTGCATCTGCAGGGTCAGGTGCGGTGCTCCTGGCATGGAGCTGAAGTAGCCGTTGAGGCTGTCGATGACGACGACAGTGACCGCCTTTTGCTCCACCGCATCCCGCACCATATGGGCGAACTCGTCGGGCGCGAGCTCCGCGGGGTCGATCTGCGTGAGGTGCAGGCGTCCCGCCGCTTCCTGCGCCGCGAGGGGCATGCCGAGCGCCTCGGCGCGCGCGCGGAGCGTCCCCAGGCGTTCTTCGAAGGCGTAGATCGCCGCGGACTCGCCACCGGCCGACGCGCACACGGCGAAGTGCGACGCGAGGATGCTCTTGCCGGTTCCGGCGGGGCCGAGGATCAGCGTCGAGGTCCCGCGGTGGAGACCCCCACCGAGGAGGTCATCGAGGCCCTTGATGCTGCTCGACATGGGCGAGGCGACGAAGTTGGTCCGGTGCTCGGACGCGACGAGCCGCGGGAACACCACGAGGCCACCGGTGCGGACGACGAAGTCGTGGTAGCCGCTCCGGAAGCGTGAGCCACGCAGCTTCACGACGCGCATCCTGCGTCGGTCGGCGCCGTAGCCCACCGCGCTCTGATCGAGGCGGATGACGCCGTGCGCGAGGCTCTCCACGTGGGCGTCGGAGCTCTCCGCCACCCGGTCGTCGAGGAGCAGCACCGTGCAGCGCTTGCCGATGAAGAACTGCTTGAGGGCGAGGATCTGGCGCCGGTACCGCTCGGGCGTCTGCGCCAGCAGGCGGATCTCGGAGAGCGAGTCGAAGACCACGCGCGCCGGCTTCGCGCGGTCGACCTCTCCGAGCAGGACGCGCATCGCCTCGCGCAGCTCGACGTCGGCGCTGGCGTAGAGAGACGACTGCTGCTCGAGCCGCAGCACCTGCTCGGCGGCTGACAGCTCGAACATGTGCAAGCCCTCGAGCGACCAGCCGTGCGACGCCGCGACCTGCTCGATCTCGGCGCGCGTCTCCGACAGCGTGATGTAGAGGGCGCTCTCGCCGCGCGCGACGCCCTCCAGGAGAAAACGGAGCGCCAGCGTCGTCTTGCCGGCACCCGGCAACCCCTGCACCAGGTAGAGGCGGTCGGCGGGGAGCCCTCCACCAAGTACGTCGTCGAGGCCGGGAGTCCCCATCGACAGACGGGACAGCGGCGCAACTTCCGGGACCTCGACCATGACCTGCGAACCTCCTGGCGACCGCAAGAACAAGATTCGTGCCCTCCCACCCGGCCCGCCATCGCGCAGATCTTCAGGACCGCTCGGACCGGGAGAAACAGGAGTGGACTGCCGAGAAAGTGGGCAGGTCGCGCGAGCCGGCTCGCCTCGCCAGAGGCGAAATTACGCAGGTGGAGACGTCTGCCACACCCCGCCGAGCGACGCGCCCCTGCGCGCCTTCGTGCTACCGTCCACGGTCCCGGGCTCGGGGAGTACGGGCGGAGGAGCATGCCGGATAGCACGCGACGATCGGGTTCTCGGTGCGGCACGCCCGCACCCGGGAACGGCTCGACGCCTGAGGACAAGGGCCGCCGCGACCGACGTCCCCCCGCCGGACAGGCGCCGGTGTTCCTCGTGACGACGCCCGCCGCGGCCGCCGACGAGGTCGCCGAGATGGCGCTTCGCCTCCGCGCCGAGCAGGAGGCCGCCGAGGCCCCGCGCCTGTGCGACGCGTGCGACGCCCCGATCGAGGGGGAGCCGGCGGGGAGCGGCCTCTACTTCTGGTCCCGCGGCGCCGACGAGCCGCGCATCGAGGAGCCGCCGCTCTGCGAGGCGTGCGCGTTGGCCATCGGCGTCACCGCCCTCCGCACCTGGGACACCGAGGAGGAAGAAGAGGGCTAGAGCGGGCTAGAACGCATCGCCGATGGCGATGTGGACCGCCATGGGGATGCCGAGGATGGTGCCCGGGTCGCCGTCCTCCACGATGAGCGTGGTGCAGAGCCCCGCAGCGAGGCAGCTCCCGCTGGCGTCGATCTCGCCGATCTGCTGCAGGCCGGGGATGCGCACCCCGAGGTCGAGGCGCAACGGGCCCACCGGCGTCTGATAGCGAAAGCCGACGCCGCTCGCGACGTGCGGCGCGTCGAGCCTGTACTCGCCCACGCCCAGCGTGACGTCGCTGGCGTCGACGAAGACCACCATCCCGATCTCGCCCTGGATCTTGATCCGCATCTCGACCGAAGCTTCCCACAGCGTGCGGCCGCCGACCGCGACCGGCGTGCCGAGAAGAAACCCGTCGTCGTCGAGCACGCGCTGGGGTCCGATCTCGTTGTAGCCGTAGCCCCGGTTGGAGTTGGGTCCGCCGCTGAAGAGGCCCCGCAGCTGAAGGATCTGCAGCTCTCGCGTCAGCGGTCGACGCGCCGCCGTCTGCTCCGGCAGCGGCCCGCGGATCGACTCGAGCGAGATGGGCTCGTCGAGCGAGAGCGCGTAGTTCTGGGCGAAGAGCAGGCCCGTACCCAGGCGCCCGGCGAGCACCAGGCGCTTGGAGATGGGGATGAACCCCCGCACGTCCGGTCGGAGCCGCAGATCCTCGGCGTCCCCGCCCAGGCCCGCGATCTGTGTGTCGAGCGACGCGTAGAAGCCGCGGGCGATGTCCGCCGGATCGTACTTGCCGGCGCGGTTGCGCCGCAGATCGACGTCGAGGAACAGGCCGACGTAGCGGATGGTGAGCGGGGTCAGCCCCTCCGGAAGCTCGGGCAAGTTGTACGAGAAGGGGTCCTCGCGCAGCATGTTGAAGCTCGGCCGCACGAGCAGGCGCATCGGGTAGAAGCGGCGCTCCAGGCCGAAGCGCCCGACGATCTCGCGGTAGCCGAGGATGTTCTCGTCCGGCTTCGGGTCGTCGGGGTACACGGCGTTGGCCGGGATCCCGATGTTGACCTCGCCCTGCGTGAACAGCGTCGTCCGCGGCTCGAAGCGGAGCGGAAAAGCGTAGCGCGCGCGGAAGCCGATCTCGGGGACGACGTCGCTGAAGCCGTCCAGGCTCGACAGCTTGAGCGGGTAGAAGACGAGGCGCGGACGCGAGTCGAGGGTCAGCCGATCGAGGCCGTGCCAGCTGCGGAACGTGTCGAAGGCGCCCAGCGTGTTGCGGTTCTCCCAGCCGGCGAAGCCGCGCACCGCCACCTTGTCACCCGCCTCGGCGCCGATGCCGGTGCGCACCGAGCGCAGCGCGCTGGGCGTCACCGAGATCCGCACCGGCAGCTCGCGCGCGCGCGGCTGGCCCTCCTTGGAGAGGTCGGGCGTGACGGCGATGGCGCCGAAAACGTCCAGATCGGCGATGGCCGCCTCGGCGTTGTCCATCGCGCTCAGCGAGAAGTCGTCCCCCCGTGCGATGTCGACCGCGTCGAGGACCGCCCAGGTCGGCACCTCACCGGCGCCGTCGACGCGCACGGCGCCGAAGGTGCAGGGCGGCCCCGTCTCCACCTCGAACACGATGCTGGCGCGGTGCTCGGCCACCTGGACGTCGACCTTCCCCTCGACCTTCACGTAAGCGAAGCCGAGCTCGCCGAGCGCGCGCGTGATCTGCTTCTTCGCCGCCTCGTACTCGGCCTCGTCGAAGCGACGCAGCGGGTAGACCACCAGGCTCGCCTTGTTGGCGGCCTTCTCGATGTCCTCGCGCGTGATCCCGCGCGCCGCCAGGCGCGCGGCGTCCTCGGGCGCGAGCTCGTCGACGATCTTCAGCTCCCGGTGCTGGATCACGATCGGGCGGCCCTCGACCACGACGATCTCCACCTGCACCCGGGGACCGTCGACGCGCGTATCGCTGCCCTCGATCGCGCGCACGCGCCCGGCGGTCACGCGCGCGTCGTAGTAGCCGCGGGCCCGCAGCCACCGCTGGACCCGCTGCAGATCGCGCTCCAGGATGAAGCGGTCGAACCGCTCGTACTGAACGCCCAGGGTGTCGAAGACGCCGAGGATGGGCACGCCTTCCAGGACCCCGGCCAGGGGGTGCGAGGACTGGGCGGTCGCGATCTTCTCCAGAGCGTCGCTGGCGTCGGTCCGGTCCGCCCCGGTGATCTCGACGCTCTCGATGATGCAGCCCGACAGATCTGCGGGCGTGCAGGGGTCCTTCGTCTGCTCGACGGTGCAGCCGACCAGCCCGGTCAGCAGGGCAAGCGCCAGGGAGACGCGCTTCAAGGGGGGGCCAAGCCTAGCGGTCGGGAGGCGGGTGGCTAGGGGTCGTTGGAAGTGTGCTCCGATGCGCCGTCCTCGGACAGCGGTTCGTTGGCAAGGAGAAGTCCGATATCCTCGGCTCCACGCCAGTCCGGGGGGAGGAGGCACCGTGTCGTCGAAGGTCGTCTCACCCGAAATGCTTCACCGCCGCGGTCCCTGGAGCGCTCTCTCCGCGCTCGCCCTCGCCGCCGGGCTCGCCGGCTGCGGCGACGACGCCGCCAGCAGCTCCTCCTCCTCCGGCACCGGGGGCGGCGACGCCGGCACCACCGGCAGCGGTGGCAGCGGCGGCAGCGGCGGCAGCGGCGACGACGGGGTCCAGCCGGCACCCGGCGGCGTGCGCCGCCTGCTCCCCGGGCACATCCGCGCCTCGATCGGCGTCGTCCTGGGGCCGGCCGCCGCCGCCGCGGTGGAGGAGGTCCCCCCGGTCCCGCAGCTGAACGGCTTCGCCGCCATCGGCGCCAGCGAGCTCGCGCTGACCCCCACCGACGTCGCCCAGCTCGAGACCGTCATCACCACCGCCGCCGACGCCGCCGTCCTCGACCGCAGCGGGCTCGCGCAGATCGCGCCTTGCATCATCGTGCCGGCCCCCGACGCGAGCTGCTACGGCGCGGTCGCCTCGGCGGTCGGCCGCGTCGCGTGGCGTCGCCCGCTGGAGTCCGACGAGGTCGCGCGCCTGGTCGCCATCGCCGGCGAGGGCAACGCCTGGGCGGTGCAAAACGAGCTCGACGATCCCTTCGGCGTCGGCCTCAAGTACCAGCTGATGGCGCTCCTGCAGTCGCCGAACTTCCTCTACCTGGTCGAGGTGGGGGAGCCCGATCCGGACGACGCGACCCAGCGCCTCCTCTCCCACCACGAGCGGGCCTCGCGCATCTCCTTCTTCCTGCTCGGGCGCACGCCGGACGTCGCCCTGCTCGACGCCGCCGATGCGGGCGTCCTCGACACCGACGAGGGCGTGCGCAACGTCGCGGCATCGCTCCTCGCGCGGCCCGAGGCGCGCGAGGCGCTCGACGCGTTCTACGCCGAGTTCCTCTTCCTCGACGACCTGGCGAGCGTCGCCAAGGACCCCGACCTCTACCCCTCGTTCGACCGCGACCTGGCGGACAGCATGCGGGAGGAGACACTGATGTTCCTCCGCGATCTGGTGTGGGATCGCGACGCCGACGCGCGGGAGATGTTCACCTCCTCCGAGACCTGGGTCGACCCGGCGCTGGCGGCGCTCTACGGCGTCGCGCCTCCGGAGGCGGGCTTCCAGAAGACCGGGATGCCCCCCGAGCACCAGCGCAGCGGGCTCCTCGGGCACGCCTCGTTCCTCGCAGGCTTCGCCCACACGTCGGTGACGTCGCCCACCCGTCGCGGCAACCTCATCGCCTCGAGATTCCTCTGCGAAGCGGTCCCGCCGCCGCCCCCCGGCGTCAGCCCCAACCTCCCCGAGGAGGAGGGCGGACCGCAGACGATGCGGGAGAAGCTGACCCAGCACCAGGAGGACCCGAGCTGCGCCGGCTGCCACCTCTACATGGATCCGATGGGTCTCGCGCTGGAGCACTTCGACGCCATCGGCGCCTGGCGGCCCGACGATCGCGGCCTGCCCCTCGACACCTCGGGGGACGTGGAGAACCTCGGCGCCTTCAGCGGGCCGGCCGAGCTCGGCCAGCGCCTGGCGGAGGACGAGCGGACCGGCCGCTGCATGGTGAAGAACTTCCTCCGCTCCTCGCTCGGCCACATCGAGACCGACGGCGAGCGGCTGGAGCTGCGACGCATCGCCGACACCTTCGCCGCCGATGGGCACCAGGTGAAGGAGCTGCTGGTCGAGCTCTGCGCGAGCCCTCTCTTCCGCTACGTGGGAGACCCGAAGTGAAGACGCGTCCGACGTCCCCCCGCAGGCCCCTCCCGCGGATGGCGCTCTCGCGCCGCGCGCTCCTGCGCGGATTCGGCCTCGCCGGCGCCACCACCATCGCCCTGCCGATGATGGAGGCGATGCTGGACCGACACGGCGAGGCGCTCGCCGACGGCTCGCCGCTGCCGACGCGCTTCCTCACCTGGTTCTTCGGCAACGGCGTCATCCTCCAGCAGTTCGAGCCGACCCAGGTCGGCGCCATCTGGGAGATCAGCCCCGAGCTGGCCCCGCTCGCGAACGTGAAGGACTACGTGAGCGTCCTCACCGGGATGGCGAACCGCTGCGAGAGCCTCATCACCCACCACGAGGGGATGACGGCGTTCAACGGCTACACCTTCATCGAGGACCCCAGCGAGCAGCTGTCCTCGGTCGCCGGCGGCCCCACCATCGATCAGGTGCTGGCCGATCGCGTCTCCGCCGGAACGTCGACCGCCAGCATCCAGATCGGCATCTCGAGGAAGCTGAGCAAGATGGACAACGGCACCACGATGCACGTGCTGTCGCACCGCGGCCCCGCCCAGCCCCTCCCGCCGGAGTTCAACCCGCAGGCGATGTGGCGGACGATGTTCGGCGAGTTCATCCCCAGGCCCGACGACAAGGCGCTGCGCATGAGCGTCCTCGACTCGGTGCGCCAGGACACCCTGCGGCTCAAGGACCGGCTGGGTCAGCTCGACCGCCAGCGCCTCGACGCCCACCTGGAGGGGGTGCGCGCGCTGGAGGAGAAGATCCAGGCGCTGCCGCCGAACTGCACCATCCCCGACATGCCGGAGGAGGACAACGCCGAGGGCAACCAGGCCGAGCCGCTGGTCGCGGTGAACGAGGCGATGAGCGACCTCCTGATCGAGGCCTTCAAGTGCGACGTGACGCGCGTGGCGAGCGTTCTCTTCCTGGGCGGCGCGGCGGAGACGATCTTCACCGACCTCGGCCACCCCACGGAGCACCACGTCAACACCCACGACAACGGCGCGCAGGACCTGGTGCACGAGGGCGTCGTCTACACGATGCAGCGCTTCGCCTACCTGCTGGAGCGCATGCAGTCCGAGGTCGACGCGACGGGGAAGAACCTGCTCGACACGTCGATCGTCTACGCGAGCAGCGACTGCGCCGAGGGCATCACCCACAGCGTCGAGCGGCAGCCGGTCATCCTGGTCGGAACCGGCCGCGACAAGCTGACTTACCCCGGCGTCCACCTGCAGGCGGCGCCGCCCGACGCCGGCGCGAGCGGCAACATCACCGACGCGCTGCTCACCGTCGCCCGCTGCTTCGATCCCACGATCCCCAGCATCGGCGCCGGCGCGCCGATGTCGACCTCGATCCTTCCCGCGCTCACCGGCGAACGCTTCGAGGGCTAGCGGCCCCGCGCCTCGTCCGCCCGACGACTCAATCGTCGTCGTGGCCGCCGCGCAAGGCGGAGAGCTCGCGGCGGTCGCGCTTGGTAGGGCGACCGGCGCCGCGCTCGCGCTCGAAGGTGAGCTCCTTCGGAGGCTCGGGTGGGGTGTGGTCGACGTAGAGCGTGCGCGCGAGCTGCGGCGACAGCCGCTTCTCACCCAGCGCGGTGACCTCGAGGTCGAGCTTGCCCCGCGGACAGTCGACCCGCAGCCGATCGCCGACGCGGACCAGGTGACTCGCCTTGAGCGCCTGTTCGCCGCGCTGCACCTTGCCCTCGCTGCAGGCGTCGGTGGCCTGGGTGCGCGACTTGAACATGCGCGCCGAGCAAAGCCAGCGATCGACGCGCACCTGCGGTACCTCGACCTCGGCGGGCGCCACTCAGGCCGGCTCCAGCGTGATGAGCGCGGCCTCGCTGGTGCAGTTCAGTCGGAACGCGAACCAGTGGCCGCCGCCGCTCGAGGTGTAGAGCTGCGCGTCGCCCTTGCGGTAGCTGCCCCACAGGTGGGCCTCGGGCGCGACCGCCTCGAACACGGAGCGCTCGCCGACGCCGATCTGCCCGGCGTGGGTGTGGCCGCTCAGGGTGAGGTCGACGCGCGCGCGCGCCAGGTCGCTGAACCCGCTCGGGCGATGACAGAGGCCCAGCCGGAACGCGGCCTCGGGCGTCGCGTCGAGCGCCATCGCGATCGAACGCGCGTAGTGGTCCTCGCGCCGCGCGCGGGCCGGGTCGTCGACGCCGGCGATCACCAGCTCCGCCGCTCCAACCCGCACCACGCGCGAGGCGTCGAGCAGCAGATCGATCCCCGACTGCTCGTAGCCGCGGATCGACGGCGCGCGCCCGCGGTAGTGCTCGTGGTTGCCCAGCGCCGCGAAGATGCCCAGCCGCGGCCGCAGCGTAGCCACTGCGGCGAGCGTCGGCGGAAGCCACGGCAGGTGATCGCAGATGTCGCCGGTGAGCACGACCAGGTCCGGCTGGTGCGGTCGCGCCGCCTCGACCAGCGCCTCCACCGCCGCGGGGTCCATGAAGGCGCCGACGTGGAGATCGGTCAGCTGCAGGATGCGCAGCCCCTGGAGATCGGGCGGCAGCCGCGCGAAGCGCATCGCGCGCGGCACGATGCGGGTCGCGACCAGGGCGCCCCCGACGCCCAGCGCGCCGGCGCCCACGAACGCGAGCGGAACCGACAGCGTCGCGAGCTCGATCAGCGGGCGCCGCGGCACCACGATGGGCAGAGGACCGACCCTCGGTGACGCCACGTCGACCGGAGCCACCTCGACCGCGGCCGCGTCGGCCGGAGCCGCGTCGAGCCTCGGGGCGCTGGGCGCTGTCGCCGGATCGACTCGCGGGGCGGCGAGGCGCGTCACCACCCGGCGCACGATCGCCGCCAGTGGCAGGGAGAGAAAGAGCGCCAGCAACGTCACCATCGCCGGGCTGGCCAGCGCGACGCCGGTGATGGCCAGGCCAGCGTGCTGGCCCTGATCGCCCGAGCCCGGCGCCCACGAACTGCGGGCCAGCGTGCGCAGGAGCGTTCCCGCGACCGCCACCGCGAGGGTGCTCCACACCGCGACGCGGACCCCTCGTTGCGCCCACCACGCCGCGTGGAGGCGCGACAGGGTGAGCCACACGCCCAGGAACACGAGGGAGAGAACGGTCAGCGTTCCGTACAGCATGCTCGAGCCGGCTCAGTCTGGCAGAGCCGCGCGGGGCGAGCTACTCCGCCGCCAACCTCCGGCCAGGCGCCCGCGCAGGAGCTGCGATAGCCTCGGCTCGTGCCGAAACTTCGCTTCTCCGTGCACGCCTGCTTCGTCGGTGCTTGCTGGCTCAGCGCCGCCTGTGGTGACGACACGGCCGCCGGTGATGGAGGGGGCCCCGCTGGATCGTCGTCGAGCGCGACGTCCGCCACGACGTCAGGCGACCCCTCGTCCAGCGCGACGTCTGGAAGTGCGGGCGCCGGGTCGACCACCACGAGCGGCGCTGGAGGGGGCGAAGGCGCTGGCGACCCCGGCTCCAGCGGCTCGGGCGGCGCGACCGCGACCTCCGGCACCGGAGGGGAAGGTGGCGGCGGTGCCTGCGTGGTCGCCCAGCCGGTGCCCATCGAGCCTGAGGCATGCGCGGCTTGCACCGAGGGGCGCTGCTGCGCGCAGCTGGCCGACTGCGCGTCGGGAGACGGGTGCGTCGACCTCCGCAACTGCACTGCCGGTTGTGACGGCGGTGATTGTATCCCCGGTTGCTACGAGCAGCACTTCGGTGGCGTGGGCGACAGCGGCGTCCTGCAGGCCTGCACCATGGCTCGCTGCTGGTCGGAGTGCGGTCTGCCCAGCTTCGCCTCCTGCGGACCCGTGCTGACCGGTGAAGACGCATGCAACGTCTGCTCCCGCGCTGCGTGTTGCGACGAGGCCTACGACGTCGGCCAGATCGCGGCCCTCTACGAGGCGGCCGCTTGCGAGTCGCTCTGCGAGGATGCGGAGTGCGAGGAGGCCTGCCTCGCGCAGTACCTCCCGCGGTTCGAGGATGCGTACGGACTTCTCGTCGACTGCCAGGAGACCTCGTGCTCCGCCGAGTGCGGCTGAAACCGAGGCGCGGAGCAAGGCTCCCTCGCCAGGTCAGCGACGCCAGCGTTCGACGAGGTCGGGCAGCACGGTGGCCGCCATCTGGAAGAGGTGCGCCATGTGGTGCTCCGGCGTCTCGCCGCGATATCCGCGGACGATGAGGTTGCCGACGCGCACCTCGCTGGTGGGTTCCATCGTCTTCTCGCGGTCCTTCGCCACGGCGCCCTTCATCGACGCGAGCGACAGGTAGCGCGGTGGCGTCTCGGCGGGCCCGCGGCGAGCGCCGACGGCATCGACCAGGTAGTCGGCCGTCGCGGTGGTGCTGGCGTACGCCCTGGGGTCGATCGCCGAGTGCGTGATCGAGAAGAGGATGTCGCCCGCGGCTGCCTTCTTCGCCGCGCCCGCGAAGGGCGCGAGCTGCCGCGAGTTCAGGCCGCCCATCTCGAAGCCGCAGTGGATGCCATCGAGGCTGAGGATGGCGTCGAGCCCGTCCTGGCCCTTGCGCACCTGGAGGATGGTGGAGATGGCCCCGTAGCCCGCGCTCCAGCCGGAGAGCGCGACCC
>JBKJLX010000537.1:0-11599 GCA_046596645.1 Polyangiaceae bacterium
AAGCCGCGACAGCCGCGACAGCCGCGACAGCCGCAAAAGCAGCGAAGGCGAAGACGGCTCCCGCGAAGAAGGCCGCGTCGGCGAAGCGCGCGCACCAAGGGCACGAGAAGTAGAGCCCGTCGGCCCGGCGCACCAGGGGACAGCAGATCGGCGTGGTGGTGGTCCGCGAAACGACCAACCCGACCGCGAGCGTTGTTTCTGTTGCCGCACCTGACCGGTGCTGCGAAGTGGACTTTCGTGTCCGAGAAGGGCCCCAACTCCGGTCAGCTCGTGACCGCCGACCCGGCGGTCGCGCGCGAGCACGCGGAGAAGCTCGTCGGCACGGTGGTGGCCGATCGCTACCGGATCCACGGCGTCATCGCGATGGGCGGCATGGGCGCCGTCCTCTCCGGTGAGCACGTGCACATGCGCAAGCGCGTGGCGATCAAGGTGCTCCATCCGGCGACGGCGGACTTCCCCGGCATCGTCTCGCGCTTCGAGCGCGAGGCGATCGTCGGCGCCCACGTCGAGCACCGCAACATCGCCTCGGCGCGCGATTTCGGCCGCTTCGAGGACGGCTCGTACTACCTGGTGCTCGAGTTCGTACGCGGGGTGACGCTCAAGGCGCTACTCACCAAGGGCCCGCTGGTGGCCCACCGCACGCTCCGCATCGCCCGACAGATGGCGACCGCCCTCGCCAAGCTCCATGGGCTGGGCATCATCCACCGCGACATGAACCCGCGGAACGTGATGGTGCTGCCGGGCATCAAGGACCCGATCAAGGTCATCGACTTCGGCTTCGCCAAGGTCCCGGTGGAGAAGTTCGACGGCAAGGCCACGCAGGACCCGTCACGCCGCGCCACTCCGCTGGCCCCCGCGCGCATCACCGCCGACGGCGTCATCTTCGGCACCATCGGCTACCTCGCGCCCGAGGCCGCGCTAGGCATGCGCGCGGTGGACGCGAGCAGCGACCTCTACGCGCTGGGCTGCATCCTCTACGAGATGCTGGCTGGGGTGCCACCGTTCGAGGCCGAGGCGCAGGTCGATCTCTTCGTGAAGCACCGCCTCGAGCCGGTGCCGCCGTTCCGCGAGCGCGCGCCGGGAGTCCTGGTCCCCACCGCGCTCGAAGCGATCACGCTGCGCTTGCTCGCCAAGTCGCCAGGCGATCGCTTCGCGCGCGCCGACGACGTGGTGCGCGCGCTGGACGAGGCCGCCGCGCAGGTGGCGGCCATCGACCCGGCCGGCGCCGACGATCCCTCGAGCCAGCGGCCGCCGCCCGCGTCGCTGCCGATGACGGTCGCCGGCTCCGAGCCGCCGCCACCCATGACTCGCTTCGAGGACGTCGCCGATCAGACGACGCCCCCCGTGGAGTCGCGCCGCCTCTCGCATCGCCCGGAGAGGCCTCCGGTCGAGCGGAGCGTGGACGAGGTGGGTGACGACGCCCATCTGGATGCCCAGGCGCGCCCTTCGATCACCCGCGAGCGTCAGCGCGCGTCCTGGGCCCTTCGCCTCGCCCTCGCGGCCGTCCTCGGCGCCGCCGGCTTTGCGGCCGTGCGATCGCCCGTCGGGCGCCGCCTCCTCGGCTCCCTGGGCGAGGCGAGCCTCGAGCCATCCGCGCCCGCCGCCCCCAGCGGAGATACCGCCGGGGCCACGCGCGCGATCGTCGCCAGCGCCACCCCCTCGGCGACCGCGCTCCCCTCCGCCGCATCGGGCAACGGCAAGGCGACCCCCGACCCCGACGCCTCCGCGCGCCCGACCGAGATCGACGGCCTGGACGCCCGGACGTGGAAGCATCACGTCCGGCGCGCCCCGGCGACCCGCGACTTTGCCCGTGCGGAGCAGGGCGTCCTCGCCCTGGCGGAGCTGGATCCCAGCGCGCTCGACGGCGTCGAGATGCGCGACGCGGCGGTGGACATCGCGGTGAACGCCGGTGCCGCGCCCGATGGCGGCCGCCGCATCCTGGAGACGCTGGCCGAGCGCTTCGGCGCCGACGGCGTCGACGTCCTCTACGACGTCATGGCGCGGCGCGGCGGCTCCACCGCGGCCGGGCTGGCGACCACGCTGCTCCGGAGACCGGACGTGCGGGCTCGCGGCTCGGCCGCCCTGCGGGTGGCGCTGGATCTTCGCGCCGCGCCCTGCGGGGAGAAGCTCGCCCTGGTCGAGCGGGGCCGGGTGGAGGGGGACGGGCGCGTGCTGGCCATGCTGGCCGAGGCGCGATCCCCGGAGTGCGACGCCACGACCGGCGCCTGCTGCCTCTTCGAGCAGCCCGCGGTGGAGATCGCCGTCCGCGAGATGTCGGAGCGCCTGCGGGCCCGGTGATCGCTCGCCCGCCGGCGGGGGACCGGCAGGGCCACAGGCCGCTTGCGCGGGGGATGTCCTCCGGGAGAGCATCCTCCACCGTGAGCAAGAAGCAGCCGCTGAAGACGACCGAGCTCGACAAGTTCGCGCAGCAGATCGCGGCCGAGCTCAAGGGCAAGGACCAGAACGCGCTCTTCCGCGCCGCGGTGGAGGCGGGACACCTCGCGGCCCTGGCCGACGGTGACGCCGACGCCGCCGAGCGCTCGGCGATGGTCAAGGCGATCGAGACGCTCTCCTCCGGGGCCGTCATCGAGTGGGAGGTGGAGGCGCTCCTCGTCGAGTCGGAGGATCGCATCGGAAGCGAGGGTCCGGTCGCCCGCGGCGAGTCCGTCGGCAAGATCCTGAAGGACCTGAAGCAGGTCGAGGCCGGCCTCTTCATCGCCTCCCTCGTCGCATTTGCCACCGGTGGCATCGAAAAGAAGGAGGCGGGCGTCCTCGAGCGGATCGGCGTGGCCGCCGGTCTGGCCAGGGGCGACATCGCCGCCATCGTGAAGCGCGCGCGCGCCGCCGGCTGACTCTCCCGCGGCGTCGAACGCCGCGGGGCGCCCTCACTTCTTGAGCTTCTTGTAGAGGTCGGACCGGAAGCTGACGCGCTGGCGCGGCGCGCGCACGGGCGCCGCGAGCTCCGGCGCTGACGACGATTCCTGGCGCCACGGATCGCGCGGCGCGCGCGCCTCGGCAGCCGGCGTTGCAGCAGGCGGCGGTGCAGCGTCGGGGGGCGGTGCGGTGGGCTGCACGACCGCAGGCGGCGCAACGAGCGGCGGCGCGACCACCGGCGCCGGCGGTGGCTCGGACTCGAGCACCATGGTCGAAGCATTCCCAGCGCGCGGCGCGCGGCGCACGCCCTGCGGCGACCATGGCGCCCCCGGCACCGGCGCGCGACGCGTCGGGTCATCAGGCGGCAGGGAGGAGCGGCGCTCGAACGGCATCGAGCGCGGCGCGTGCTCGGGCAGCCCGTCGGAGGTCCGGTCGTCCGCGATCTCGAGGGTCGCGTCGACCCGCGGCGCGCGGCCTTGCGCCGGCCCGGGAAACGGCATCGCCATGGTCGGCGGCGCCGCCTCCTCGTCCTCTGCCGGCGCCGCCGCCGGGCCCTCCAGGATCATGGTGCCAGCGTGCGCGCGCTGGCGCCGCGGCGCCTCCGCCGGGGGCGAGGACGCGGGAGCGGACGCCTCGAGCACCATCGTCCCCTCCCGGCCGCGCCGCGGGGCCGGCGAAGGCGAGTGGTGGTCGAACGATGCGATCTGCGTCGCGTCCGGGCGCAGCTCTGCGGCCGCACCCGCGAACACGGGGCCGGCGCCCGGGGCGCGCGCCGTCGCCGCGAGATCGGGGAAGTCGTTCTCGCCTCGGCCGTGCGCGCCACCCACGCGCGCGTCCCGGAGCGACTCGTCGTCGACCCGGATGTCGCCGCGCCACACCAGCTCGGCGCGCATCGCCTCCGGCAGGCAGGTCAGCGTGTCGAGGCGGAGCTTGATTGCGCGGCGCTGTCCGCGATCGGTCTGCAACAGCGCGACCGCCGTTCCGGCGGGGATGGTGGTGCGGATGGTGAGCAGCTGCGGGTGCAGGTGCGCCAGCAGCACGAGATCCCCGCCCACGAGCGGCTCGCTGGCGCACTGGTCGGGAGGGACCGCCTGGAAGTACGTGTCGTCGAAGTCGTCGGGGAGGGCGACGTCGAAGGCGCTGTCGACGAGGTGCTGCGAGGCGCGGCCGAGGCGCGCGCAGCGCACCGGCGAGCTCGGCGGCAGCGGTCCCAGACCGACCGGGTCGCCCGGCTGCGCGTCGACCTGCCTGTCGAGCAGGGACCGCCCTCCGCGCGCCACCGCCACCCGCACCCCGCGGAGCCCAGGCGATGCATGGCAGGAGCCGGCGACGATCACTTGCGCCTGGGGTACCCGCAGCCCGAGATCGCGGTCGGTGACCGGGCTGGGTGCCAGCACGCGCATCGCCTCGCCGTCGACCAGCTCGCAGGTGACCTTGACCACCGCGACCAGGCGCCGCTCACCACGGCGCGTGAACGTGCGCACGCCCACGGCGACCGGACCGAACGGGACGGGCAGGACGCGCAAGGTCACCGCGTTGCCGTACCACGCACGCCCACCCAGCGTGAAGTCCGAGGTCGGTCAGACGACGTGGCGATCATCGGCGGTCGCGTCGGCCGACCAGCGGCCTCGCCGCGTCGGAGCCTGGAGGGCGGCGCCGAGCGCCTCGAGGAAGCGCGGACGCGGCCACTCGGTCGCCCCGAAGCGCGCCAGGTGATCGGTGCGGACCTGACAGTCGACGAGGTCGATTCCCCACGTGGTGAGCCTGCGCAGGAGGGTGACGAACGCGACCTTGGAGGCGTCGGCCACGTTGGCGAACATGCTCTCCCCGAAGAACGCACCGCCCAGCGACACGCCGTAGAGGCCCCCCACCAGCTGACCGCCCTGCCAGGCCTCGATCGAGTGGGCGAAGCCCAGATCGAAGAGGGCGTCGTAGGCAGCCGCCATCTCCGCCGTGATCCAGGTCCCACGCTGGCCGGGCCTCGGCGTGCGCGCGCACGCGCGCACCACGTCCGCGAAGGCGGTGTCGAAGCGCACCTCGAACTCGCCCCGCCGCAGCTGCTTCTCGACGCTCCGTGGGACGTGCGCCTGGGTCGCCTGCAGCACGAAGCGGGGGTCGGGCGAGTGCCACAGGATGGGCTGCCCGTCGGAGTACCAGGGGAAGATCCCCATCGCGTAGCCGAGGAGCAGCCGTTGCGGGCGCAGATCGCCGCCGACCGCGAGCAGGCCGTCCGCCTCCGAGAGCTCCGGCGGCGGGAACACGATGCGCTCGTCGAGGCGAAAGATCGGCACGCGCGCCGGGATCGTAGCTCGCCGGTCGGAGCCTGTCCGCTAACCTCCGGGCCGCGCGTGGCGACCGAGGACCGAACCAGCGTGGCGTCCGGAGCGCTGCGAGCGGCGCTCCGCGCTGCGCGTCGCGCGCACCGCGCGGGCATCCGCGTGGCCCGCCGCCTCCGGGCGCGCGTGCTGCCGGCCGGGCTTCGGTTCGTCTACCACGAGGGGTACCGCGCTCCGCCCAACGACGTCGTCGACCCGCGGCGAGCGGAGAAGATCCTCACCTACCTGGGTCACGAGGGCTGGCTCGACGAGGCCGCCGTCCTCGCGCCGCCGCGGCTGGGTATCCACCCCCTGGTGCGCGTCCACGCGCGCGACTACCTCGAGAGCATCGACCAGCCCGAGGGTCTGGCGCGCGCTTGCGCGGGGCTCTCGCTGACACCGGAGGCAGCGCTGCGCGTGGTGGAGGGGCAGCGCCGCGCCACCGCGGGCACCGTGCTCGCGACCGCCCTTGCCTTGCGCGCGCCGCAGCGGGGCCCGGTCGCGAACCTCGGCGGCGGCTTCCATCACGCACGCCGCGAGCACGGCGCGGGCTTCTGCATCTTCAACGACGTCGCGGTCGCGATCGAGGAGGCGCGAGCGCGCGGCTTCAGGGGCCGCGTCCTGGTGGTCGACCTCGACCTCCACCACGGCGACGGCACGCGGAGCATCTTCGCCGACGACGATCGCGTGTTCACCTACTCGGTGCACGCCGCGCACTGGGACACCACGCCCGCCGTAGCGACGCTCGACCTGGCCCTGGGCCCGGGCGTCGGCGACGCCACGTACCTGCAGGCCATCGAGGACACGCTGCCGGAGGTCTTCGGGCGAGCCCGACCCGATCTGGTGATTTACGTGGCCGGCGTCGACGTCGCCGCCGGCGACCGCCTCGGCGCCTGGCGCATCGGACCCGACGCCATCCTCCACCGCGACGAGCGCGTGCTGGAGCTGGCGCGGGGCTTGCCTACGGTGATCGTCCTCGCCGGCGGCTACGGGCCCGAGGCCTGGCGTCACTCTGCCCGCACCTTCGGTCGACTGCTCGGCGGCGGCGGCGAGGCCATTCCCAGCGAGGCCGAGACGTCGCTCCTCTGGTTCCGACGCCTGCGCACGCGCATCGACCCCGCCGCGCTGGTCGCCGACGACCCGCCGGATGGCGACGCGTTCGCCATCCGCGAATCCGACCTCCTGGGCGATCTGATCGGTCACGTCAGCGATCCGCGCCTGCTCGGATACTACTCGCGCTTCCGCCTCGAGCTCGTCATCGAGCACTACGGTCTCGCCGATCACTTCCGCAAGCGGGGTTACGCGAACTTCGAGGTCGACCTGCGCGACGACGGGCCGATCGGCCCCACCGCGGTGGTCTACGCCGACCGCAGCCGGCGCGAGGTGCTGCTCGAGCTGTCGGTCACCGAGCAGCGGCTGCCGCCGCCGACGATGGCCGGCCCCGCCGCGGAGGGGCCCTTCCGGATGGCGTCGATCGAGTGGCTGCTCCTCCAGGATCCGCAGGCGGCCGCGAGCCCCGAACGCCCGCTCTTGCCTGGGCAGAAGCACCCCGGCCTGGGCTGCCTCCGCATCGTCATCGGCATGGTGGTGATGGCGTGCGAGCGCCTCGGACTCGACGGCGTGAGCTACGTCCCTTCGCAGTTCCACGTCGCCGCGCAGGGGCGCTCGCTGGGCACCTTCTACGAGCCCGACGACGAAGGCGCGTGGATCCGGATCGACCAGCTCGCTCGCGGGCGCTCGATCGCCGAGATGACCGCGGCCATCGCGGGCGGCACCATGATCGACCCCGCGAGCGGAGAGCAGGTCCGCTACCGCCCGGCGCGCATGGTCTTGCCGGTGTCTCGCAGGCTGAAGACCCTCGTCGGCTCCCCCGCCTACACGCGCGCGGTGGAGGACGCGGCGAGGGCGCGCGGCGTCGGCGACGGTGACGCAGCCCTCTCCGAGCGCGCTCCCGGCAGGCGCTCCCCGCGCCCCCCCGAGGCGTGATACCCGTCGTCTCATGGCGATGTTCGGGCCGATCTTCGCGCGCCGCGCGGACGAGCCCCTGGGACGCGCAAAGGTGGAGCTCGGCGCGGGAAGGGTGCAGGGCGCGCTCGACGCGCTCGACCCGCGGAAGCTCGCCGAGGCCCTGCGCCACGGGCTGGAGGACGTCGCCCGCGCCGCCGGGACCTCGCGCTCGACCCTGGAGGCGCTGGTCGAATGGGATCCCGTCGATCGCGCGCTGGCCTCGCTCGGCGAGAGCCGCGCCGCTGCCGTCATGGTGTGGGGCGACCTGCCGCCGATCGCCGGCGGCCTCCTCGCCGGCGTGGCCGAGGTCACCACCCACGCCAACAACGACGACGTCGGCTTCTACCTCGACCGCCTCGGCGAGAAGATGTCGCGCGACCGCTCCCTGGCCGGCCCCATCGATCAGCTCGCGGCCGACGTGGAGGGCTGGCAGGGGCTGGTGCGCCGCATCGGCGAGACGCTGGACGAGCACCCGCGCCTGCTCGCCACGCGGCGCGCACGCGCGCTGCGCCGGGCGGGTCTGGTGCTCGCCGCAATCGCGATCGTGGTGCCGACGACCATCGCGCTGGTGATCGTCTGGCGCGCGCGGGCCGGGGCGCGCGAGCGCGTCGACGCCGCGCTCGAGGCGACCGATCCCTGCCGCGCCGAGTCCATCCCCGACTCCGATCTCGATACTGCCGGCCCTGCAGCGCAGGCGCGCGCCCAGGACCGCCTCGCCGCCTGCAAGGCGGTCCGCGAGCGCGACGTCCGCCTGGCGCGCTGCCAGACCCTGCTGGACGACGTGGAGAGGGCGCAGGCACCGAGCGCCGAGGGTGTCGCCGTCGCCGGGGACGCAGCACCGCTGATGTTCCGGCTGTCTCGCCGGAGCCTTCAGGTCGACGACCTCGCGACGCCGCCCACCTGGCCCTGCGAGGACGTCGGCGCGGCGCACCGCCTGTGGCCCGTCTTCGTCGAGGCCGCGGGGAAGGACCTGGCGATGTGGCATAATCCGATGCCGGTGCACGACGTGGTCGCCGCCCAGCTGGTGGCGCGGGGGCTGGCGCCAGCGGCCCGGGGGACGCTGCTCTCCCGGGCCGAGGAGGTGAGCGGCCACGGCGTCCGTCAGGGGGACGCAGCCAGCCTGGAGAAGGGAGCGGCCCTGTGCGCGCTCGCGCGGCGCCTGAAGATCGAGACTGCGGGCAACTGCCGCGGGCTCGACGTGGTGCTGGCCAAGTCCGGCGGCGCGCGAAAGTAGCCGCGGCGGCGCCCCATCAGCTCCGATCAGCCCGATCAGCGCAGCCGCGACTGGCCGGCGGCGTCGACGAGCATCGCCAGCGCCAGCGCGTCGCCGCCCTGACCCGACGGATCGATGAAGGCGCGCAGCCGGCCGAGCCGATCGGCATCGCTTCCCAGCGAGGGCTCGCCCAGCACGATGGCCGCGTGGCGGAGGATCCCGACCCGCTCGTCCAGCAGCGCCAGCGCGCCCGCCGAGTCCCCCGCCTGCACCTTCACCGCCGCTGTCGCCAGGGCCTGCCCGGCGCCGAAGCGCTGGATGGCGCGCTGCATGGGACGGTCGGCGCTCGCCGCGCTCTCCGCGTCACCGTCGGCCCAGGCGAGGCGCAGCGGCTTCTCGTCGACCACGTTGTTGCGCCGGATGAGGTCCTTGTACTTCACCTCCACCGTCGCCACCCCGCGCTCGCCCACGCCCGGAGGCAGGTCGAGCTGGAGGAGGATGGCGTGCGCGTCGTCGCGACCGAACGCCGGCATGAAGAAGCGCATGCCCCCCTCGGAGTCGTCCTCGCGATCGCGGGCGATGCCGCTCTTCTTCGCCGCCGTCACGTCGACGGAGGTCTCCTGTGCGCGCACCTTGGCCGACTCCTGCGCGCCGAGCCGACGCGAGCCGTAGACCGACAGCAGCTTCACGTCCGGCTTGAGTCGCACCCGGACCTCGACCCCGAGCGCCACCGGGTCGAGGCGCTTCTCGAGCTCGGTGGAGAGCGCCGCCGCGATGTGCTCGGGGCTCGCCACGTAGTAGTAGCCACCGGCCCCGTCGGACGCGATCTGGCTCATCAGGGCACCGTCGTAGTCGGCGCCGAGCCCGAAGGCGCTGGTCTGGATGCCATCCTGAAAGGCGTCGAGGGCCAGGCGGGACAGCTTCTCTGGGTTCATCATGCCGCCGTTGGGTCGACCGTCGGACATGAGGAACACGACGCGGACGGCATCGGCGGGGACCGCGCTCGATCGCGCCTCGGCGTACGCGAGCCGCATGCCCTCGGAAATGTTGGTGCCGCCCTCGGCGCGCAGCCCGTCGATGACCCGCTGGATCGCCACGCGGCGTGCGCCGACCGGGCCCTCCTCCACCGCGACCTCGGCCCCGCTGGAGAAGGCGACCAGCGAGAAGTCGTCGGTCGGCGCCAGCTTGGCGACGAGCTCCTTCGCTGCGAGCTTTGCCTGCGCCATCGCCTCGCCCTGCATCGAGCCGCTGGTGTCGAGCACCAGGTGGACGCTCAGCCGCGGCCGCCCCGCGCTCTCCACCGCCGATCGCAGCGCGATGCGCAGGTGGTTCTTGCCGCCCTGCGGGGCCGGGCGCGTCCGCTCGAAATCGGCGCTCCAGGCGAGGGCGCGCTTCGTCGGCGCCGCGAGCTGCCCGTCGCCCCCTGCGGCCACGTCGGCCACGACCTCGCGCGCCTCCGGCGGCAGGACGCCGCGCGCCAGCGCAGCCTCGAAGGAGGCGAGGTGTCCGCGCCCGGGACGGTAGGTCGTCGCGAAGCGCCCGTCTGGATCGAGCGGCGCGGGCGGCGCCGACGAGCGATGCTGCGGTCGCGTCGCCGAGCTCGACGACGGCGGAGCATGGTGCGCGCCGCCCGGACGGCCGGATCCGAAGCCCTGGCCGGTGCCGGTGCCCGCGCCGTGGCCGATGGTGCCGATCGATCCCAGCCCGACGCCGCTGCCGCCTCCCGCGTCGCGCCCCCATGGCGCGGTGGGGGCGCTCGGATCACCCCCGGCGCCGCTGTTGAGGAGGCCGATCATGCCGAACTCGGCCGCGTCCCGCTGCGCTTGCGCGCGATGCGGCGGGCCCTGCACGCCGAAGCGCGAGCGCGAACCGGGCCCGGAAGCGTCGCCGAGCGATCCCTCCTCGCCCTTCGCGCGTGTCCCCGCGCCGCCCTCCTTCCCCTCGTGGTCGAGCGCCACCTGCTCCGGCTCGTCGTTCTCCGCAGCGACGCGGAGCAGCCGCTGCATCTCGGCGATCTGCGCGGTCGTCGGCTCGCTGCCCACCACCGGGTCGTCCTCGGATGCCAGGGCCAGCGCCAGCGCCAGGTGACCGACGATCACGCCGGCCGCGACGAGCTTGGTCCTGCGATCGAAGCTGGCGCGACGCAGGAGCGGCGCCGGCGCCGGATCGATCGCCAGCACGACCACGTCGATGCCGTGGATCGACAAGGACGCGCTGTCCCCCTCGCGGAGGCGGAGCCCGCGCCCGCCTGCCGGCATGTCGACGACGTCGCCTGCGGCGTCGCGCTCGCTCCAGCTCGCGCCCACGAGCTCGGCGGGGCTGTCCTCGCGCGAGACCAGGCAAGGCCAGCCGCCGGCGTCGAGCTCCACCAGGCGCCCCGCGACGTCCCCCGTCAGCGGCACCGCGCCGGGCTCGCACACGCGCGCCAGCTCGCCCAGCGTGAAATCGCGCGGAGGATCGAGGTGCGCGACGTCGATGGTGGCCGCGCCCCACGCGACGCGGATCTGGATGCAGGGCTTCACGGTGGCGTCGCGCGGGGCCCGATCTTCGGTCATGCCCCAGCGACAGCGGCCGGCGCCCGCGGTTCCCGTGACGTCGCGGGTCGGTCTCCGAGGGGCGTCGCCCCGACACCGGAGTAGGATGGCGTCCCATGGCGCAGGGCAGCTCGCCCGCCGGCTCCCGCCCGGCGCCGGCCACGCAGATCATCACCGACGCGTCGGGCCACTCGGTGCGTCGCCTGCGCAAGCTCCGCGTGTCGGTGCTGGCCGCACCCGACGCGAGCGAGGTCGGCACCACGCACGTCTTCGCCCAGGACGAGATCCGCATCGGGCAGAGCCCCGACGCCGAGGTGCCGCTGCGCGACCCCGCGGTGTCGCGCGAGCATCTGGCGATCCGCCTGGTCGCCGAGGGCTGGCAGCTCACCGATCTCGGCTCGACCAACGGCACCTGGATCGGCGAGCTGCGGGTCGCGCGTGCCATCGCCGCGGCCGAGGTCCACGCGCGCGTCGGCAAGACGGTGCTCGCCCTGACCCCGCTGGACGAGCACGTCGAGCAGGTGCTGTCCCCGCGCGCGCGCTTCGGCCGCATGCTGGGCGCGAGCGCCGCCATGCGCGAGACCTTCGCGCTCCTGGAGAAGGTCGCCGCCAGCGATCTCACCGTCCTGGTCGAGGGCGAGACCGGCACCGGCAAG
>JBKJLX010000569.1:0-9026 GCA_046596645.1 Polyangiaceae bacterium
CGACCGCCTTCTCGAGCTTGGCGATGTGCGCGTCGACCACCGCCACCTCGGCCAGGTAGCGGGCGTAGGGCTCGTCATCCTCGTTGCCGCGCTGGTACGGGATGTGGGGGTCGAGGATGTGCGCCCAGACGAACGCCGGCTCCTCCCCCACCGCGTTCACCCAATCGATGACCTGTGGAATCGCCTTGTCGGCGCCGGTGGTGACGAGATCGCCGAGCGGCTTCATCCCCCGGGCGAGGCCATACTCCGGCATGAAGCCGGAGGCCGTCACCACGTACCCGGTGTTCGCCCCCGCCTTCTCGAGAAGCTCGGGGAAGCGGACCGAGCTCTCCTCGGGAAGGAAGAACTTCATCTTCCTCCTCTGCTCCTTCTCGGTCCAGTAGAGCGAGGAGTAGTACTTGCCGAGGAACATCGCCGCTATCGATGGCGAGGTGGACGACGCGGGGCTCCGCGCCATCGAGAAGCTCGCGCCGCGCTTGGCGAGCCTACGCAGCGTCTTCGTGACCTTCATCGCGTCGGGGGCATCGCCCAGCACCACGTCGGCGCGCAGCGCGTCGACGGTGAGGAGGATCACCACCGGCTTGATCGCGTGGAGCGCCGGCCTGGTGGGGGCGATGTCGGGCTGCCCCTCGCGCGAGGCGAACCAGGCACGCTGATCGGCGTCGTTCACGCCGCCGTCGCCGAAGCCGTCGTCGGCGTGCACCTCGGCGAGAAAGGGCACCACGCTGGCCGTCGGCAGGCGCGCGAGCGACACCAGCACCGCGTTGGACGGCCAGACCGCCAGCGCCGTCGCGGCCGCGGCCGCCAGCGCGCCGTCCACCGGCAGACCCCAGCGCGGCGTGCCTCGCAGGAGGCGCGCCCCCTCGAGCGCGAGCGCGAGGAGCACACCGGAGAGGACGTGCGCCGCCACGTGGATGCCGGGATAACTGCCGTCGACGGCGACATGGCTCCCCGCCTGCATGCCGAGCGCGGCCACCGCGGCGACGCCGGCCAGCCATCGCGAGCAGGTGATGAACGGGCGCAGCGCGATCAGCCCCGCGATGGGAATCGCCGCGGCGGCTGACAGCGCGACGCGCAGCCACAGCGGGAAGACCGAGAAGTCCTCCGCGAACACGACCAGGTCGAGCACCCAGGCGAGCGCGAAGGCGGCCAGCGGGGCGAGGAAGCGGCGCCGCGGGAGCCAGCGCTGGGCCGCGTCGGCGACGACGCCCAGCACCATGCCCAGGGCGAGCACCTGGCCCGCCGCGAACAGCAGCGCGACGACCCAGGAGCCCTTGCTCCCCTTCGCTGCCGGGTGGAGCGCGACCGAGAGCGCCGCGTCGACCAGCGCCGCGGCGACGAACCCCAGGCGAACGAAGCGCCCCGCAGGCGCGGCGGGGTTCACGGGCTCGGCATCGGTCGCGGTCACGGACGATCCTCCACATCGTCGCTGGGCTCGTCCGGCTCCGGCGGCGGCACCGGCTCGGGCGCGGCGTCGCGGGTGTCGCCCTTGTCGATCTTGAACACCAGGAGGTGGTCGTTGATGACGTGACGCGGCTCCGCCGCGGCGCCTCCCTTGTTCATCCACCGGAAGCAGGAGCGCCGCTCGGTCCAGTCCTTCACGCCGACGACGACCCACCCCTCCACGCGCTTGCCGCAGTCGAGGCCCCTGTAGGACACGCCGAGCAGCTTCAGCTCCTGCTTCATGGTCGAGAACCGGGAGAAATAGTGGATCGACTTGAACTTCTCCTTCTTCACCAGACGCGCGAGATCGGGGATGTCCTGCCCCCAGTCTTCCTCCGCCAGGTTGATGGCCAGGCCGCCCTTGCGGCCACCGGCGAGGGTGTTGAAGTCGCCGAGGTAGTACGGCCAGGCGGCGACCGCGCCGGCAGCGCAGGCCAGCGTGCACACGGCGACGACGATCGCGCCGGGGATGCGGAGGCGGAGGCGCCCCACGCGCAGGCGCAGCAGCTCGGCGGCGCCGCGGGTGCCCATGAGCACCATCCACGCGACGGTGGGCGTGGCGTGCCGGAAGCCGAGGTTGATCTTGGTGCGGGAGGCGAGCTCGAAGTAGGCCACCGTCAGGATGAGGCTGATCGGGAGGAGGAGCGCACGCCGCCAGCGCACCAGCGTGAGCGCGACGCCCGCCGTGCAGAGGGCCATGAGGCCGAGCGGTGTCTTGTAGTAGGCGAGCGTCTTGAAATACGCGGGGTTGCCCTCGGGGTTGGGCTTGCCCATGAACCAGCCGGTGTGGCCCTCCTCGTTCTGCGCGCGCACGAACTGGATGCCGAAGACGTACGAGTACGGCAGCGGCACCAGGCGGTCGGCCGGCTGGTCGAGGGTGGCGATGGGCTTGCGATTCTGCCGCGCGTAGGTGGTGTCGGGCTCGGCCACCTCGTTGAACTCGGCCACGGTGAGGAACGCGCGATCGAAGCGGTACACGGTGAGGATGGTGAGCCAGGAGAACGCGACGGCGAGGGTGCCCGCCGCGACGCCGCGCACGACGCGGCGGACGATCGGCATGCGGCGGAAGCCGCCGCGCCCGGCGAGCGCGCACACCCCGAGGAGGAAAATGGCGAGCCCGACCATCGCCACCAGCGAGGTCTTGGTGACCACGGACACGCCGCATGCGACAGCGAAGTACGCGGCGTGCCGCCAGCGCGGTCGCTGGACCAGATCGACCAGGGTCGCTCCGAGCACCAGCGCGCAGCACCCCGCGGCGAAATCGTTGGTGACCAGCTGGGCGTGCGCGAGCAGCGTGGTGTGTGACGCCCACAGGGTGACGGCGACCAGGCCGACGACCTTGCCCATCCGGCGCTGGGCCCACCAGTAGAGCCACCCGGCGACCAGCGCCGCGAGGCCGATCATCATGCGCCGGCCGGCGACCAGCTGCTTGCGTGCCTCCTCGTAGCCGACCTCGTTCCAGTAGCCCTTCACCGTCTTGGTGAAGTCGGCGTCCTCCCAGCCGGCGAGCCTGGTGAAGTCGGTCTTCTTCTCCGCTCGATGCACGGTGGGCAGCGCGATCAGGGCGTGTGGCAGCGGGGGGTGCGGCCAGTTGAGGCGGGTGTCGGGCGCCCACCAGATCGCCAGGCCGCGCACCAGGTGCCCGTACTCGTCGACCGTGGCGCCGACCCGCCTCTCCGCCCGGTAGAGGCCTAAGGTCATGGTGGCGACGATCAGCGCGGCCGCGACGTGCGCGAGCCACGGCCTGCACCAGGCCCAGCGCCGGTCGCCAGCCATGTCAGGTCGGGCGCGGGCCCGGTCGCGGGCGACCGCGCAGGATCGTCCAGGGGATCGGCGTCCTCTCGTCGACGACGTCGACGAAGTCGGACACCAGGCGCCGCAGCTCGCGCCGACCCCAGTGCTGGATGTGACCGGGCGTGTTGCCGAGATCGCGCACGTACTTGCCGCGCGCCAGGTTCATCGCCCGCCAGATCGGCTCGCGCGGCGTGCTGACGATGACTCCCTGCTTCGCCACCCGCTGCACCTCGCGCAGGCCGTGGCGCGGATCCTCCAGGTGCTCCAGCACCTCGCAGCAGATGACCAGATCGAACTCGTCGTCGGCGAAGGGCAGCTCGTAGATCGACGCCTCGCGGAAGTGGATCAGCGGGTCGAGCCCCGGCGCCCGCCGATCGAGCGCGAGGTCGCACGCCTCGAAGCGCTCGGGGCGGCGCCCCTGGCGCACCAGGTGATCGGCGAGCTTGCCCTCGCCGCAGCCCACCTCGAGCACGGCCCTGGCCCCCTCGGCCCGGTAGAGGTCGGTGACCGCGTCGAGGAAGCCCTGCATGAGCTTCTTCGCGATGGGGTTCTTGGTCCCGTACTTGTCGTAGTGGTTGCCGAGGACGTTGCCGTCCGTGCTGGGAACACGGCTGCTCGGCATCGCGCCTCCAGCCTCGCGCGGCGAGGTCACGACGCCGCCGCCTCGGCCAGCGTTGCCTCGACCTCGTCTCCGACCACCTCGGCCACCGCGGCTGCGAGCACGGGGGCGGCGTCGTGCTCCCACGCGGCGGCGCCGGTCGACTGGATGTCGTCCAGCGGCTCGCCGCTCTTCCGCGCCATGGTCGAGTCCATGCGTCTGGTGCGCATGAGGATCTCCTCCAGCAGCCGGCGATTGGCGGCCAAGAGCTCGGCGAGCAGCGCCACGATGCCGACCAGGAAGGCGAGGATGATGCAGCCGACGCCGACGATCAGCGACTGGATGTAGCCGCTGTAGCCGGGGTTCGCGAAGTAGTAGTAGGTGAAGCGGACGCCCACCAGGAGGCCCGCGGCGAGCAGCGCCATGGCGAGGTAGATGAAGGTCTGCGCCGGGCGGTACATCGCGTAGGCGCGAAACATCACCGGCGCGGCGCGCTTCAGGTAGTCGGGGATCGACTTGAAGAGCCGCGACTCGCGCGTCTTCGGGTTGGTCGAGATCTTCACGTTGGCGACGACCAGGCCCGATCGCCCGGCCTGAATCACCGTCTCCAGCGTGTAGGTGAAGCGGTTGTGCACGAAGAGGCGGTAGGCCGCCTTGCGGTTGTAGGCGCGGAAGCCGCTGGGGGAGTCGGCGACCTCGGTCGCCGACAGTCCGCGCACCAGCTTGGAGCCCCAGCGCTGGAGCACCTTCTTGATCGGCGAGAAGTGCGCGATGCGGTCGGTCTGCCGGTCGCCGATCGACACGTCGGCCTTGCCGTCGAGCAGCGGCCTGACCAGCGCGGGGATGAGCTCGCCCGGGTACTGGTTGTCGGCGTCGGTGTTGACGACGATGTCCGCGCCCAGGCGCAGGCAGGCGTCGATCCCGGTCATGAAGGCGTTGGCCAGGCCGCGGGTCTGCTTCACGCGGACGATGTGGTGGACGCCGATCTGCCGAGCGACGTCGCTCGTGCCATCGCTCGAGCCGTCGTCCATGATCAGCACCTCGATGGCGTCCACGCCCTCGATGTGGCGCGGCAGGGCCGCGACCGTGCCGGGGAGATGGTCGCGCTCGTTGAGGCAGGGGATCTGGATGATCAGCTTCACGCGGGCGCGGGGACGTTAGGCGCCAGCCCGCGCGAGCGTCAACGCGACGCGCGGGTCTCGGGGGGTCGCCGGCGGCGCCCCTCTTCCCTCGGATGGCGGGGCGACACGGTCGTGGTAGGAGGCGCCCGAGCTCGGCGATGGGAAAGTCGGCGTGGGCGGCCAAGATCGCCGCCATGACGGGAGGGCGCGCGAGCGGCATCGCGCGCGGCGTCTTCGTGCTCGCCTCCTGCCTGGCCGGCATCGCGCTCTACGCGTCGGTGGTCGGAAAGAAGTACCCGGTCGCCGACTGGCTCACCTGGCGGCTGGGCCTGGTCTGGTCCTGGGTGCTGCTGTTCGAGGTCGGCTGCGTCGGGATCGGATTCCTGGTCCTCTGGCGGCTCCTCCGCCTGCGGACGCTGCCGCTCCTCGAGTCGCTCCTGATGTCCAAGGCCATCGGCCTCGGCATCTTCGGCTTCACCTTCTATGCGGCGGGCGCTCTCCGCCTGTTCCGCCCGTGGTTCGCGGTCGCCCTGGCGGTGGCCTTCGCCGCGGCCGGCGCCTTCGACCTGGTGCGCCGCCTGCGCATGGAGCAGCGGACGTGGCGTCACCGCGCCCCGGGCACGCCGCTCGCCACCTGGTTCGGCCTCGCCGCGACCTGCTTCGGCGCCGCCTGCTTCCTGCTCCTCTGGCTGCAGACGCTGACGCCGGAGTCGATCAACTTCGACGCCACCTGGTACCACGTGCCGATCGCGCAGGACTACGCGCGCGCCGGCCAGCTGATCCCCTTCTACGGGGACTACAACCGAGCCTTCGCCCACCTCACCAGCATGGTGTTCACCTGGGGCTTCCTGGTCCCCGGGCTGAGCGCCCCGCTGAAGTGGATCTGCTGCCTGCAGCTGGAGATGGCGGTCGTCGTATGGAAGGCGGTCGGCGTCGCCGTCGCCGCGAGGTGGATGCTGGGCGGCCAGCGCGTGCGCGGCCTGTGGGCGGTGTTCTTCCTCTTCCCCGGCATCTTCGTCTACGACCAGAACCCGGGCGCCAGCGCCGACCACTTCCTCGGCTTCTTCGCGCTGCCGGTGCTGATCGCCGCGGGGCGCGCCCTGCCGCGGCTCGATCTCCGGTGGTGCGCCGTGCTCGGCATCGCCCTCGGCGGCGCGGTCCTGGTGAAGACGCAGGCGATCTACCTGGTGGGCTTCGCTGGCGTGCTGCTGGGGGTGCGCTGGGCGCACCTCGCGGGGCGCGCGCTCCTCCGCCGGCTGCGTCCCCGCGCGGAGGGGCCGCGCCCCGACGCGCCGCCGCTCTTCGTGCCGACATGGCGCCACCTGATCCTGGTCGCGGTGGTGGTCGGGGGGATGGCGCTTCTCATCGCTGCGCCGCACTTCGTGAAGAACGCGGTCTTCTACAAGAACCCGCTCTACCCCTTCGCGCAGAACCTGTTCCCGTCGTTCCCGGAGCACGAGAAGAGCGCCCTGCTCTTCGCGAAGCTCTACCCGAACACGCCCCACCTCCCCAAGGGCGAGGGGATCATGCGGCACGTGACGGCGGTGGGGCTGTTCTTCCGCTTCTCGTTCGACCCCCACTACTCCTTCACCAAGGGCTTCCCGGTGATGGGCTCGCTCTTCACCCTCTTCCTGCCGATGGCGCTGGTGGTGCGCCGCCCGGGGCGCGTGTGGATCGGCATCGCCGCGGCCTTCGTCAGCATCGTCCTCTGGGCAGAGACGTACACCGGCGATCGCTACCTGCAGGGGGTCATCACCATCCCGGCGGCGGTCACCGCGGCGCTGATGGTGCGTGGGTGGGACCTGGGCTGGCTGGCGCGCGCGGGGCTGGTGCCATTGGTCGCCTTCCAGCTGGTCTACGGGGCCGACGCGCCGTTCTACAGCGGTAGCAAGCGCATCGTCGCCGCGATCGATCTCGCGCGGAGCGGCTTCGAGGGCAAGCGCAAGGACGAGCAGCGCTTCAAGTCGCGCAGCGAGCACCGGAAGATCGACGCCGCGCTCCCCGAGGACGCGGTGCTCCTCGTCCGCAACTACCGGACGACCCTCGGCATCGCGCGCCCGGTGATCTTCGACATCCAGGCGTGGCAAGCCCACATCTTCTACGAGCCGCTGAAGACGCCGGCCGAGCTGTGGGAGCACCTGCGCGCACGCGGGATCACGCACCTGCTCTACCCCGAGAACCAGCGCCCCCCCGACACGCTGCAGGCCGCAGTGCTGTTCGACGCGCTCGCGCGCAGCGGAGAGAAGCGGAAGAAGTACGGCTCGCTCACCGTGGTCGACATGCCGACCACGCCGCCTCCGGGCGAGGCGCCGTTCCGCGTCGTCGTGCAGGGCATGCCGAAGTACACCGACGGCCTCTACCGCGTGGAGCAGCTGAACGCGTACGACCGGGACAAGAAGAACGTCATCTTCCAGAAGCCGACGCCGGAGGAGAAGCTCGCCAAGGACAAGAAGAACGCCGCCGAGCTGCTGGACAAGGCGAGCGCGGTCGTCCTCGGCAAGAAGAAGAAGAAGACGCTGGAGGGCCTCGGCGATCGCTTCGTCGAGGTCGAGCGCTTCAAGGAGTACACGGTGCACCTCCTGAAGACCGGGGAGACGGCGCCGACGGAGGACGACGGCGGGCGCACCCCGACGCCGACCGACGACCCGCCGGATCCGGACGAGATCGATGATCCCGACGCACCGGCCGACAAGGGCGGCGACGCCGGCGACGACGCCGGCGAAGACTGAGGCCCGTTCGCCACGGGCGCCGGCCGAGCCGTGGCGCGGCGCCGCAGGTCGCACGGACGGACCGACGCCTTCGAGCCCCAGGTCGAGGCGGATTCAGCGCTATTCATCTGAAATGCACGGCGGCTTCGGTGACGGCATGCGCGCTGCATCCGAGCCCGCTCAGATGTGCCCCGAGTCGCAGCGAGCCACCGTCATTCGTCCGTCGAACTTCCCGCCGCCTGCCAACGGACCGTCCTCCCGCGCCGCGTCTAGGCCGCTTCCCAGGCCGCCCTCCAGCTGGCCGACCTCGCGCCCCGCGCGACCGGCCTCGGGCGTCGTGCAGCGTGCACGGATGCCGTCGGTCGGAGACCGACCGGACGCCGTCGCCTACCACGAGGCGGCGATGCGCCTGGCGGAGGCGCTCGAGGGCGCCGCCCTGCGCCACGCCAAGGTGCTCGCGGTCCTCGATCTCGGCCGCGCACGCGCCTGTCGCGCGGCCGCCGCAGCGGCGCGCGATGCGTCGAATCGCTTCCGGGGATGGATCAAGTGGGACCCGCCGCTGACCCAGCGCACGGCCGACCTCGCCGTCTGGCAGGAGGCGCTGCGGACGGCGTGCGAGCTGGGGGTCGATGCTGCCGCAAGTGAGTGATAGGCCGCGCACTTTCACGCGCTGACGCGCTTCTGGTAAAACGGACGAAGCATGGCGAAGTCCGGCCGACGCTCGTCCCCGCCACCCGCGCCGGTGAGCCAGGGCCCGGCCTCGTCGAGGCTCGGACCTCTCGCGGCGCTCCAGGCCGAGGCGCAGAAGGCGGCGGAGGAGATCGTCGTCGACGACTTCGTCGACAGATACCTGCGCGAGCGCCCGAAGACGCGACCCGTCGCCGAGCCGATGCCGGTGGAGCCGCTCCCCGCGCCGCCGCTCCCCGTGCCGCCGCGCCCGGCGGCGCCACGCCCGCCGGCGCCCCCCGGGCCGGTCGTGGTCACGCGCAAGGAGGAGTCGGGGGTCCGCGTCGCCCTGCCACCCATGATCCGCCGCGACAGCGGCCAGCTCTCCATCGCGGAGCACCAGGGCGACGCGGTCGCCTTCGAGGCGGAGCTTGCCGACCGCGATGAGCGCATCTCGCATCTCGAGGTCGAGCTGGAGCGCCTGCGCGCGATCGCCCAGGCCAAGGACCCGGTTCAGGCCGGGCTCCTCGAGCTCGACGATCCCGAGGGTGTGGGCGTCTCCGACGTGCCGCCGGCCCCCTCCGAGCCGCCGGCCGGGGCTGTCGCAGCACCGCCGCCGGATGACGCGGCGGCGTGGGCCGGCATGCTCGGCGCACCGGGCGTCGCGGCCGCCGCGCCGGTCGCGACCGCCGCTGT
>JBKJLX010000127.1:0-3101 GCA_046596645.1 Polyangiaceae bacterium
CGGGCGCGAGGAGCATCAGCAGCGCGGGGAGCGCGATCTGGAAGCGTCGGGTCACCATCAGAAGCTAGCGCACTGGCTCGTCGGACGGGCCTGCTCCCCTCGAGTCGCGCGCGGCGAGCACGTCACCGGCGGACGTTGACGCACAGCGCACCGTCACCGTCCGCCATTCCCAGCGGTTGCCCCCGCCGTGCGGGAGTACGCTCTCAGTCCGTGCGGGTGGACCCGCTGCGCAGAGAGCGCCGCTTGTGCGGGCGCACCGGGCCGTCGGCCGGTGGAGGGGTTGCGTCCGCCGGGCGGGGCCTCGGCGCTGCCAGGCGCGTCTCCACCGGCGGCGTCGGTGCGCGCGGCGCCGGCGTGAGGGCCTTGGCCGGCGGTGGCGCCGACGGCACGCCGCGCTTTCCTTCGCGAGGGGGGCGGCTCTCGCGCCCCGACAGGTGATCGGCCCCCTGCCGCTCCAGGTACTCGTCGTAGGTGCCGATGAAGTCGCGAACCCCTTCGCGCGTCAGCTCGACGACGCGCGTCGCGAGCTTCGAGACGAACCACCGATCGTGGGAGACGAAGATCAGCGTCCCCTCGTAGGTGGCGAGCGCGTCCGACAGGGCCTCGATCGCCTCGAGATCGAGGTGGTTGGTCGGCTCGTCCAGCACCATCACGTTGGGCTTCTGGATCGTGAGCTTGGCGAAGACGAGCCGGGCACTCTCGCCGCCGCTCAGGCGGCCGACCTTCTTGTCGACCTCGTCCCGCGTGAAGAGGAGGCGCCCGAGGACGCCGCGCACGTAATTGGTCGTCTCCTCCTGGCAGTGGCTCCACAGCCAGTCGTGCGCGCTCTGCTCCGGGTGCTCGATGAGCTCGCGGTGGTCCTGGGCGAACCAGCCGACCGACGTCTCGTGACCCCACTCCGCCTCGCCGGCGTCCGCCTCCAGCCGGCCGACCGCGATCTTGAGCAGCGTCGACTTGCCGAGCCCGTTGGCCCCGATGATCGCCACCCGCTCGCCGCGGCGGATGGTGAGATCGACGTCGCGCAGCACCGGCCGACCCTCGAAGGCCTTGCTGACGCCGTCGATGGTCAGCACGTCCTTGCCGCTGGGCCGCTCGATGGGGAAGCCGAACTTCGGGTAGCGCCGCGAGGACGGCTGGAGCTTGACGATCTCCACTCGCTCCAGCTGCTTGAGGCGGCTGTTGGCCTGGCGCGCCTTGGTGGCCTTGGCCTTGAAGCGCTCGAGCGAGAGCTTCTTCTCCTCGATGGCGCGCTCGACGCGGGCGACCTCCGCTTCCTTTCGATCGCGCGTCTCCACCTTCGAGGCCAGGAAATTGTCGTAGTTGCCAGGGTACTGCTGGATGGTGCCGTAATCGACGTCGAGGATGTGCGTCGCGACCTCGTTGAGGAAGCGGTGATCGTGGCTCACCACCACCGCGCAACCCCGGTACGCGAGGAGGAACCTCTCCAGCCAGCGGATGCTGACGATGTCGAGGTGGTTGGTCGGCTCGTCGAGGAACAGCGCGTCCGGCCGGCCCACCAGGGCCTGCGCCAGGAGGACGCGCAGCTTGTAGCCGCCGGAGAGGCGGCCCAGCGGCTGCTTCAGGGCTGCCTCCTCCACACCCAGGCCGACCAGGATCTGCGCGGCGTGCGACTCCAGCGCGTAGCCGCCGGTCGCGTGCAGGACCTCGTCGCAGGCGCCGAGGCGCTCGGGATCGGGGTCGTCGGATCGGCCCAGCCGCTCCAGCTCGTCGAGCGCGGCGAACGCCACCTCGTCCCCGCGCATGGCCACACGGATCACGGGCTCGGCGTCGTCGAGAAAGCGATCCTGGCGCAGCATGCCGATGCGCGCGCTCTTCGGGACGGCGATGGCCCCGGTGCTCTCCGGCTCCTCCGCCATGAGGACGCGGAGGAAGGTCGACTTCCCGCCGCCGTTGGCGCCGACGACGCCGTAGCGGCTGCCGGCGTTGAGCTGCAGGTTGACCTGCTCGAAGAGGACGCGGTCCCCGAAGGTCTTCGAGAGGTCCGTGATCGCGATCATGGGGGAACCGCCCTTAGCACAGGACCTTGCGGTAGCATCGTCCGTGCGATGGACGACTTCGGCGACGAGGAAGATGTTGTACCCACGCGAGCCTTCGACCTGTCGGCGCTGGCGGGCCAGGCGCGGCCGCGCGAAGTGACCGGGGCGACGTTCTCCTACGTCGATGCCCTGCTGGCGGGGCGCATGTCGCAGGCGGAGCTGGCGCGGATCCGCAACGACATCCTGGGCGGCGGGGAGGCAGCGCGAGTCCCGGTCGACCCCATCGTGCACGTCCAGGGCCTGATGGGGGCGCGCGACTGGGCGGGCGCCCTGCACGCGGCCGAGGCGCTGCTGGAGGCGGACCCGGCGCACCCCACCGCAGGCGGGCTTGCCCAGGAGTGCCGCGAGCGCCAGGCCGATCTCTACCAGTCGCACGTCGGCGCCGGGTGCGACGTCCCCCGCCTCGCCATCCCGCTCCACACCCTGGGGGAGCACGGCCTCGATCGCTGGGCCGCGTACCTCATCTCCCGGATGGACGGCAGCACCATCGACGAGCTGATCGACCTCACCGGCTTCAGCCGGCTCGACACCCTGAGGCTGCTCTACGAGCTGGTCCAGCGCGGCGTCATCGCCGTCGACCGTCGCACGATGACCCCCTCCGCACCCCGCGCGGCGGTGCTGGCGCGCGTGAGCTTGAAGCGCGGGACCTGAGCCGTCGCCGCGAGGCGGGAAGCCCGAGGCGCACCACGCGGCCGGGCTATTGGGTCGCTGGCGCCGGGGGGGACGCGGGTGCATCGAGGCGGCGTCGCCGGCGTGGACCGAGCCCCGGGTCTCTCCAGGGTCGACCTGGCGCCGAGCCCGGTCCATCCTGTCGCCATGCTCCGGGAAGCCAGCGCGATCTACGCCTCTGCCGCCGCGCTCGTCGTCGTTCTCGCGACGAGCGGCTGCTCCCCCGACGTCGTCGGTGGCACCCGCGAGGTGGAGGACGACGAGTGCCTCTGCGACTGCGACCTCGGCTGCGAGGGCAGCGGCCCCGATCAGGACGGTGATGCGGTGGCCGCTGGCTCCGGCGGGTCCGACGCGGTCGCCGCGAGCGTCGCGTCG
>JBKJLX010000821.1:0-2771 GCA_046596645.1 Polyangiaceae bacterium
TGGGTCGACGACGTCCGGGTGGAGGTCGACGCGCAGAGCTCGGTGCCGCAGCTGGTGGTGTCGCTCCGCTTCGATGCCATCGGGCGGGCCTCCGCGACGAAGCGCGAGGCGGCCACCACCACCACCGCGAAGGCGCCCGACGACGGCGAGCGGGCCGCGACCATGACGCGCTCCTCGCGCCCTGCGGCGCGGTCTGTGAAGGAGCCGGCCGAGGCCAAGGCCTGCGCCGCCGAGACGAAGGACGCAAGGGAGCTGGCGCCGGCGACCAAGCGCGCCGGCGCGGTGAAGCCCGCGGCCTCTGCCGACGTCGCCGAGGCGGCCGACGTCGAGGACGAGGACGACCTCGAGGCGATGCGCCGGGGCCGCCTTCACGACGTGGGCGACAAGCTGAAGAGCGGCGCCACCGCCGCCATGGACAAGATCGCCCCGGCGATGAGCGGCCTCGGCGAGCGCGCGAAGTCGCTCTGGGGTCGCGCGCAGGAGAACATCCAGCGCCGCCGCGAGGCGAAGGACGAGGGCAAGCCGCGCCGCGTGACCGCGCCGCCGCCCTCGGGCGCGCTCAAGGCCTCGGGCCGCAAGGTGGTGCGCAGCGAGGAGGAGGAGGCGCCGGAGAGCGCGCCCCCGCCGCGCACGACGAACCGCAAGCGCACCGCCGGCATCGGCGCGGTGGTGGGCCTGGTCGCAGTCCTCGGCTTCTGGGGGCTGACCCGCGGGGGCGACGAGCCCTCGCCGATGACGGCGGCGGAGCTCCGCGCGGCGGAGAAGGCCCCGGCAGAGAAGGCGCCGCCCATCCCGGGCGCCGCCGCGGTGGCCGACGTCCCGCTGTTCGGCGCGACGCCGCTGTCGACCACCGAGCAGGTGGTGATGCCGCCGGCCGCGATCTCCGGCCAGCCGGGCGCGGGCGCGGCCCCCGACGCCGAGGGCGACGAGGAGGGCGACGAAGAGGGCAAGCCCGACGCGCCCGCCCAGCGCAGCTTCGGTCACGGCGAGGTGAAGAACGCCAAGGTGCTCCGCCTCAAGATGGACGGACCGCTGGTCGGCATCCAGGGCCAGGAGGTCGAGGGCGGCTTCCAGATCACCATCCCCGGTCGCAAGAGCACAGCTTCGGCCTCCAGCCTGGCACGCAAGGACAAGCGCATCGACGCCCTCGACGTCGTGAACAAGGAGAACGGCGCGGTCGTCACCGTCAAGTTCAAGGGCGACGAGGTCCCGGGCTACCTGGCGCAGGTGAAGGGCGACCGCCTCGAGATCGCGATCGCCGGCGACGGCCCTGCGAAGGGCAAGGGCGACGGCCCCGCCAAGAAGGTGGCCGCCAAGTCGAAGAAGAAGGACGACAAGAAGAGGAAGTGAGGAGCCGGGGGGCGCGGGTCCGGCGGGCCTCGAGCTCCATCTCCGCGCATCCGCGCGTCAGGGGTTGCCCAGCTCGGTCCCCCGCCGGGCGCTCTCGAAGAAGGCGTCGATGTCGTCGCGCCGCGAGGCGGCGTCGACCCGGCCCAGGTCGATGAGCCGCCGCGCGAACGAGCCGTCGAAGAGCAAGTAGCTCGCGAGGTCGGCCTCGGTGCCGCCGCCCACGTCGAGCGAGGTCATCAGCCGGCGCACCGCCAGGCTGCCCCGCAGCTTGGTGGTGCGCACGCAGTGCGCCGCGATGGCGCCGATGTTCTCGCTGGGGCGGATCACCAGCGTCTCCACCCGGGCGTAGGGATGGGGCCGACCGCGCTCCGCCGCCGCCTCGTTGAGCCGCGTCAGGAAGTCGGGGCCGAAGGCGCGCGTCCCGTCGTCGATCATCGCGTTGACCCGCTCCAGGAGCTCGATGTCGTTCTGGATGTGATCGAGCAGGAACGCGTTCAGCACCTTGCCCAGGAGAAAGGTCGCCGAGGGCGGCCCCGGCACCACGTAGGGGCGCGACGCGCTCGACTGGGGATCGACCGACAGGCCGACCGCGAACACGTGGGTCGCACCCATGCGGATGGCAGGGGCGATGGGCGTGTTCTGGCGCACTCCGCCGTCGACGTAGAGGCTCCCGTCGATGGTGACCGCCGGGAACATGAGCGGGATCGCCGCCGAGGCGAGGGCGTGCTGCGGCCCGACGCGCGAGTAGCGGATGATGGTGCGCGGGGGCGGGACGATGTGCGTCCGCCCCTCGCCGCCCGTCTGCATGAAGAGGACGGTGCGGCCGCTCGCGACCTCGGTGGTGGAGATGCTCAGCCCGCGCAGGAGGCCGTGACGAAGGTTGCGGGAGATGGCACGCCACGGGATCTCCCGCTGGACCAGGTCCGACATCGGCTGCACGTCGAAGAGTCCGACCGACTCGGCGCCCCCGCCGAGGAGGACGCGATGGAGCGTCGCCACCTGGCGCATCCCGAAGCGGAGGACGACGTCGAGATCGATGCCGGTCCACAGATCGGCCAGGCGGCGGATGCCGGCCACCGGATCGGCGAGGTGCGCGGCGAGGAAGCAGGCGTTGATGGCGCCCACGCTGGTGCCGCACACGACGTCGAGCCGGATCGGCTCCTTGCGCGCGGTGAGGCGCTCGAGCACGTAGGTGAGGACGCCGACCTCGTAGGCGCCGCGGGCCCCGCCGCCGGAAAGAACGAGCGCGATGCGCCCCGGGTGCGGATCGCGCAGGTCGCCCAGCTCGCCGGGCCGCACGCTGGGGCGGAGGCTGCGGCTGGGGGGCGGGGTGCTCACGAGGTCCCTTCCGGAGGAAGCGAGGCCGGCGCCGCGGAGGGCGGCGGGCGGCTCGGACGCTGTGAGGAAGGGGACCGCCCCTC
>JBKJLX010000822.1:0-6177 GCA_046596645.1 Polyangiaceae bacterium
CACCGCGGGCGGCTCAACGTCCTCGCGAACATCATGGACAAGTCGGTCCGCGAGATCTTCGCGGCCTTCGAGGACAAGAACCCCGACGCCTACAAGGGCGGCGGCGACGTGAAGTACCACCTGGGCTTCTCGACCGACCGCGTCACCGAATCGGGCAGCAAGGTCCACCTCACGCTGACCTTCAACCCGAGCCACCTGGAGTTCGTGAACCCGGTGGTCGAGGGTCGCGTCCGCGCCAAGCAGGACCGGCTGGAGGAGAACCTCAAGGAGCGCGCGGCAAAGGGCGAGCCCGAGCTGGGCCGCGTGCCGGAGGACGAGGCGCGCCGCCGCGTCATGCCGCTGCTCATCCACGGGGACGCGGCGTTCATCGGCCAGGGCATCGTCCCGGAGACGCTGAACCTCGCTGGCCTCGACGGCTACGCCACCGGCGGCACGATCCACGTGATCGTGAACAACCAGATCGGGTTCACCACCAACCCGCTCGACTCGCGATCGACCCGCTACGCGTCCGACATCATCCGCATGATGAAGACGCCGGTCTTCCACGTGAACGGCGAGGACCCGGAGGCGGTGGTGCAGGTGACCCTGCTCGCCATCGACTACCGCCAGCGCTTCCAGCAGGACGTCGTCATCGACATGTACTGCTACCGGAAGTACGGCCACAACGAGGGCGACGAGCCCCGCTACACGCAGCCCGGCATGTACGCGGTCATCGACCGCAAGCCGACGGTGCGCAAGGTGTACGTCGGCAAGCTGCTGGAGCTGGGGCAGATCACCGATCACCAGGCGGAGGAGATCGTCCAGAAGCGGCGCGCCGAGCTGGCCGCGCAGCTGAAGGAGGTGCGGGAGAAGGGCTTCACGCCGGCCGGCTACACCATGGGCGGCGTGTGGGCCGGCTACCGCGGCGGCCACGACACCTCGGTGCCCGAGGTGGCGACGGCGGTGCCGCACGATCGCCTCCTGGGTCTCGCGCGAAAGCTCGCGGCCATCCCGGAGGGCTTCAAGGCGCATCCCAAGGTGCTGCCGATCCTCAACGCCCGGCTGGAGAAGGTGCTCGCCAACGAGCCCTTCGACTGGGGCACGGCGGAGGCGCTCGCGTACGCCACGCTGCTCGACGAGGGCGTCCCGGTGCGCATCTCCGGGCAGGACGTGCGGCGCGGCACCTTCAGCCATCGCCACGCGGTCCTCTTCGACGCGGAGACCGGCGAGCCTTACGCCCCGCACTCCAGCGTGTGCCGCGGCAATGCGCGCTTCGACATCTTCAACAGCCCGCTGAGCGAGGCCGGCGTGCTCGGCTTCGACTTCGGCTACAGCCTCGACTTCCCCGAGGCGCTCGTCATCTGGGAGGCGCAGTTCGGCGACTTCCTCAACGGCGCGCAGGTGATCATCGACCAGTTCCTGACCTCCAGCGAAGACAAGTGGGGACGCCTCTCCGGCATGGTCCTCTACCTCCCGCACGGCTACGAGGGCCAGGGGCCCGAGCACTCGAGCGCGCGCCTGGAGCGGTTCCTCAGCAACAGCGCGGAGGACAACATCCAGGTCTGCAACCTGACGACGCCGGCGCAGCTCTTCCACGCGCTCCGCCGCCAGATCCTGCGTCCGTGGCGCAAGCCGCTCGTCATCATGACCCCCAAGAGCATGCTGCGCGTCGCCGCCACCTCGAAGGGTCCGCACCGCCCGGTCTCCACCACCGATGACCTCACCAGCGGCGGCTTCCAGCGCGTCATCGGCGACGTCGGGGGCGTCGACCCGAAGAAGACCAAGAAGGTCCTCCTGTGCACCGGCAAGGTCTACTACGACCTCGCGATCGCCCGCGAGGCGCTCGGCCGCGATGACGTCGCCATCCTCCGCCTCGAGCAGATCTACCCGGTCGGCAAGGAGCTGATCGACGCGCTCTCGGTCTACCCCGACGGCACGCCGATGATCTGGGTCCAGGAGGAGCCGCTCAACTTCGGCAGCTGGTACTTCATCCTCGCCAACGTGCCCGGCCTGCTCGGTCACCGCCTCCCGGTGTCCGTGGTCGCGCGTGACGCCAGCTCCAGCCCCGCCACCGGCTCCAACGCCAGCCACCGGCTTGAGCAGCAGAAGATCGTCGACCAGGCCTTCGCGTGACCAGCCCGCCGCCGCCACACCGCTCGGCGGAGTCGCTCCAGGACCGCTACGCGCCGCACAGCCGCTGCTTTGGCTGCGGCCCGGCGAACGACAAGGGACTCCGCATCAAGAGCCGCGTCGAGACCGGGGACGGCGAATCCGTCGTCGTCGCACGCTGGTCGCCCGAGCTGCACCACGAGGCGTTCCCCGGCGTCATGAACGGCGGGATCATCGGCGCGCTGCTCGACTGCCACTCCAACTGGGCCGCGGCGCACCACCTGATGAACCGCCAGGGCGCCGCCTCGCCGCCGTGCACGGTGACCGCCGACTTCCACGTGACGCTCAGGCGCCCGACCCCGCTGGAGGAGGTGATGCTCTCCGCGAAGGTCGTCGAGTCCACCGACGATCGCGCGGTCATCGAGGCGACGCTCCACTCCGTCGGCAACCCCAAGATCATGGCCACCTGCCGCGGGACATTCGTCGCCGTGAAGGAAGGGCACCCCGCCTACCACCGCTGGTAGGTGGGTCGGCCGGGGGCGTGTCGCGTGCTCGCCGCTCGCGCCGCTCCGGGCACCCGGGTGCTGTTGGATAGGGGCGGCTTCGGTCTCGGCGCGCGCGCCCTCTGTCGTGCCTCACGTCGAGTGTGATAAGGCGTGCAGATTCATGAGCAAACGAGCGCTGTGCACGGCGATCTTGACCGCAGCCCTTCTCATCGCCACGGACGAGGCCCGAGCCCAGGAGGAGGGTGCGGATGGGGTCCGGTTTCGGGGCGGTATCCGAGCCCAGGGCGGCGTGATGCTGATTCCCGACGCTGGCGTGAACCTCACCGAGGCAGGCGTCCAGGGTCACGTCGGAGCGCAGATCAACGATCTCGTCGGGGTCTACTGGGCCCCCAGCATCGACGTGTTCTTCGGCGAGGTCGGAGGTCCTTTTCTCGGCAGCGCGGTCGTCGTCGACTTCACCTTCGCCGATCGCTTCCAGATCGGCGGCGGGCCGGACGTCGGTGCGTTCGTCATCGTCGGCGACGGCGGCGCCGCGGCGGCGCTCTATGGCGGCCGCCTTCACCTCGCTGCGTTTCCACTGGTCGGCGATGGTGACGACGGCATCCGCCGCAAGGGGCTGGCGGTCGGCGCCGACCTCCGCGTCAACGTCGCCGAGATCGCCGTCGCGTCGAGCAGCGGAGCCGGGACTGGTTCACTGCTGCTGCTCACTCCGACTGCGTTCATCGGATACGAGGCTTTCTAGACCAGTTGACCTGCAGAACGCCGTAGTCGCGCGACGCGACGTCGGCATGGCGGCCCCCGCCGCACCCCCATGCGATTCGCTCGCGGCACGAGGCCGCGCCGAATGCCCCGCATGCGCCCGAGGACACGATGTTCCTTCTTCGAACCCTCCTCACCGCCGCCACTCTCGGTGCCGCAGTCCTCACAGCTGGTTGCGGAGGCACGGACAGCGCGACCGAGGCGGGTGAGCCCATCCCCGGCACCGGCATCACATCCTGTGGGGAAGACCTCGCGGACCATGCGCCTCCCACAGGATACTTCGAGGGGACCCTCACTGTCGGCGAGGCGGAGACGACATTCCAGGCGTCCGTGCTCTGGCAGGCCAGCTGTCCGGGCAAGGAGACCGATACCGCGGCCGCGACCGAGTACGTCATGACCACGCTGCGCGTCCTCGAGGACGACGCCGGCTCCCCGGGCGCGCCCATCGGCGAAACCGAGATCTCGCTCGAGGCGGTCGTGACCTGTGAGGGAGCGGCGCCCGGCGTCAGCGACAGGGCCGAGGTACCGACGACGACGGTGCAGAGCCTCGCCGCGCAGTGCGCCGAGCACCTCGCAGCACCACCGACCGGCTCGCCCCTCCACGTGCAGGTCGAGCTCGAGGGCGTCGCGACGACCTGCTCGGCCGAGGAGTTCACGATCGTCTTCCGCCGCCAGATCCAGGTCGACTGCCCGGACCCCTGAGACGTCAGGCTGGCCGATCATGGTCCCGCGGAACGAGCCTCCGCGTCGTCGGTGCAGGCAGTGCCCACGACCGTCATCGACAGCGGATCGCAGGCCCCGCAGGAGGCGCATCCCGGCTCGGGTCCTCTCCGGCGGTCTCCGCGACGCACGATCTTTCGGCATGGTCTCTCGAGCTCGGCTTGGTCGGGCTCCTCTGTTCACGGGGCGACGACCGACGGGTCCTCCCGAACGATGCCAACCAGATCGATCTCCGCGATCTGCGTCCGGAGCCGAGTGCGGCCCCCGGGTTCGCGCAGGCACTCGTGCGCTCGCTCGAGGGCCGCCAAGAGCTCGGTCCTCAGCTCCTTGGCGCCGGCGGCATCCATCTCCTCGACGAGGTCGACGAAGGCTGAAGCCTGGTGACTCGCAAGCCACGACGCTAGAGCCTCGCCCATCAGACGGCGGAACCGCTCCAGGTACTTCGGAAGGTCGGCCAGCACCTCCGCGCGGATCCTGACCGTGTCACGTTCGACCCTTGCATCCCGATGGCCGCCCCAGTCGAGGCTCATGATGATCGCCAGGTTGGCGTCGATCGTCCCCGCCCCCAGCGGCACCTCCACGGTGCCACATGGCGGGCTCGGTGCGCTGGCCGACGGTGGCGCCTGCCGGGAACTGCCGGCCGGAAGGCGACCGCTCGCCGAGGCGCTGCGACAACCCAAGCCGCATCGCGCGCGGAACTCCGCCGCTCGGGTCGGAGGACCTTCAGCGCGCACCGGAGCCCATCCCAGGGGCGCATGGCCTCGAACCCGCCGCCCATCCCGCCTTCGGCGAGGACGCCTTGAGGGTGTATCCCCGTATCTTGGGTCCTAGCTAGGCTAGATTGCGCCGGTGCGACGCATGCGCCCAGGACTGTCGGCTTTGATGGCATCGACACTCGTCCTCGCTGCGAGCTCGTGCATCCTCGTCCTCGACCCTGACGAGCACCTGGACACGGCCGCCGGGGGTCGCGGGCCGTCGTCGCAGAGCGCCGCAACGTCGTCTTCAGTCGGGGCGAGCGACCCCTCCGCGTCGAACACGAGCACGTCATCCTCGCAAGGGGCAGGCGGTGCCTCGGCGTGTTCATCGGCCACGGTCACGGACGACTGTCCGAGTGCGCCGACGTGCCGACGTGCCGCGTGCGAGGGGGGATTCTGCAAGGAGGAAGACGCCTCGGACGGGAGCAGCTGCGACGTGGAGGGGGGCGAGCTCTGCATCGGGGGCGCCTGCGTCGCGGCCACGTGCGGCGACGGCTCCACCTCCGCCGGCGAGGGTTGCGACGACGCGAACGAGGAGACGGGCGACGGCTGTGGCGCGAACTGCCGCCGGATCGTCGGCGTCGCGCTCGGTAGGGCAACCACGTGCGTGCTTCTCGACGTGCCGACGTCGGCGGGCGCGGACGCACCCTCCGTCAAGTGTTGGGGCGTCAACGACGAAGGCCAGCTCGGCTTGGGTGACATGACATCGCGGGGCGACGCCGCCGGCGAGATGGGCGACGATCTCCCTGCCGTCGACGTCGGGTCGGGACGCACCGCGGTGCAGCTGGCCGCTGGCTACTCGCACGTCTGCGCGCTGCTCGACGACGCCTCCGTGAAGTGCTGGGGGGGCAACGACTTCGGTCAGCTCGGCCAGGAAGACGTGTCGAAGCGCGGCGACGGCCCCGGTGAGATGGGCAACGACCTGCCCGCGGTCGACCTCGGCGCCGGCCGTTCGGCAGAGAGCATCGCGGCGGGGCCCATTCACACATGCGCGATACTCGATGACGGTTCCCTGAAGTGCTGGGGCTTGAACGACGGCGGCCAGCTGGGTCTCGGTGACACCGCGACGCGGGGCGACGCGACGGGCGAGATGGGTGACGACCTTCCCCCGGTCGACTTGGGCACTGGACGAACGGCGAGAGCCGTCGCAGTCGGCGCCTACCACACCTGCGTGATTCTGGACGACGACAGCGTGAAGTGCTGGGGACACGCCGCCGAGGGGCAGCTGGGCTCAGGCGACGCGGCGTCGCGGGGCGACGGACCTGGCGAGATGGGTGATGCGCTGCCTCCGGTCGACCTGGGCACGGGGCGCACGGCGGAGGCGATCGCGACCTTCGGCTACCACACCT
>JBKJLX010000061.1:0-6399 GCA_046596645.1 Polyangiaceae bacterium
GGCGCCGTCGAAGTCGTTGCCATCGCACGTCTCGCCGCACTCGCGGCTGCCGTTGCCGCAGTCGGGCGTGATGCAGGAGCCGGTCTCGAAGGAGAGGCAGTCGGCGGCGCAGGTGGGAAGACCGCAGGTGCCGTCGGGGCAGGCGTCGGCGCCGAAGGCGTCCCCGTCGCAGACCTCGCCCTCGTCGACGACGCCGTTGCCGCACGTCTCCGCGACCAGCACGTCGTCGATGAACACGCCCGCGTCGTCGCCGAAGCTGTCGCTGGAGAGCGCGAAGCGGATGTACACCTCGTCCTGCCCGGCGAGGTCGAGCATCGAGGCGGTGTAGGTGCGCCAGCCGCCGCTGACGCCCGTCCACCCGCCGAGGTCGGCGTACGCCGGCGAGACCGCGCTGAGCGAGGTGAAGGTGGTCCCGTTGATGCTCGCCTGCGCCTGGAACGCGTCGCCCGAGGCGAGCTCGTGCCACACCGAGAAGGTGACGGCGGGGTTGGTCGCCTGGGCGAGGCTGAAGACCGGCGAGGTGATGGCGGCGGAGAAGTAGGACTGGTTGGCGGGGTAGTTCCCGGCGAGGCCGGTGGTCACCACGTTGGGCTCCGAGAGGGCGGAGCCGGGGCCCCCGGAGGGCACGCCGCACTGCCAGGGGAAGCCGATGAGCCAGCCGCCGGGGCAGCCCTCGTCGAAGTCTTGCCGGTAGTAGTGGAGGATCTCTCCGCAGGCAGCGAGATCGAGCTCACACTCGTCGCTGCAGCGCAGGGTGCCCCCCGCGTAGCCGAGCGTCTCGCAGTCGAGGCCGCCGAGCTCGTCGTCGTCGCACGTCTCGCCGCACTCGACGGCGCCGTTGCCGCACTCCGGCAGCGCGCCGGTGCAGCTCGTATGGTCGATCATGCAGGTGCTGCAGCTGGGAGAGCCGCCGGGGTAGCACTGGTCCTGGCAGGTGGGTGCGCTGGAGGGGACGCTGCCGTCGCAGTCCTCGAAGTCGTTGACGATCGAGTCGCCGCAGTTGGGGCAGCAGTCGTTCAGGCAGGTGAGGCAGTTCTCGCCGACGTCCTTGAAGCACAGCCCGTCACCGCAGATGTACTCCAGCTTGCAGTCGGCCCCGCATCCGTCGGCCCCGACCGTGTTGCCGTCGTCGCAGATCTCGCCCGACTCGAGCAGGCCGTTGCCGCACGTGACCTGACCGTCCTCGTCGATGCAGCCCTTGCCGCAGCCGTCCCCCGGCTCCTGGTTGCCGTCGTCGCACGCCTCGCCGACGTCGAGCACGCCGTCGCCGCAGTCGACGCAGCAGTCCGCCGGACAGCCGGTGCACACCTCGCCCAGGGTGCACACGCCATCGCCGCAGGGGCAGCAGTCCTCGGCGCAGGTCGAGCAGGACTCGCCGGTGTCCTCCGCGCAGACCTCGTCGCCGCAGATGTACGAGGCCCGGCAGCTGGGGTCGCAGCCGTCTCCGCCCTCGGTGTTGCCGTCGTCGCAGTCCTCGCCGGAGTCGAGGACGTTGTCACCGCAGCGCGGCGTGGTGCAGTCGGCGCGGCACGCGTCGGGCTGGTCCGAGTTGTCGTCGCCCTCGTCGCACTCCTCGCCGGAGGCCTTCACGCCGTCGCCGCACGAGTTCGGCCCGGGGTCGCGGGAGCGCCCTTCGGCGCAGCCGGACGCGAGCGCGGCGAGCGCGATCGGGGTGAGGACGCGGGCGAAGACGGCGAGGAGGTGGGTTCGGGAGGGCAAAGACACGGCCCGTCGAGCGTCATCCAGACGGGGCCGGAGCGCGAGCGAAACCTGCCTCGAGTGCGCCGTGGCGTGTGCGTGGGACCGGGATCTCGACAGCCCCAGGGCGAGGACGATCAGCGCGAGCCCGGCTTCGCACCACCGAAGATGCCGAACACCAGGAGGCCCGCGAGGAAGCCCGCCGCAGCCAGGTCGCAGACCTGGATGAGATGGCTCGGCCCGACGCGATGTCCCAGCCCCCACAGGACCTCGCCCGCGACGCCGGTGAGCACCGCCATGACGAGCGCGCGGCCCCAGGCGGCGAGCCGGTAAACGAGCAGGTTGGGCAGGCCCCCGACCACGACCAGCGCGACCGGAAGGACGAGGTCGAAGCGCGTGCCCAGCGCCGGGACGGGCAGGCCTCGCTCGGCGAGAAACGGCGGGGCCACGTGCCCCGCCACCGCCGCCACCGCCATGCAGACGAGGGAGAAGAAGAACGCGGTGAGCCCCAGGCCCACTTGCGCCTTCGGCGTCTTGATCCGCGACGGCCGTTCATCCTTCGCCGGCTTCGCTGTCGCGGCGGGAGCGGCGTCGGCCTTCGACGTCGAGGCGCGGGTGGCAGGGCTGGGGTTCGCAGGGCCCGGCGTCGTCCGACCCGGGGTCGAGAGGCCGGGCGCCCGTCGGGAGGACTGCGCCTCGGCCTCGGCGTCGACGGCGTCGAGCTCGGCCTCCGCCATCATCTCCGGCGTCATCGAGGCGCGCTCCGACCGGTAGCCGTGGATGCGCGCGACGCGGAGGAGCTTCGTGCGATCGGCCTCCGTCGTCCTCGGGTCCTCCGCGATGGCGAGCGCGTGGCGGACGCAGCCGAGGTCGGCCAGCGCGCGGTCGTGCTCGGGCGTCCCCGGCGCCGCATCGATGCCGGCGGAGCGGGCGACGTTGCGGTACCAGACGTCGCTCTTGGCCGGGTCGGCGCGGTAGTGGATGCCGAGCTGGTAGAAGTTCGCGATGTAGACCTTGGCCGCGAGGTGCCCGCCGTCCGCCGCGGCGCGGAAGCGCTTGGCGGCCTCCATCTCGTCGGGGGGCACGGGGCCGCCGTGCAGGTGGAAGAGACCGAGCGCGTGCTGCGCGAGCGGGCTGCCCAGGTCGGCCGCGGCGCCGTAGGCGGCGAAGCACTGCTTCAGATCGCGCGCCATGCCGCCGGTGCCGCCGCGGTACGCCCGGGCGAGGCCGACCAGCCCCTCCACGTCGCGCTGCGCCCTCCGCGCCTCGATCGAGCTGACGCGCGCCTCGACCAGGGCGGTGGCCTCCGCCTCGAGCGCGGCGGCCGCCTCTGCCTCGGCTTCCTGCGTGGCTGCACCTGCAGCGGACTTCGGCTCAAGCGGCGCGGACATGCGTGCCCTCGACCTCGCGCAGGAGGGCGACCAGCTCGGCGCCCTTCGCGTCGGCCTCGCCCGCCTCCAGCTTACCGCCGCGGTTCTCGACGTAGAACGAGGCGAGCGTCGCGCACCAGCCGCGGAAGAAGCGGTTGCCTGCGAAGACGATCTCCGCGGCGGCCGTCGCGCCCTCCCCATCGGCCCCGGGCTCGGCGTCGAGGTCGACGTCGCTCCAGTCGATGTCGGAGCCCTCGGGCCCGCCGGCGGCCGGCGCGGCGCTGGAGCTGGAGAGGCGCAGCGGACCGTCCGGCGTGCGGCGAGGGCTCGACGCGCCCAGTCCGAGCATGGCGTCGCACACCTTCGTGCGGACGATGCTCGCCACCAGCGTCGCGTCGACGTTCGGTCGCGACAGGTACGGGTAGACGGCGATGCCCAGCGGCGGCAGCAGCTTCCGCGACCCGCAGACCTCGCGGACGAACACGTCCACCGCCGACTTCGGAAGCTCCAGCGTCGACTCGCGGAAGCGGCGCGTCGCCTCGTCGCGCCAGGTCTTCACCAGGTGCACGACCATCCGCTTCACCTTGTCGGCGGTCTTGATGCTCATCGGCGAGACCTGGGCGTGGATCTTCGCGACCTCGCTCTCCAGCGTGTCCTCGTCGACGGTGAGCGCGTCCACCAGGCGGCCGAACGGCGCGCCGCTCGCCTCCTTCGCCATCGCGCGGGAGACCGCGTCCACCAGCAGCGTCGCCTGGGCGACGATGCGCTCCTTCTCCTCCTCGACGCTGCGCGACGGCGCGAGCGACTTGAGCAGCGACGCGAGCTCGGCGTGCACCGCCTCCGCCTCGCCGAGGATCTCCTTGCCCTTCACGTTCTCGGCCAGCTTGTCGCGCAGGCGCGCCGCGAGCAGCGGGACGCCGCTCTTGGGGAGGCCGCCCTCGTCGTCGCCCTCGACCGCGGCCCACTTGTCGACTGCGCTCGCGATGTGGCGGGAGACGGCGCGCGCCTCCAGGTAGCCCTTCTTCACCGCCTCGTAGTCGGCGCTGCCGGGGGCGAGGCTGCGCATCTGATCGGCGTAAGGGTTCCGGATCCAGAACAGGTTGTCGAAGGGCCGGCCGCGCTGACCCCAGTTGAGGATCCAGCTCGACGGGTTCTTCGCCCAGAAGTCGATGCACGCCTCCTGCACCCGCGACTCCCAGCGGTCGCTGGCGTTGTCGGAGCGGAGCGCGCCCAGGCTCATGTCGAACTTGGTGAGCGCGACGAACAGGCTGGGGCGCTCGACCTCCGCCGCCTGGGTGGGCGTCGCCGCGCCGTGGCGGATCTTCAGCCACTGCTCCACCTGCGACTGCAGCTGGATCGCCTCCGGCTTGGTGGGGCCGGGCGAGCACAGGCAGAGGGCGGTGATCTCGCGCAGGGCCGCGTACTGCTCGAAGAGGAACGTGAGCTTGCCGCGCTTGTAGACCTCGATCGCGTGCTCGAAGCGGCCGGTGGAGAGCTCGGCGTGGCCGAAGCCGTTGATGCCCTTCAGCGCGCGGCCGCCGGGGAAATCGAGGATGTCGGCGTGCTCGAGCAGCGAGCCGGGCGCGGGCACGAACGACAGGTGGATCTCGGTGATCAACGCGGCGAGCACGCCGGCGTCTATGGTCACCTCGCGACCGGCGGCGGGGTCGGCGATGCCGGGCGCGGTGGAGCGGCCGGAGAGGTAGACGCGCACCGGCTGCTTGGCGCCGCCCACGGCGTTGAGGCAGCCGGCGTCGATCAGCGACGCGCCCTGGCTGGAGGCCTCGACGTTCTGCGACTCCGCCTCGACGGCTTCAGCGTGACCGACCACCTCCAGCCCTTCGACCAGGAGGGCCATGAGCTTGTCGAGATCGGGCGCGTGTCCGGGGCCACCCCACAGGAGGGAGAAGACGAGCAGCCACCCGCCGGTGCTGCGCACGTCCGCCTTCCAGCTGCCCGAGGCGAGGGTCGCGTGGCGGCGTAGCTCGGTCAGGTAGGGGTGACGCTCGTGGTATTTCTTGCCGAGGTCGTGCCAGACCGCCTCCCACGCGGCGCGGAACGCGGCGGGCGCCTCGGGCCCGCTGGCGAGGCGAGCGTCGCGGAGGCACGTCTCCACCTTGTCCTGCTGCAGCGGGGGCGAGGTGCACTCGACCAGGAAGCCGGTGGCCAGCGACTGCAGCAGCGTCTCCAGCGAGAGCAGGCGGCAGAGGAAGTCACCCCGCTGCAGCGGGTGCTCGAGCGGCCGCGTCGAGAAGCGAGTGACGACGCCGGTCGACTCGACGCCCTTGGCGGGGTTGATGCGCGTCAGGAAGTCGAGCTTGCGACCGCCGCGCGCGACCACCTCCAGCGAGCCGAGCTCGTGGGAGAGGAGCGCGCCGACCAGGAACGATTTCCCTGCCTGAGACGGTCCGAAGAAGCCGAGGCACGCCGGTCGCGCGCTGGCCCAGTGCAGCTTCTTTGCCCGGATCGACAGATCGCGCAGCGCCTCGATCGCGCTGCCGTCGTCCGGCTTGTTGCGCGCCTCGGCCACGGCGAGCGCGCGCGTGGCGGCCGCCTCGAGCTTGCCGATCGCGGCGACGGTCGCGGGAGAGGACGTGGTGTGCTGGGCCATCGGGATCTCGGGACTGCACGGGAGCAGGAGCGACGGCGCGAGGCTACCTCGTCCGGGCCCCGGGTCGGTGTCCGCATCACTTCCGCGGCGCGCTGCACGGGTCCTCTCGCGCGTCGACCGGTGCGGAATCCCATCGCACCAGGAAGCGGATCCGCTCCACTGGCGCATCCGGAGCGCGCTCCAGCCGGCCGACCGCCTCCACCCGCTGGCAGGGCAGGCCATGCTGGACGAGCCATCGCGCCGCGAGGTTCGCCAGGTTCGCGGCGTACGGCGAGCTCGGGCCGCTGCTCGTCCTCATGACGTTGATGGAGCACTCGACGCGCACCGACTCGGCGGGGTGGGCATCCAGGTACTTCTTCACGTGCGCGAGCGCGGCGTCGCTAGCTGGCGCAACCTCGGACGGGCCCATCGAGCCCGGCCCCGCGAGCGGTCGAACGCGAAACGTCACGTCGCCCGGCGTCGTCAGCTCGCCTTCGGCGGTCACGACGAACGGTGAGGGCACCGGGGGCGCCGTGGCCACCGGGGGCACCGCAGCCGAACCCGGCGCAGTGGCGGCGGTCGCCGTCACCGGCGGTGGATCGGAGCCCGCGCCGCCACATGCGGACGCGAGCGCGAGCAGGGTGACCGGGAGCGCGACCAGCTCGATGCGCATGGCGAGTCGCACACCACTCGGTCTCAGTGGACGTGCCACTTGCCCGAAGCGTCCTTCCACTCGACCTG
>JBKJLX010000104.1:0-9532 GCA_046596645.1 Polyangiaceae bacterium
CCGATCGCCATCGCCTCGCCGACGGACTTCATGTGCGTGCTCAGGCGCTGGTCGGAGCCGGCGAACTTCTCGAACGCGAAGCGCGGCCACTTCACGACGACGTAGTCGATCGTCGGCTCGAACGAGGCCGGTGTCAGGCGCGTGATGTCGTTGTCGATCTCCTCGAGCGCGTAGCCGACCGCGAGGCGCGCGGCGATCTTCGCGATCGGAAAGCCCGTTGCCTTCGAGGCCAGCGCGGTCATCCGCGCTGGCGTCGAAGGCGACGGGCTTTCCGATCGCGAAGATCGCCGCGCGCCTGGCGGTCGGCTACGCGCTCGAGGAGATCGACAACGACATCACGCGGCTGACGCCGGCGTCCTTCGAACCGGTCATCGACTACGTCGTCGTGAAGTGGCCGCGCTTCGCCTTCGAGAAGTTCCCCGGCGCCGACCGCCTCCTCGGCACGCAGATGAAGAGCGTGGGCGAGGCGATGGCCATCGGGCGCACGTTCTGCGAGGCCATCGAGAAGGCCGCCCGCTCGCTGGAGAATGGCCGCGACGGGCTGACCTCGCTGCTCGGGATCGTCGACCATCGGGCTCTGCGAGCGGCGCCGTCGCAGGCTCGCGACCTGGTGATGGAGGCGCCGCCGGAGCCGCGCGCGCCCATCGCACGGGGCGAGAGCGACCCCGCCCAGGCGCGCGAGGACCTCCTCGCACTCTCCGCCATGCCGATCGACGGGCGCCTCTTCCACGTGGTCGACGCGCTGCGGGTGGGCGTCTCCCAGGAGGATCTGGCCCGAGCGACCGGGTTCGACCCCTGGTTCCTCGCCCAGCTGGCCCGCATCGTCGACGCCGAGCGCGGGATCGATCTCGCGCTCCTCGAGGACCCCGCGCACCTGCGCCAGGTGAAGCGCCTCGGCCTCTCCGACCGCCGCATCGCGCGCATCGTCGGCACCACCGAGGACGTGGTGCGCGACGCGCGCGGCCGCCACGGGATCCGCGCCGTGTACGGGCGGGTCGACACGTGCGCCGCCGAGTTCCCCGCGCAGACGCCCTACCTCTACGGCACCTGGGAGAGCGAGAGCGAGGCAGCGCCCACCGCGCGTCGCAAGGTGATCATCCTCGGTGGCGGGCCCAACCGCATCGGTCAGGGCATCGAGTTCGACTACTGCTGCGTCCACGCGGCGATGGCCCTGCGCGAAGCGGGCGTCGAGACCATCATGGTCAACTGCAACCCGGAGACGGTCTCGACCGACTACGACACCTCGGACCGGCTCTACTTCGAGCCCCTCACCCTGGAGGACGTGCTCGCGATCTGCGACGAGGAGCGCCGCGCCGGCGAGCTGCTCGGCGTCATCGTCCAGTACGGCGGGCAGACGCCGCTCAAGCTCGCCCGCGGTCTGACCGCGGCCGGCGTCCCGCTCCTCGGCACCACCGCCGACGCCATCGACCGCGCCGAGGACCGCGGCCGCTTCGAGGAGCTGCTGACGAAGCTCGGCCTCCTCCGACCGCGCGGCGCGATCGCTCGCGGCGTCAGCGAGGCGATGCTCGCCGCCGAGGAGGTCGGCTACCCGGTGGTGGTGCGCCCCTCGTACGTGCTGGGCGGCCGGGCGATGATGATCTGCCACGATCGACAGGACCTCGAGGCCTACATCCACCTGGCGGTGGAGGCGGCGCGCGAGGCGGGGACGCAGGCGATCCTGCTCGACCACTTCCTCGCCGACGCCATCGAGGTCGACGTGGACGCCATCGGCGACGGAGCCGAGGTCGCGATCGGCGGCGTCATGCAGCACGTGGAGGAGGCGGGGGTCCACTCCGGCGACTCCGCCAGCGTGCTGCCACCCTACTCGCTCCCCGACGAAGTGGTCGCGCGGATCGTCGAGCAGACCAAGCGCGTCGGGCGAGAGCTGGGCGTGGTCGGCCTGATGAACATCCAGTTCGCGGTGAAGGACGGCGAGGTCTACATCCTCGAGGTCAACCCGCGCGCGTCGCGCTCGGTTCCCTTCGTCTCCAAGGCCACCGGGCGGCCCCTGGCGAAGATCGCGGCGCAGGTGATGCTGGGAAAGACGCTGCGCGAGCTCGGCATCGAGGACGCGGCGCGTCCGGCGCACGTGTCGGTGAAGGAGTCGGTGTTCCCCTTCGCCAAGTTCCCGGGCGTCGACACCCAGCTCGGTCCGGAGATGCGCTCCACCGGCGAGGTGATGGGGATCGCGGAGAGCTTCCCCCTCGCCTACTGGAAGGCCCAGCTCGCGGCGGGCAACCCCATCCCGCGCCAGGGCCGGGTCTTCATTTCGGTGAAGGACTCCGACAAGCCCGCGGCGCGCGAGGTGGCGCGGCGACTCCACGCGCTGGGCTTCGTCGTCGTCGCCACCAGCGGCACGGCGGACGCACTGCGCGAAGCCGGCGTGCCGGCCGAGGTCGTCAACAAGGTGCGCCAGGGCTCGCCGCATGTGGTCGACGCCATCCGCAACGGGACCATTGCCATGGTGCTGAACACCACGGTGGGCGCGCGCGCGATCCGGGACAGCTACGCTATCCGCCGGCAAACGCTGCTCTCCAACGTGCCCTACTTCACCACCATGCCGGCGGCGCTCGCGGTCGCCGAGTCCCTCGACGTGCTCGCGTCCGGCGGGGTGGCCGGTGTGCGGAGCCTCCAGGAGTGGCACCTCCCTCGGACCGCGACACCGGCTCAAGCTGCCGGACTGCCAGGGGGTACAGCTACGGGCCGAGCGTGACCGCCAGCCGCTGGGCGAGCGCGGCGTCGACCTGCGCGCAGAAGGCGCGGAAGGCGCCGTACTCGGCGGGGGTGACGCGGGAGCGCGAGAGCGTCAGCTCGCTGGTCGCCACCACCGCGCCCTCGCGGTCCTCCACGCGGAGCACCAGCCTGCCGAAGGGTGAGTCGATCGCCGCGGGCGGCGGGAGCGCCGCGGCTCGCGCGCCGGCCGGCAGGTGGACCGTCCGCTCCTCGCGCACCAACGCCTGCGGCCCGAGCAGCAGATCGTGCCGCCGCGCAGCGGGCGAGGCGAGGCTGACCACCAGGTGCGAGGCCGTCGCCAGCGGGAAGGTCAGGTTGCCGGCGTCGCGCCTCGCAAAGGCGCGGGCGCGACCGGTGTAGGCGACGCGCAGGGCGGACTCGACGTCCCCCAGGCCGCTCACCGAGGCGCCGCGCGGCGCCGGTGCCAGCTCGACGGGGCCCAGCGCGGAGGCCAGGTCCTGCACCACGCGGTCGCGCCTGGCGCCGTCGGCGGCGTAGCGCGCGCGCATCTCCGGCGCGTGCGCGCCGCGCACCGAGACGGCGCCGTGGAAGGTCGCCGACCCGTCGGCGGCGAGCGTCACGTCGATGGTGCGAGCGGTGGGCGACGCCTGCGGCGGTGGATCGGGCAGCCGCACCAGCTTGCCGCCCTCGGGCGAGACGACGAGCGCGATCGCCCCGCGGTCCATCGCCGGCAGCTCCTCGGTGCCGTGCCCCTCGGCGGTGCCGTCGAGGAACAGATCGAGCGACGGCACGTAGGCGATGGCGTGATCGAACATCGCCAGGCTGGGCGGCTCGGTCACGGTGAGCCCGCGTTGCAGGGTTCGGACGAGGACCATGCGCGCATCGACGCCGAGCTCGCGCAGCATGGTGACGATCACCGCGGCCTTGTCCTTGCAATCACCCCAGCCGCGCGCGAGCGTGAGCGCGCAGCGACGAGGGCGGATGCCCTCGATGCCGAACTCCAGCGCCACGTACCGGAGGCTCTTGGCGTAGCGGTAGACGGCCTTGGCCTTGGCGGCATCGTCCTTGGCGTCTCCGGCGATCTCCTTGATCTTGGCGCGCACCTCGTCGTCGACGTCGAGCTGGGGTCGGGCCAGGTTCCAGTAGAACTTCCCCAGGGCATCCCAGCTGGAGAAGGTGGACACGCGCACCTGCGCGAGCACCTCCGACCAGGGTGGCATGCCGGCCTCCGGCGACGCCGGCGGGACGGCATCGATGGAGATCCGGCGGGTGATGCGCGGCCCGTCGACCGTCTCCGTCACCTTGGCGAACGGCGCCTGGAGGGTCTGCACCTGGAGCGGCAGCGCGCGCGGCGCGAACAACACCCACTCACGGTTCTGCACAGGCTCGTCCGACTGCAGCAGCTCGACCTCGTCGAAGATACCGTCGAGCGCGTCACGCTCTCCGACGTCGTCGATGCGGTAGCGCAGCTCGACCACGTCACCCGGCTCCAGCTTGGGGAACTGGACGAAGAACGTACGCATCGACGTGTACATCGCGATCGAAGGATCGTTGGCTGCGCCCTCCCCGCTCTCGATGGCCTCGTCGACCCGACCGTCGCGCCGGTACACGCGCGCCGCGCGGATGAGCACCTCCTGCCGGTCGGCGTGGTACGCGAAGACGAACTGGCGCGCGGCGGCGGCGGCCTCGTCGGTGAGCGGCTGGAAGACCACCTGCCGGAAGCGGCTGGCCAGGCCATTCTCGTAGACGGTCGCGACCGAGAGATCGCGGAGCGTTCGCCGGGGCCAGCTGCCCTTGGGCTGGTTGCGGAGAGGCAGGAACCTCTCGTCGTCCCACGCCAGCGCCTCGTCGGGGCGGGGCCGCGTCGGCTCCAGCGACTCGACGTACAGCCGCACGTCCTTCGCTTGCGGGTGCAGCACCAGGAGCCGCCGCAGGTGTCGCAGCTGGTCCTCGCGGCGCCCCTCCAGCCCGTGGAGCTCGGCCAGCGCCCGCAGCGCGCCCTCGTCCTCCGGCGCCAGCTCGAGCGCGCGCTCCAGCGAGGCCCGGGCGCGGTCCGGACGGCCCGAGGCGCGCTGCACGCGCGCGGCGAGCCCCAGCGCGAAGTGGCGATCGCGCTCGACCGCCAGCAGCCGCTCGACCCAGCGGTCTGCGTCGGCCATGTCGCGCCGCGCGACGGCGCGCTCGATGCGAGCCTGGAGCCAGCTGGTGTCGTCGAACCGGTAGGCGGCGTGGCGGGCCTCCACCTCGTCGGCCTCGACGTCCCGGCCGACGGCGCGCAGCTGTGCGCCCAGCGCCCGCAGCAGCGCGGGCGTCCGCGGGGCGGACTCCAGCGCGCGCTCGAGGATGGCGATGGCGGTCCGCGGTAGACCCGCGTGGATGTGGATCTCGGCCAGGCCCAGCGGCGCCAGCGGGTCGTCGGGGGCGACCGCGACCAGGCGCTCCAGGTGGGGGCGGGCCGTGCGCGGGTCGGCGGAGCCGCGCGCGAGCTCGATCCGTGCCCGGAGCACCCGCGGGTCACCCTCGCCAGCGAGGGCCGCCGCGCGGTCGACCCATCCGCGCAGCTGGTTGGGGTCCTCGGCGAGCTGACCGGCGAGCAGCAGGCGGTCCACCGTCGGCCTGGCCTCGGCGGCGCGGCGCGCCATGTCGCGACCGCGGTGCTCTCCTCGGCCCTCACCCGAGGTCGCGCGCAGGTAGCGCGCGTAGGCCTCCAGCGCTGCCGGTTCGCTCTTGACGACCGAGGCGTCGAGCCGCTGGAGGAAGCCGCGCGCCTGGGCGCCGTCGAGGACGTCCTTGGGGGTCGACGGTGGCCGCTCGATGGAAGCGCCGTCGGTGCCGAAATCAGCCCGCACGACGACGCCGCGATCGGGGGCCCCTGCCGCGTCCCCCAGCCGCACCGCGAGCGCGGGCGCCAGCTCGCCGCACACCTTGACCATGAGCCGGTGGGGGCCCGGCGTCAGGCGGACGGTCGCCGCCATGCGGCCCTCGTCCACCGTCCGCTGGGCAGGGTCGCGCAGGACCTCCGCCCCGTCCCAGAAGACCTTGAAAGCTCCGGTGGCGCCGACCCAGATCGACAGCGGCCGCGGCGCTCTCGTGCCGGCCGCCGGCTCCACGAACGCGACCGCGTATGCGCAGATCGACTCCTTGGGCCGCAGCAGCTCTCCGAGCTCGAGCGTCGTCGCCAGGCCGGGACCCGCGGGCCGCCAGCGAACGGTGCGCGCCTTGCCGTCGAACGCGCGCCCGGCGACGATCGGCTGGGTCGCCTCCGCCTCCGGCTGGTACGGGGTGTCGAGCCCGCTGCCCCCGGCATGGTCGAAGGGCCCGACCACCATCCAGCGGTCGACGAAGCCGAGCTCGGCGCGCAGGGTCTCGGCGCCCGCCAGGTCACCCCGCTTGCGCCGGGCATCGGCGAGGAGGAGCCGCGCGTACACGCGAGTCGCCTGATCGAGCTTGCCGTCCTCGGCGGCGGCGCGCAGCACCTCCTCCAGACGGACCGGGTCGACCTCGTCCCAGCTGGCGAGCGCGTCGCGGAGGGCTGCCACCTTGCCCGGGCCCTCTGCCGAGGCGATCGCGTCCCGCAGCGAGTCGATCCTCGTTCCCCCGGGACCCGCCAACGCCGGGGCCGCCTCCGGAGCCGCGGCGCCCGCCGGGCGGGCGATAGGGAGGCCGGCGACCGTGAAAGCGACCGCGGCCACAGAAATCGCGCGGCGCGCGAGAACGGCGCCGAATCGGCGGCAAGGCGCGGCGGCGGGCAACGTCATGGCCCGCGTTCATCCCGCGGGAGGCCGAACTCGTCAACGTCGAGACGCGGCGGTCCTTGCTCCTCGACCGTCGCATCGGATAGAACGTCGCCGGACCCGGGTGTGGACCGACTTCTTCGGGAGTGGGCCTTCACCAGCAAGTCGTGCAGCCGGCACGAGCAGCGCCGGGCCGCATAGTCGCTTCAAGCAGTTGCACGCTCATGCCGTTCGCGTTCGGCGGAGGAACGATGGTCAATCCTCAGATGGTCATGTACGAGGAGGAGTTCAACCAGATCCAGACGGTCGTGGATCGCCTCGTCAGGGACGCCAACGCGAAGGTCGTCTTCATCGTCGACAAGAACGGTCAGCTGATCGCGGCCAGCGGCGAGGTCGACAATCTCGACACGACGTCCCTCGCGTCGCTGACCGCAGGCAACATCGCCGCGACCGGCGGCATGGCCAAGCTGCTGAAGGAGAACGAGTTCGCCACCCAGTTCCACGAGGGTGAGAAGGCGAACATCCACATCCAGCTGGTCGGCAACCGCGTTATTCTCGTGGTGATCTTCGACAGCAAGTCGAGCCTCGGCCTCGTCCGCCTGCGCGTCCGCAAGGCCAGCGAGGAGCTGGCGAACATCTTCGAGGCCCTCTTGAAGAAGGTCGCGGAGCCTGGGTCGGACTCCCCGTTCGCCGAGATCACGGACGAGGACATCGACAACCTGTTCAACGACTGAAGGAGCGCGCGGTGAGCTTCATCAATTACATGGCGCGCGAGATCAACTGCAAGATCGTCTATTACGGTCCCGGTCTCTGCGGGAAGACGACGAATCTCCAGTACATCTACGAGCGAACCAACCCCGACGCGAAGGGGAAGATGATCAGCCTCGCGACGGAGACCGACCGCACGCTGTTCTTCGATTTCCTCCCCCTCGCCCTCGGCGAGATCCGCGGCTTCAAGACGCGCTTCCACCTCTACACGGTGCCCGGGCAAGTCTTCTACGACGCGAGCCGCAAGCTCATCCTCAAGGGCGTGGACGGCGTCGTCTTCTGCGCGGACTCGCAGATCGGCCGCCTGGAGGCGAACCAGGAGTCGCTGGAGAACCTGCGCACCAACCTTGCGGAGCAGGGATACAATCTCGACAAGATCCCCTACGTCATGCAGTGGAACAAGCGCGACCTGCCCGAGGTCGCCACGGTGGAGGAGCTGCGCGAGCTGCTGAACCCCGGCGGGGTTCCCGAGTTCGAGGCAGTCGCCCGGACCGGTGTCGGCGTGTTCGACACCCTCAAGCAGGTCGCCAAGCTGGTGCTGACGGAGCTGAAGAAGGGGAGCCCGGCGTAAGTCGGGGCCCCCGGCCCGCCCTGCTCGCTCCACGCAGCGACAGGGCGCCGAGGAGCGACGCCCGACGGCTCGACGAGTCGTCCGGTGAAGGAACGAGAAGAGGCCCGGAGGCAGATGCCTTCGGGCCTTTCCGCTTGAACCGGTGCGTCGCGGGCCGGTCGGCCACCGGTCACCTGGCGCGTCGGGTCACTTCGCGCGCTGGTAGATCCGGTTCCGTCGGTTGGTGTTCTTGGACTTGAGCTTCGCCTTGTGGCGGGCGCTCTTCTTCCGGTTCGTCTTCCGCGGGCCCTTCGACAGCATCAGGAACATGACTCGACTCCGTGGCCCGACGGGCATGCCGGGGATGGTGACCCGCGTCGCCCGCGGGGGGCGGGACCCTACACGACGGCCCCCGACCTCGCAAGCCGGGCGTGGTAGCGTCGTAGCCGCCCCTGCGCATGCGCCCGAAGCCCCTCTTCGCCCGCCTCCTGGCCGCCCGCCTCCTGGCCGTGACGCCTGCGGTTCTGGCGCCGAGCCTCGTGCTCCTCGAGGCCGGGTGCGGGGCCAGCGTGAGCGCGATCTACGAGGGCGACGTCCGCTTCGAGCACTGCATGGCGCTCGACGCGCGCCCCGCCGCCTCGCCCTCCGAGCAGCGGATGTGCTGGATCGAGTGGGTCCGCTACTACACTTACGGGCAGACACAGGACCGCGTCGAGTACGCGCGCGGGCGCGCGAGCGGCTCGGAGGGGCTCTCCGGCGCGGCGCCGACGGTGCCGCCCCCGCTCGCCGCGCCGGAGCCGACCAGCGCCTTCGCCCCGCCCCCGATGGTGGCTGTCGGCGTCGACGCGGGGCCAGACCCTCCGCCGCCCTCGCCCGTCCCCGGCGGGTCGGCGGTGCCGACCGCGGCGGCCCCGTCCGTCGCCGTGGACCCGGCATGCCACGGCGACTGCGCCGAAGCGCTCGAGGACTGCCGGACGTCCTGCCGGGGGGCGTCGTGCGAGAAGACGTGCAGCGGCAAGTTGACCAGGTGCCTCGAGCGGTGCGCCGAGACGCGAGGTCGTCCCACCTCGGCGCCTGCGAGCACACCGGCCCCGACGCCGACGCGCTAGAGCTGGGGCGTTCCTGCGCTCGGGGCCGCCGCGGTCTTGCGGCGCGCCTTATCGCGCCGAGGCCCGTGGCTCGCTGCAAATCGCTTGTCGAGCCTCGCGCGAGAGGCTTATCTGGTCGCCGCTGGGCGTCTGTGCGCGCCCTCGACCGGAGCTGCGGGACCTCCGCATCCGGGACTTGCCCGCGCCACAGGCGCGGACGGAGGCCACTGGTATGGGTTCCTTCTATCGGTTTCGTTCGGGCCCCGGCACCGCCGTGGGGGGGCGGCGTGGGATGAGGGCGGCGATGCTCGCGGGCTGCACGCTCGTCGCGTGTGCCCTGTCGGGTGGCGTCGCCGTCGAGACTGCGCACGCGCAGGGCAAGCCGACGAAGCAGACGGAGCAGCAGAAGAAGGACCTCGCCAAGAAGCTCTTCACCGAGGCGAACGCCGCCTACGACAAGGGCGAGTTCGACAAGGCCTACCAGCTCTTCAACGAGGCGGACGGCCTCGTCCCCGGCGCGGTGCCGAAGTTCCGCGCGGCCGAGGCGCTGGACAAGGCGGGCAAGGTCGAGGGCGCGATCTCCGCCTACGAGTCCTTCCTCGCCAGCAACCCGCCGGCCGAGAAGAACGCGGACCGCATCGAGAGCGCGAAGAAGCGCATCGAGACGCTCAAGTCGGCGCCGGCCGAGATCACCGTCG
>JBKJLX010000143.1:0-3157 GCA_046596645.1 Polyangiaceae bacterium
GCGCCGAGAATGGCGGCGTGCCAGGTTGCGCGCGCGTCGACCTGGCCCGCCTCGCCCTTGGCCAGCTCGCGCAGCAGCTTCGGGAGCGCGTCGAGCGCGAGGCGGCTCAGCGTGGCCGCGTGCGAGGGGTCGAACGGCGCGGGCGCCCCCTCGGCGATGACGAAGAGGTCCCCGCCGACCGGGAGGCGCGCGGGGTAGCCGGGCGGGGCGGCGGGCGACACCATGGTGACCGTGGGGTCGGTGCCCAGGCCCGACCAGCGGACGCGGGTCTTGGCGTGGACGTCGTCCCCCGTCAGCCACAGGTGACCGAACGCGCGCAGCCCGCGGAAGGCCTGGTCCACGAGGAGGAGCGCGCGCGCGTCCTCCGGCGGTGCGGTGAGCGCGTCGCGCATCAGCGCGTCGCGCCGCTTGGCGACGAGGGCGGCGATTGCGTCGGCCTGCGCCGCCGGCGCCAGCCCGTCGCGGCGTCGGTTGACCTTCAGGCCGTCATCGTTCCAGACCGCCACCACCGGCCACCCGTCGGGGGTTCGCACCCGGCACAGAGGTCGCCGCCGGTGAAGGACCTCGATGCCGGGCTCGGCGCTTGCGCGCCCCGCGAGCAGCCCCACCTCGCCGGCGCGTGCGCCGTCGTCGAAGGTGTCGACGGCGAGGCAGCGCCGCCGCGTCGTCGGGTCGAGGACGGTCGCGATCTGCGGGGCGCGAGCGCGCGCCTCGGCCTCGAGGTCGAGCCGAAGATCGCTTGTTACGTCGAAGATGCGGACCGCGCCCTTCCGCAGGGCCGCGATCGCCCCGGCGTCCAGGTGGAAGACCGGCGGCTCGTCCTCGCTGGCGCCCGCGCTCTCCGGGTAGGGAGGGGGGTCGGTGGTCGCGCGGACCTTGCGCGCCAGCAGGTCGTCGAGCCCATGGGCGCGGCCGGCGACGTCGACGAAGGCCGGCGCGCGCGCCAGCACCTTCCTCGACTTCTCGCCGCGTGCGCAGGCGGCGAGGGCGGTGTCACGCACCGCGCGTCTTGCGATCGGAGGCAGCTCCTTCAGGCAGGGGGCCAGCCGCTCGAGCAGCGCCAGCGCGGCGGCGGCGATCGACGTCGCAGCGTCGCGCGTGGCGCGGCCGCGGGTGTCGATGCGGGCCGGGCGCGCCTGCACGCGGATGGCGAAGGGCAGCGTCGGCGAGAGGCTGCGGATCGAGCCGTCGTGCAGCGCGACGCGCACCGTGGAGCTCGCCTCGTCGGTGATCTCGATCTCGCCCTCCAGATCCGTCACCCCGAGATCCTGGAGGCGCGCGCGCATCGCGTGATGGAGCGGCGCGCCGTCGAGCCGCGCCGGAAGCTGGGCGTCCGGATCGGCGATGCGGCGGAGGGCCGGGGTCACGTCGTCGAGGGCCGGCCCCAGCGCGACGAGCAGCGCCTCGAGGTGGGCTGCGGCCCGGTCGAGGAGGATCGGGGGAACGGCGACCCGGTCCGCGAGCTCCGGCGCGAACCGCTCTCTCGCGACGGTGATCGGGCCGTCCCCGTGGAGCGCCCGGGCGAGCGGGACCGGGGCGCCGAAGGCGCCTGGGACGAGCACGCTGCAGAGGCGGAGCGCCGTCACGAGCGGCGGGTGGTCCGGGACCAGCGCCGCGAGCGTGGCGAGCGCGCGCGGCGAGCCCATGGGCGAGGTCTCCAGGGGCGCGTCGTCCGACCCGCTCACCAGGGCCTCGGCGAGGCTTCGCGCCGCGTCGGTCACCGCGCGCTGAGCTGCCTGCCGGCCGGTCCGGGAGAAGGTCGACCAGCGCTCGATGTGGGTCGCGGCGAGGGCGTCGACCATTGCCGCGATCGACGACGGCACGCCGTCGAGTGTCAGGTCGGCCACCCAGCGCCCGCCGTACCGGAGGACGCACGGGGCGGCGTCTTCGCGGTCCCCGTCGCGCAGCGCCACCAGCGCGTGGAGGCTTGCGTTGGCGCCCTTCTTCGAGCCCTTGGGGGCGGCCTTCCCCTTGCGACGGAGCTCGGGGTCCGCGTCGCCCTCGCGCGCGGTCCCGGCGGTCGGCGACGCCGGCCACCCGCCTGGCACCGGCGGCTCCAGTGGCTGGTGAGGTCGCTGCATCACCTCGAGCCGCGCCTCCTCCGCCCGCGCCTGCTCGCGGCGCTTCGGGAGCTGCGCCTCGCCGTCCTCCAGCGCGAGGCCGAGCACGAGGCCGAGCGACGCCTGATCCTCGCGCCGCGCGAGGAGCACCGGGCGCCACTGAAACGTCGCGAAGTCGGGGCGCGCGCGCAGGTAGGGGACGGGACCCGGGGCGTGCCGCGATCGGATGGAGGCGAGGCTCGCGCTCACCGGTCGGCCCGCGTCGTCGAGGACCACCGCGATCGGCATCTTCGAGAGCGGAGCGGCGAAGGCGGGGGCCTTGCCGCCACCGCGCTGCACCGCGACCAGTGCCTGCAGCGCCCACGCGCGCGCATCGTCGTCCGTCGCCGCATCGACGCGCGGAAGCCGAACGAGCGACGAGAGCGCCTGGATCTCGCCCTCGCCGGCCTGGCCCGCCGGCGTGTCTCCCGTCGGCGCGACGCGCGCGACGACGGCGTGGACCAGGGTCGTCAGCGGAGCTTCGAGGGGCGGCGCCGTCGGCGCCCGGACGCCGTCCCACCCCGGCGTGGGGACGATGCCGTCCTCCTCCATCACGATGACCGCAGGTACGCCGCCCGGCGCCGGCCCCTGCCAGAGGACGACGCCAGCGTGCGTACGGAACACGACCCCGGCGCTCGCGGTGGCAGCGAGTCCGCGCGCGCCGGGCACCTCGACGGCGACGACCAGCGCGCGCACGACGCCCTGCGTCTCCAGCTCGCGCGCGAGCAGAGACCGGTGCGCGGCGGCCACGCGCGCTGCGCGCTCGGCGGGATGCAGCAGCGCCGGGCCGTACGGTACCAGCACCACCTCGCGCACCAGCGCCGCCGTCAGGCGCGTCGCGTCCGCGCCGTCGAGGACCAGCACCAGCCGCCCGTCCGCCGCGCCAAGCGGGTCGGCGAGCGGCCGCTGTACGAAGCACACGGCGCCGTCGCGGGTCGCAGCGTCGATCGCGCGCAGCGACGTGCGCGCGCCGGCGGCCGTGGGCCACACCGTGGCGTCGGCCAGGGGGCCCGAGCGCGCGTGAGCGCTCGCCGCCAGCGTCGCCCGCACAAGCGCGT
>JBKJLX010000239.1:0-2965 GCA_046596645.1 Polyangiaceae bacterium
GCCATGCGACGACCCGTCCTTGCCCTCGTCTCGGTCCTCGCCGGCGTCTCCGCGCTCGCCGCGTGCTCCTACACGCCGCCTCGCTTCGCCGATCGCCCGGCGGTGGTGTCGGTCGACGACCACCGACCGGTGTCCCAGCCCCTGCCGCGCATGGTCCTCGCGCCCTTCGACGTGGCGGACGCGTACGTCCGCCAGGGCATCACCCACGCCCTCGATCCCGCCGACACCGAGCTCGCGCTCGACGTGAACGCGCTCGACGAGGTGGTCGACTCGTCCTGGTGGAACCCGCCCAAGGACCCGCTACGCCCGCTCGCGGCCTACCGGCAGGCCGGCCCCCCCGAGCCGCCGCTGTCGATCGAGGTCGCGCCCAGCCCCTCGAAGCGCCCAGGCGTCGTCCAGATCAAGGACGCACGTGGGATCCGGTACACCGTCATCCCCGATCCGAAGGACCGGCCAGGCCTCCACTCGAGCGCCGGCGTCGTCGCGAGCCGCGTTCTCTTCGCCCTCGGCTGGCGCGTGCCCGAGGCGTACGCCATGCGGCAGGAGAACGGCGAGCCCGCGCTCGCCGTCGTCTGGCCGATGGGCATCGACCTCGGCCCCACGCCACCGTTCCGCGCGCGCTTCGACGACCCCAACGACGACATCGCCCGCAAGGACCGCCGCTCGCTCCGCGCGTTGCCGCGCGTCCTGGCCTGGCTTGCCAAGCGCGACCTCGACGTGGGCGATATGCGCGACTCGTACATCGGCGAGTCGCCGAAGGGCTTCGTCGTCCACTGGGTGATGGGGCTGGAGGGCGCGCTCGGCGTGGACGCCCTCGATCGACACCTGGCCCAGATGGAGGACCCCGATCGACCTGCCGAGAGCTCGACGGAGAGGCTGTTCACGCTGGGCCTCAGCGCGCCGTCCGACGTCGGCCCCCCGGTGACGGGCCGACCCGGCTTCGGCCTCTGGGCGCGCCAGGTCACGCTGGAGGACTTCAACCCCAGCCCGCCCTTCGAGCCGCACCGCTACATCACGCCCGCCGACGACGTGTGGGTCGGCAAGCGGATGGCGCTCCTGTCACGGCGTGTGCTCGACGATGCCGTCCGCGCCACGCCGCTCTCCGACGAGGACCGCGGTGAGGTGCTGAGCCGGCTCGACGGGCGCCGCCGCGCGATGGCCTCGTGGTGCATGGACCGCGGCACGCCGATCGATCCCGCCAGCGTCACCCTCACCCCCGAGGGGGACCTCCGGGTGCGCCTCGTGGATCGCGCGGTGCAAGCCGGGTTCTCCCGCATCGGGGAGACGAGCTGGGCGACCTCGCTCTACGACGCCGAGGGCGAGCCGCTCCCAGGCCTCGCCGACGTCTTCCGCACCGACGACGGCGTCGAGGTGGTGGTGCGCCCCGGCCTCTTCCGCGGTGCGACCTACCTCGCGATCCGGGTCATCGGATCGCGGGACACCGTGGTCCTGCCGCGAGGCATGGAGGTCCACCTCGCCCTCGGCGGCGGCAAGCCCCCCCGCGTCATCGGCGTGGTGCACTAGGGTTCGATGGTGGCCACCTGCACGGCGCCGCCGCCGCGCGCCCTGGCCTGAAGCAGCGCGCGCTGCGCCGCGGCGAAGACTGCCGGCGGCGGCCTCGATCCCGCGCGCGGCGCCACCACCACGCCGACGCTCACCGTGCACCCCGCCGCCGCGCCCACGCCGCGCTTGCAGATCCACTCGGCGCAGGTCACCGCCGCTGCGGGCGAATCGGCCCGGTAGAAGAGCGACACCTCGTCGTCGGCCGTCCGCCCCAGCGCCAGCTCGGGGTCTTGCAGCGTCTCGACGGTGGTGCTCGCGAGCCGACGCACGAGCCCCTCTGCCGCCTCGTTCCCCCGCTGGTCGCGACGCGCCGCGAGGTCGTCGACCGCGCAGCATGCCACCACCACGTTGCGGTCTGCCCGGTCGGGCTGGCCGAGCTCCCAGCCGAGCGCGTCGAGGAAGTACCGCCGGCTGAGCAACCCGGATCGTCTTTCGCTGGCCCGCACGCCCTGGTTCCGCGCCATCAGCGCGTCGACGTCGTCCATCTGCAGCAGCAGCAGCGTCGCTCGTCCAATACCGAAACGCGCGCCCTCCTCGAGGACCGCTCTCTCCACGCGCCGTCCGTCGACGACGATGCCGTTGGCCGACCCGAGGTCGACGATCTCCACCTTGCCGGCCGCGTCGACCATGATCTTGGCGTGTCGGCGGGAGACGTTCTCCTCCGAGAGGACGATGTCGCAGCCGACGGTGCGGCCGATGACCATCGCCCCCCGCAGGCGGAACGTGAGCCCCAGCGCGAAGTCGCCGCTGGTCACGATGAGGCAAGGGGCCTGCGGCGGAGATGGCTCCGAGACCCCGACCTCGAGCATCGTCGTCCGCTCGGCGGCAGAATCGGCGTCGTCCTCGTCGTACGAAATGTGAGCCAGCATGGATGAACCCCCCATGCGCGACCGTACGCCGCTCGCCGTGCGCTGCCAATCGCAGTGCCCACGCGGACGACTCGTCCAAGTGGGCAATTAGACGGGTCGATCGACCCGGCTCGCCGACGACTCTGCCGCCGCCGCCCTCTGCCTCTTCAGCAGCGGAAATCCAAGCGATTCCCGCTGCGCGAGGTACGTCTCCGCGACCAGCCGCGCGATCGCGCGGACACGGCCGATGAAGCGCTGCCGCTCGGTCACGCCGATGGCGCCGCGCGCGTCGAGCACGTTGAAGCGGTGCGCCGCCTTGACCACGAAGTCGTATGCAGGCAGCACCAGCGCCTTCTTCGGATCCGGGGTCGCTCCCTTGGCCACGGCGTCGACGCCGCGGAACAGCAGCCGCCGCACCTCGGCCTCGCAATGGTCGAAAGCCGCGAAGTGCTCGGCGACGTCCGCCTCCTCGAAGTTGTACGTCGACCACTCCCACTCGGCGCGCTGGAAGACCCAGCCGTAGGTGACGCGAGCGTCGAAGGACAGGTCGAACA
>JBKJLX010000244.1:0-7839 GCA_046596645.1 Polyangiaceae bacterium
CGGACCACCACCGCTCCGCCCTCGCTCGGGGCGCCGGAGACGACGAGCACCTCGCCCGCGTACCAGCCGATGGCGACCGCGGGCGCGAGCACCTTCACGGCGCTTCGCTCGATCGCCGCGAGGCGAGCCTGCCCCTCCTCGCCCAGCGAGAGCTGATCGCCCCCCAGCGAGAGGCCCTCGTCGACCAGCTGCACGTCGAGCCCGTGGCCCGCGAGCGCCGAGGCAGCCTCGAGCCCTGCCGCACCACCGCCGACGACCAGCGCATCGCAGGCGACGCGGCGCGCCGCGCGCGCACCGAGCGGCTCGTCGGGGAGGCGGCCGAGCCCCGCCATCTTCCGGGCGAACGTGGTCATCACCGAGGAGACGCCGGGGACGCCGACGAGGAGGCGGTGATGGTCGATGCCGTCCGGGAAGAACCAGTCGGTGACGCGCAGGAGGTCGGTGCGGCGCGAGCCCAGGACGTTCTGGGTGGAGATCACCTCGCCGCCCTGCACCGCCCGCAGGCACGTCATGACGTTGGGCGCGCCGTCGACGCGCATCAGGCAGCCGTCGCAGTCGCCACGGAGGCAGGACGGCCCCCGCGGCCGGTGCAGCTTGGGGCTGCGGGCCAGGCGGATCTCCCCGGCGGCCAGGAGCGCTGCGGCCAGCGGCTCGCCACGCCGGGCGGGCACGGCTTCCCCGTCGAGCTGGATGGTGACGCCCGGTTCGACGGCCTGCGTTCGCTCGAACACGTTGCTCCCTCAGTCCTCGATCACGGAGCCGAACAGACCGAGCCCACCGGCGACGAAGATCACGCCGGCGAGCCCCATGAGCGCGAGGTAGTCGGTGAGCTCGTCCAGGGGCGCGCCGCCGAAGAGCGCGCGGGTGCCGGCCACGCCGGCGAGCAGGCTCGGCGACAGCAGCGGCAGCAGCACCGAGGCGAGGACGAGGTCGCGTGCGCGGGTGCGGATGGTCATCGCCCCGAACAGGGTCCCGCTGGCGGCGATACCTGGCGTCGCCGCGAGCAGGAGCAGGATCAGGCCCGGACCGACGGTCCCGAGGTCGAGCGAGAAGAAGAGCGCGGTCGCCGGGACGACGATCAGCTCGATCGCAGTCACGAACGCCGCGACACCCAGCGCCTTGCCGGCGAAGACCGCGCTCCGCGCGATGGGGGACGACAGGAGGCCGCGCAGCGCGCCGTCGTCACGCTCGCGCTGCCAGGTGCGCGACAGGGCGAGCATCGACGCAAAGGCGACCGACACCCAGATGACACCGGGCGCGACCTCGCGCTTCGCGTCGTCTCCGGCGTGGAAGGCCAGCGACGCGATGACGACCACGAGGAAGCCGAAGAACCCGCTGGTGGAGACGATCTCCCCGGTGGCGAGCTCGATCGTCAGGTCCTTCCGCGCGACCAGCAGCGCCTGCGCGAGCCAGCCCGGGGGACGCGCCACGACGTCGGCCCGGCCCGTCTGCTCGGGGAACCGGGCCTCGGGGGGGATCCGGGCCGGAGGGGTGGACATGGCGGCGGTCGTCGTCACGCCGCCGACCGTTCGTCAGGCCTTGGCGGCCTTGGTGGCCTTCGCGGCCTTGGGAGCGGCGGCGATCTTGGAGGCGGCGGCGGTCTTGGGGGCGGCGGCGGCGGCCTTGGGCGCGGCGGCGACCTTGGGCGCCTTGGCGACCTTGGGCGCCTTGACCGAGCTCTCGACCTTGGCGGCGCGATCGGCGCGCTTCTTTGCGCTCTTGTAGTGGTCCCACAGGCGGGGGACGGGGAACGCGGAGAGGCGGGCCTTGTACCCGTCGTCCTTGGTGCGCTTCTCCACCTCGATCACGGCGTCGATCAGCTTGGCGCGGGTGCCGAACTGCTCCTTCACGGCAGAGAACGTGGCGTGGAGCTTGATCAGCTTGGCATTGGACACGCGCGAGAGGCCGCCCTCACCGCCGCGATCGCTCGCCAGGCGGCCGAGCCACAGGTCCTCGCCGACGAAGGCCTGCACGGCCTCGACCAGCTTCTTCTTCTCGCCGAACTTCTCCTTCATGAACGCGAGGGGGGACTTTGCCATGGTCATTCTCTTTCTGGCCCGTCGGGCCGCCTGGGGCGGCCGACGGGGGTGCGCGGGTTGACCCGTGCGGTCAGTGGTTTCCATTGCGGCACCGGACGGTGCGGCGCAGGGTTTCCGCCGCAGCGCCGGGTGGCGCCGAGGAGGGCGTGGCTTTTACCACTCGCTGCCCCGCGCCGGCAAGCCGTGGTAACGCCGGGCCCCCATGTCCGACCCCATGTCCGAGAGCAGCCTCCGGGGCGGCAAGCCCAGGGTCCGTTTCGCCCCCTCCCCCACCGGGTACCTGCACATCGGCGGGGTCCGCACCGCGCTGTTCAACTGGCTGTGGGCCCGGAAGACGGGGGGCACCTTCGTCCTCCGCATCGAGGACACGGATCAGGAGCGGAGCACTCCGGAGAACGAAGCGATCATCCTGCGCGAGATGCGCTGGCTCGGGCTCGGCTGGGACGAGGGACCGGACGTGGGCGGCCCGTGCGGCCCCTACCGGCAGATGGAGCGCCTCGCGATCTACGCCGAGCACGTGGAGAAGCTGATCGCGGCCGGCGCCGCATATCGATGCTCCTGCACCCGGGAAGACCTCGACGCGCAGCGCGAGGCGCTCAAGGCGAAGGACCCCAAGGCGCAGTTCCGGTACCCGGGCACCTGCCGGGACCGGAAGATCAACGCCGGGACCACCTCCGTCGTGCGGATGAAGGCGCCGGAGAGCGGAGACATCGTCTACCGCGATCTCGTGTTCGGCGAGGTGAAGACGCCCGCCAACACCCTGCAGGACGCCGTCCTCATGCGGGGCGACGGCGTGCCGCTCTACAACCTCGGCGCCGTGGTGGACGACGTCACCATGGGCATCACGCTGGTCGCGCGGGGGCGCGACCACATGATCAACACGCCCATCCAGATCGTGCTCTACCAGGCGCTCGGTGCGCCGGTGCCCCAGATGGCGCACCTTCCGATGATGCTGGGCGCCGACGGCCAGAAGCTCTCCAAGCGCCACGGCGCGGTGAGCATCAAGGAGTACCGGGATCAGGGCATCCCGCCGGAGGCGCTGCTGAACTACCTCGCGCGCTTCGGCTGGTCCTTCGGTGACGAGGAGATCTTCACGCTGAAGGAGCTGGTCGAGAAATTCGACTGGGAGCGCTGCGGCCGCGCCGACGGGAAGTTCGACACCAAGAAGCTGGGGGCCGTCGCCTTCGAGCACCTGAAGAGCCCGGAGCGCACCAGCGACGATGACTACGTGGCAGGGGCGCGCACGTTCCTCGAGGCGAAGGGCCTGGCCGCGACCGACGCCCAGGTGAAGGCGGCCCTGCCGCTCATCCGCGAGCGCGGGCAGTCGTTCGCCGACGCGGCCCACCTCATGGACTACCTGTTCCGCGATCCGCCCGAGCTCGACGAGAAGGCGCGCGCCAAGTTCCTGATCGCAGAAAAAGCGCCGCTCCTCGACGACATGGCGACGGTGGTGGAGTCGAGCGGGGACGACGCGACGTCGCTGGAGGCGAGGGTCCTCGAGTGGTCCGCCGCGCGCGGGCTGGAAATGAAGGACTTCGCGCAGCCGGCGCGCGTCGCGCTGACCGGGCGCACCGCGTCGCCAGGCCTCTACGAGGTCATGGCGCTCCTCGGCAACCAGCGCTCGGCGTCCCGGCTGCGACGCGGCGCCGCGATCGCCCGCGGCGAGGCCCCGGCCAGCTGACGTGTCCGCCGGCGACATTCTCCTCGCGCAGGTCGCGCGCGGCGCCTACCCGCCGAACCCACCGCTCCCGAGCAGCTCGGGGTGGCTGACGCTGCTGATCGCGGTCGGGCCCTACCTGGGCTGGGCGATCCTGGCGCCGGTCCTGTGGAAGCTCTTCGGCAAGACGTGGCGTGAGCTCGACGCCGAGGCGACCGAGGCGCGCGTCGCGGCGACCGCCTCCGGCACCTGGGACCGACGCCCGGCGGTGATGTTCGCCACCGTCGCCGCGAGCCTCGCCCTGCAGCAGTACTTCGGGGGCCGCGAGGTCTACCTGGGCTTCTTCAAGCCGTGGCTGCTCTCGATGGAGGCGGCGGGCTCGTCGTGGGTCGACGTCGCCAAGTACAGCGAGCTGTACGGCTACGGCTGGTGGGCGATGACGCGCACCGTCGGCTACACCGTGTTCCCGCTCCTGGTGTGGAAGCTCTGCTTCCCCCGGGACAGCCTGCTCGACCTGGGGCTGCGGACGAAGGGGTTCCGCTCGCACGCGTGGATCTACGGGCTGTGCCTGGCGGTGGTGGTGCCGCTGGTCGTCCTCGTCTCCTTCACGCCCGAGTTCAGCGGCTACTACCCGTTCTACAAGAAGGCCTCGCGCAGCTGGGCCGAGCTCCTGGCGTGGGAGGTGATGTACCTCGCGCAGTTCTTCGGGCTGGAGGTCTTCTTCCGCGGCTTCATGCTGACGACGCTGCGCAAGAGCCTCGGCTCCTCCGCGATCTTCGCCATGTGCGTGCCTTACGTGATGATCCACTTCGGCAAGCCGTACCTGGAGACGGCGGGCGCGATGGTCGCGGGCATCGCGCTGGGCACGGTGGCGATGAGGACGCGCAGCATCTACTCCGGCTTCCTCGTGCACGCGACGGTGGCGCTTCTCATGGACGGCCTCGCCCTCTGGCACCGCGACGGCATCCCCACCGTGTGGATCGCGCCCGACGCGCTCCCCTTCCCCCCGCCCATCCTGCAGTGAGCGGCAGCGTCGTCGACGAGTAGCGGCTCACGACCCGCGGCCCAGTGCCGCCGCGTGGCGACGGAGCACGATGGCCCGCGCGGGGTCGCGCAGGCGCCCCTCGTAGAGTGACGCCAGCGCGTCGGCGATCTCCACGGCGGCGGCGCGGTGGACCTGGTCGTCGGGGAGGTCGGCCAGCCGTCGCCAGAGGATCGTCTCCGCGAGCGCGGGTCGGGCTGCGCCGACCGTGCTCGCGAGGCGGGGAGCAATGCCCGTCGCCGCGGGGTGGGCCCGCAGCGCGCGACGATAGAGGCCGGCCGCGCTCGTCCACCGCCGACCGATGCCCGCCGCGTCGGCCGCCTCCGCCAGGGCGTGGGCGCGAGCCTCCGGCGTGGTCGCCGCCGCGGCGCGGGCGCGCGCCTCGGTCGTCGCGTCCGCCGCGGCGCGTCGTGCGCCCTCGCCGGCCGCGGTCGCCCCCTGTCCCGTGCCTCGACGGCGCGACGCGCGCCGCCAGCTCGAGAGCCGCGGCCACAGCTGCAGCACCAGGTAGGTGCCGAACAGCACGCAGATGCCGAGGAGGACCCACCGCGACATCCCGCTTCTCTAGTCCTTGGCCGTACCGAAGGCGACCCGCTACGCTCGAAGGACGATGCGTGCCTCCCGACGAGCCCTTCGCATCGCGCTGGCGGTCGTCGCGCTGGCCGGCCTCCCCTTGCTCCTGGGGCCGGGCCGGGCCGAGGCCGACATCTTCACGTACACCGACGACAACGGCGTCGTGCACTTCTCGAACTCGTCGGGCGACCCGCGGTTCAAGCTCTACGTGAAGAGCTCGGCGGCCCGCAAATCGAGCTTCAAGGGCAAGGCCGTCCCGCCCAGCGACAAGAACCCCGAGCGCTTCACCCGCTACGACGCGTGGATCCGCCAGGCGGCGATCCTCTACCAGCTGCCGGAGGAGCTGGTCCGCGCCGTCATGAAGGTGGAGAGCGACTGCGATCCGCGCGCGACCTCGCACGCCGGCGCCCAGGGGCTGATGCAGCTGATGCCGGAGACGGCGGCGCGCATGCAGGTGCGCGACTCCTACGACCCGCGCGAGAACATCTTCGGGGGGACGCGCTACCTGCGCATCCTCGCCAACATGTTCAACGGGGACCTCGACCTCACCCTGGCCGGCTACAATGCCGGTGAGGGCGCGGTGGCCCGCCACGGCGGCATCCCCCCCTACCCGGAGACGCAGGACTACGTGGTCCGCGTCCGGACGTACTACGCGGCCTACCGCGCGAGCCGCGATGTCGTCGCCGCGTCGCAGACCGCCGTGCCGCCGCGCACGGATCTGCAATAACCGTCTTGAACGAGCGTGCCCCGCAGCGAGGAACCGTCATGTCCACCAGCTTCGTCGAGCTGAAGAAGAGCCGACCGGGGAGTGCCGGCCCGGAGGCCGCCAGCGAGCCCATCCGCCACCTGAAGCCTCTGGTCGACCCTCAGCACCTGCTGCACAAGGACCTGATCGAGTTCCCCGACTACCGGCGCATCCCTGCCTACAAGGATGTGTCGGAGACGCAGTTCCTCGACCACCACTGGCAGTCGAAGAAGTCGATCACCCGCCCCGACAAGCTGATCGAGGCCATCCGGGGCATCGTGTCGGAGGACTTCCTGAGGGACGCGGCTGCGGGCTTCGCGAACTCGCCGATGAGCGTGCGGGTCTCGCCGTACCTGATGAGCCTCATCGACTGGGAGCATCCGAACGAGGATCCGCTCCGCGCCCAGTTCATCCCGCTCGGGTCGCGCCTCCTGCCCGACCATCCCAAGCTCGACCTCGACTCCCTCCACGAGCAGGAGGACGCGCCAGTCCCCGGACTCACCCACCGCTACGTCGACAAGGCGCTGTTCCTGCCGCTCGACACCTGCCCCGTCTACTGCCGCTTCTGCACCCGCAGCTACGCCATCGGGCTCGACACCGAGCAGGTGGAGAAGGTGCACCTGAAGGTCGACGCCGAGCGCTGGGAGCGGGCCTTCCAGTACATCTCGGAGCGGCCGGAGCTGGAGGACATCGTCGTCTCCGGCGGCGACGCGTACAACCTGCGCGCCGAGCAGATCACGCTGATCGGCGGGCGCCTCCTCAAGCTCGACAACATCCGCCGCATCCGCTTCGCGACCAAGGGGCCGGCGGTCATGCCGCAGAAGATCCTCACCGATGACCCGTGGGTCGACGCGGTGACGCGCATCGTCGAGCTCGGCCGCAAGCTGCACAAGGAGGTGGTGATCCACACCCACTTCAACCACCCCAACGAGATCACCGGCATCACCCAGAAGGCGATGCTGCGCCTCTTCGAGCGCGGGGTGACGGTGCGCAACCAGTCGGTCCTGCAGCGCGGCGTGAACGACACGGCGGAAACGATGAAGCTCCTCGTGAAGCGCCTGGGGCACGTCCACGTGCACCCGTACTACGTCTACGTCCACGACCTGGTGAAGGGCGTGGAGGACCTGAGGACGACGGTGCAGACCGCCATCGACATCGAGAAGAGCGTGCGCGGCTCGACCGCCGGCTTCAACACACCGACCTTCGTGGTCGACGCCCCCGGCGGCGGCGGCAAGCGCGACGCGCACTCGTACGACTTCTACGACCGCACCACCGGGGTCAGCGTCTATCAAGCGCCCAGCGTGAAGCCGGGCGCGTGGTTCACTTACTACGACCCGATCGACCTCTTGCCGGAGGAGGGGAAGGCGCGCTGGGCGGACCCTTCGCAGCACCAGGTGATGCTCGACGAGGCGGTCGAGAAGGCGCGCTCGCAGGCGCGCTGATTTTTCCGGAGCGCCCTTCGGCCCTCCGCCCCACTGACCGCGTCACCCGCTGGCGCACCAGCGGGGCCCCACCTCCCACGCTCGCTCCGCCGAGAGTCTCAGACGCAGTCGGTGCCGTGCTAGCCGAGCTGTGGGGTGGTGAGCGAAGCGCTGGCGCGTCCGAGCCTGTCGGCTGCGCGTGCTTCGCTGCGCTCCGCGGCGGGGAATAGCGGGCGAGGGCGCGCGCCAGCTCGCCCCGGACACGCTCGCGCAGGTCGTCGGGCTCGACCACGATCGCGGTGTCGCCGAAGCCGAGCACCCAGGTGGCGACCTCGGTGAGGTCGGCGATCGTCATCTCCAGC
>JBKJLX010000248.1:0-14589 GCA_046596645.1 Polyangiaceae bacterium
GCGCCCAGCGCGTCGGCGGCCTCACGCTGGCCGCGTGCGATGGCCAGGAGATCGTCGCCGTCTTCGCGTCGCTGGTGGTGCCGCGGACGCTCGACGACGACGATCTCCTGGCCATCGCACGCGGCCAGCGTGAGGCCGCCGACGCGCTGGGCGCGGTGGTCGCGGGCGGCAACCTCGCGCGCGGCCCCGCGGTTACCATCGGCACCACGGTCCTCGGCGTGGTCGCGGGCCCGGGCGTGCGGAGGGACGGCGCCCGCCCCGGCGACGACCTGCTGCTCGCAGGGGCAGTCGGGCGCGCCGCGGCCGGCCTCGCCCTCCTCGCCATGCTCGACGAGGTGGTGACGCTGGAGGAGGGCGCGGTCGGCGAGGCGGCGCGCGTGTGCCTCGCCGCGTGGCGGCGGCCCGAGGCGCGTCAGGCGTGCGGGCTCGCCGCGGCCCACGCGGGGGCGACGGCGATGGTCGACGTCTCCGACGGCCTCGCGGCGGACGCCGGACACCTCGCACGCGCCAGCGAGGTCCGGGTGGTGCTGGAGGAGCGCGCTCTCCGCGCCGACGCCACGCTGGCGACGCTGGCCGGGCGCATGCGCCGGTCGCCGCTGGGCCTGGCGCTCGCCGGTGGCGAGGACTACGCGCTGCTCGCCGCGGTGCCGGTGGGAACCTCGATCGCCGGGTTCATCCGCGTCGGGCGCTGCGAGCGCGGCGTCCCAGGTGTCCACATCGAGCGCGCCGACGGCACGCTGGAGGCGGCCCCCGCTGGCTTCGATCACTTCGACTGAACTGTTCAGGAGGGCTTTGCTGCGCTTGCTGCGCAGCCCGTCCCTCCGCCGCTGCGCGAAGACGCTCCGCGACGAAGGTGCGGTGGCCCGAGCCACCGCACCTCGTGCGTCACGTCGTCAGGGCAGCGTCAGCTGCAGCCCATGGAGCTGCCGCAGTTCAGGCACTTGTAGCAAGCGCCGTTGCGGACGGTGATGTGGCCGCAGCCGTCGCAGAGCGGGGCGTCGCCCATCATGTCCTCGAGCTGGGCGTCGAGGGCGCTGGCGTGGTGCTCAGGCTGGGCCGCACCCGGGGAAACGCTGCCGGTGTGGCCCATCGCCGTCGTCGAGGAGCCCAGCGCGGAGCCACGCACCGCCATGCCCAAGGAGGACGGCGGGCTGTTGCCGAAAGAGGCGCCGCTGAACGAAGCAGGGCCCGGCGGGATGGAGCCGCGCAGCATTCGCGTCGACGCCTCCTCCTGGGTGCGCGCCTCCGACGGGTCCTCGATGGGCGGCGCCGGCTGCACGTGGGCGAGGTCGTAGCGCGACAGGTACTCCACGCCGAGGACGCGGAAGACGTAGTCGACGATCGAGGTCGCCACCTTGATGTTGTCGTGCCCCTCGACCGGGCCCGCGGGCTCGAAGCGCGAGAAGGTGAACTGATCGACGAAGGTCGACAGCGGCACGCCGTACTGGAGGCCCACCGAGACTGCCATGGCGAAGCAGTTCATCAGCGAGCGGAAGGCGGCGCCCTCCTTGTGCATGTCGACGAAGATCTCGCCGAGGGTGCCGTCGAGGTACTCGCCGGTGCGGAGGAAGATCTTGTGGCCGCCGACCACCGCCTCCTGCGTGAAGCCGATGCGCTTCTTCGGCAGGCGCACCCGGGTGCCGCTGGGGCCGCGGGCGCCGCCGACGATCGGTCGCGCCATGATCTCGGTGGGGGCCGTCGTCTCCGCGGTGTCGCTGTCCTTGGCCGACTTGTCCTTGGTGCCGCTGGAGAGGGGCTGCGAGGCCTTGCAGCCGTCGCGGTAGAGCGCGACCGCCTTGAGGCCGAGGCGCCAGCCCTCCTCGTAGATCTTCTGGACGTCGTCGACGCTGGCCTCGTTGGGGAGGTTCACCGTCTTCGAGATGGCGCCGGAGAGGAATGGCTGCACCGCAGCCATCATCTTGATGTGGCTCATGGGGGCGAGGAAGCGCTCGCCGGTCTTGCCGCAGCGGTTCGCGCAGTCGAACACCGCGTAGTGCTCGAGGCGGAGGTGGGGCGCGCCCTCGACCGTCATGCGGCCGACGATGGCGTCGTTCGCCTCCTCGATCTGCGCGGCGCTGAAGCCGAGGAACTTGAGGAGGTTGAAGCCGGGGGTGCGGCGCTGCTCGAGGCTCACGCCCAGGCGGTCGTAGCACTCCTCGCCGAGGACCCAGGGGGCGAACGCGAGCGACAGATCGAAGACGCCGGGGATGGTCTTCTCGACCTTCGCCATGTCCTCGCTGGAGAAGCCCTTCGCCTTGAGGGTGGCGCGGCTGATGATCTGCGGGGCAGGCCCTGGTCCGGCCATGTTCGTCGAAGAGGGCCCGGGGAACCGGAGCAGCGTGTTGGTGCCCGAGACGTAGGCGACGATGTCCTCGGCCTCACGGTCGGAGTAGCCGAGCTTGCGCAGCGCCGGCGGCACCGACTGGTTCACGATCTTGAAGTAGCCGCCACCGGCGAGCTTCTTGAACTTCACCAGGGCGAAATCGGGCTCGACCCCGGTGGTGTCGCAGTCCATGAGGAGGCCGATGGTGCCGGTCGGCGCCAGCACGGTCGCCTGCGCGTTGCGGTAGCCGTGGTCGGTTCCCAGGCGCACCGCCTGGTCCCAGTCCTCACGCGCGGCGCGCCACAGGACCTCGGGGCACTTGTCGCGGTTGATCGCGTACGCGGCGTCGCGGTGCATGCCCATGACGCGCAGCATCGGCTCCCGGTTCTTCAGGTAGCCCGGGAACGGACCCTTGGAGGCGGCGGTCTCCGCGCTGACGGCGTAGGCCTGGCCGCACATGATCGCGGTGATCGCCGCCGACATCGAGCGGCCGTCGTCGCTGTCGTAAGGGAGGCCTAGCTGCATCAGCAGCGAGCCGAGGTTCGCGTAGCCGAGGCCGAGCGGGCGGTAGTCGTGCGAGTTCCGCGCGATCGTCGGCGTCGGGTAGGAGGAGAAGTCGACCAGGATCTCCTGGGCGAGGAAGAACACGCGCACCGCGTGCCGGAAGCCCTCCACATCGAAGCCCTCGGCGCTCTGGGTGCCGCCGGCCACGCCCAGATGGTCGGGCACCGCGTCACCGTTCGCGTCCGACCGCTGACCCATGAACTTGGTGAGGTTGAGGCTCGCCAGGTTGCAGGCCGAGTCGTCGACGAACATGTACTCAGAGCAGGGGTTCGACGCGTTGATGCGCGCGCTGTTCGGGCAGGTGTGCCACTTGTTGATGGTGGTGTCGTACTGCAGGCCGGGGTCGGCGCAGCCCCACGCCGCCTCCGAGATCATCCGCCACAGGTCCTTCGCCGGGTAGGTGTCGATCACCTCGCCGGTGGTGCGTGCGCGCGTCTGCCAGGTGCCGCCGCTGGAGACCGCCTGCATGAAGTCGTCGCGGACGCGGATCGAGTTGTTCGAGTTCTGGCCGCTGACCGTGTGGTACGCGTCACCGTTGAAGTCGCTGGCGTAGCCGGCGGCGATGAGCGCCTGGGCCTTCTTCTCCTCGCGCTCCTTCCACTGGATGAAGTCGACGATCTCCGGGTGGTCCATGTCGAGGCAGACCATCTTTGCGGCGCGCCGGGTGGTGCCGCCGCTCTTGGTCGCCCCGGCCGCGCGATCGAGCACCTCGAGGAAGCTCATGAGGCCCGAGCTGGTGCCGCCGCCGGACAGCTTCTCCTGCTTGCCGCGGATCTGGCTGAAGTTGGTGCCGGTGCCGGAGCCGTACTTGAAGAGGCGCGCCTCGTTCTTCACGAGCTCGTAGATGCTCATCAGGTCGTCGTCGACGGCCTGGATGAAGCACGCCGAGCACTGGGGACGCTCGTAAGCGTTGGCGGTCTCGGTCACCGACGCGACGCCGGGCGCCTTGGCGGAGCCGGTCGACTTCAGGTAGTCGAGCGAGATGCCCTGGTTGCCGCCCTGCCCAGCGATCCCGTAGCGATGCCAGAGGCCGCAGTTGAACCAGACCGGCGAGTTGAAGGCGCCGTACTGGTGGACCAGAAGGTAGGAGAGCTCGGCCTCGAACGTCTCGGCGTCCTTCTTCGACGCGAAGTAGCCACCGACCTCCTCGCCGAACTCGCGGATGGTCTTTGCCAGGCGCACGACCACGTCGCGGACGCTGGTCTCGCCCTTCTGCTTGTCGCCACGGATCCCGGCCTTGCGGAAGTACTTGGAGACGACGATGTCGGTCGCGAGCTGCGACCAGCCGGCCGGGATCTCCGCGCCCTCCATCTTGAAGACGACGGAGCCATCGGGGTTGGTGATGACGCTGGTGCGGCGCTCCCAGACCACCTCGTCCAGCGGGTCGGCACCGCGGGTGGTGTAGCGGCGGTCGAAGGTCAACCCGCGCGCGCGCTTGGTGGAGGTGGTGGAGCCTGTCGTCGTCGACGACGCGACCTCGGCCCCCTTGGAGCGCCTGGACGCCGGACCGGACGATGAGGGATTCGAGGAGCGCGCCACGGCGGCAACCTTACCGCTCCTGGCGGAATCGGCCGCGTGGGCGCCGGGCCTACCGTGCCCGTTCGATCCGTTGACCCCGTGCGACTTCGCCCCGTCCACCGTCGACTGCGCCATCTGCCTGCCTCCCACGTCCGCCGCCGTCCTCGACGGCCGGTTTTGCCCCCGCCACCGCCCCGGGTCCGCTCTCGCCGCGCCAGGGTTCGAGTTGCAAGGCGATCTGTTCAGTGTCCACCGCGCTGTTCAGTGTCCCAGCGGCAGCGGCCCTGTCCAGCCCCCATGCGCCGGTCGAGGAGCCCGCGACGCTCTTCCGAAGAGCAGGGCCCACCAACCGTTCCCCCGCTCTCGCGTTCAGGGGAGCGACGATGTCTACACCCAAGATGTTGGGGTGGCCAAGAACAAATTGCACCACATCTTGCGTTTTGGGGTCTCGAGTCGACCAACGGAAACCGAGCGAGTTCCATCACTTCCCTGAACGTCCAGACACTGCACCCAGGTTCTCCACAAGTAGCCCGGCGGGTTGCCCACACCGTTCCCCAACGTGCCTGGGCCGGCTCCCGCGCGACCGGCTACCCTCCCTCACGGTGACCACCCCCCCCCGACCCGATCCCCCCCCTCCCGGCGAGCTGCGGATCGTCACCCTCGGGGGCCTGGGCGCGATCGGGATGAACTGCATGGCGCTGGAGCAGCGCGACGACGTCCTGGTCGTCGACTGCGGCGTCACCTTTCCCTCCACCGATCTGGGGATCGACCTCCTGCACCCCCGCTTCGACCACCTGATCGAGCGCGGGAGCCGGGTGCGCGGGGTCTTCATCACCCACGGCCACGAGGACCACATCGGGGCGCTCCCCTACCTCCTCGACCAGCTGGACGTGCCGGTGTGGGGTCCGGCGCACGCGCTGGCGCTGATCCGCCGGCGCTTCGAGGAGCACGGCTGGGACGTGAACAAGCTCCCCTTGCGGGAGGTGCAGGTCGGCGACCGGGTGGCGGTGGGCTCGTTCGAGGTGGAGCCGATCCGGGTCACGCACTCCATCGCCGACGCGACGGCGCTCGCCATCCGCACCGACGCCGGGATCGTCATCCACACCGGGGACTTCAAGATCGACGCGGCGCCCAGCGACGGCGAGCTGACCGACGAGGCGCGCCTCCGCGCGCTCGGCGACGAGGGGGTGCGGCTCCTCATGTCGGACAGCACCAACATCGACAGCCGAGGCTGGTCGACCAGCGAGCGCGACGTCGGCGGCGCGCTGGAGCGGGAGATCGCGGCCGCGCCGCACCGGGTGGTGGTGGGTCTGTTCGCCTCCAACGTGCAGCGCCTGATGAAGCTCGGGGAGATCGCGCGCAGCACCGGCCGCAAGCTCTGCCTCCTCGGCCGCAGCATGGGCACCCACGTCGAGACCGCGCGCCTGGTGGGGCGCATCGACTGGCCCAGCGATCTCGTGGTCGACCCCGATGTGGCCCAGGGGTTGCCTCGCGAGCAGGTGCTGGCGCTGGCGACGGGCACACAGGCCGAGGAGCGGGCGGCGATGGCGCGCCTCGCCCTCGGCACCCACAACCGGATGCGCCTCGCGCCGGGCGACACCGTGATCTTCTCGAGCCGCACCATCCCCGGCAACGACCGCGAGGTCGTCTACATGATGGGCGACTTCCTCCGCTCCGGCATCCGCGTGGTGTCGCGCTACACGCACCCCGGCATCCACGCCAGCGGCCACGCCCACCGCGACGAGCAGCGGCACATGATGGAGCTGACCCGCCCGCGCTCCTTCCTGCCCGTGCACGGGACCCGTCACCACCTGGAGCGCCACGCGGAGCTGGCGCGCGAGGTGGGCATCGCGGACGTGCTGGTGGTGGAGGACGGCGAGATCGTCCGCGTGCGCGAGACGGCGCCGCTCGACACCGTCGGCGTCACGATCACCGGCCAGGTCGCTGTCGCCGAACGGGAGGAGATCGCGGACGCGGTGCTCACCGAGCGGCAGCGCCTGGGTCGACAGGGCGCGCTCTCGGTCGCCCTCGCCGTCGACGCCGGCGGCCAGCTGGTGGGCAAGGTCGACGTCCGCGGCGCGGGCGTGGTCGCCGCCTACGACGCCGACGTCCTGCAGCTGGCGGCGCGCGCGGTGGAGCGGGCGCTGCGCGAGACCGACGAGCGGGCGCGGCGCGTCGACGACGCGATCGCGGAGGTCGCGCGCCTCGCGGCGCGGCGCTGCGTCGAGGCCGAGGTGCACGTGCGGCCCACGGTGCTGGTCCACGTGATGCGGGTCGCCACGTGACGTCGGGCCCGTCCGGGGCAGGCATGGCCGACGAGGAGGGGCCGGACCTGGCCGCCGCCATCGTGCGCGCGCGCATGGCGTCGCGCATCGCAGACGTGATGACGGCGCGCGCCCGCGTCGTCGCCCATCAGGACGCGACCAGCGACGAGGAGGCCGTTCACGACTACCGGGTCGGTCTGCGGCGGCTGCGCAGCGCGCTGCGGGCGCTCCGTCCGATGTGGAGCAAGGACCGTCTGGTCCCGCTGGAGGACGAGCTCAAGGCGCTCGCCGACGCCACCGGCGATGTCCGCGACGAGGAGGTCCTGCAGGAGACGCTGCGGCGCATCGAGCCGACCGACGCGGCGAAGCCGGTGCTCGACCGCTGGGCGGACGGTCGCGCCCGGCGCCTGGGCGGCGCGCGCGCGGCGGCCGCGCGGAAGCTCGCCGGCGCCGAGCTGGGCGACCGCCTGTCGGCGGTGCTCCACCAGACAGAGGCCACCCTGGGCGAGGCGCCGGCCAGGCGGATGACGCTCTCGAAGCTGCGGCGGAAATCGATGGGGAAGATGCTGGAGGAGGTGGTGCGGCGCGGCGCAGCCGCCGACCCGGCCGACGTCGAGGGGATGCACACGCTCCGCATTCGCATCAAGCGACTGCGCTACGGCATCGAGCTGTTCTTCGCCGACGACGCTCCGACTGCGGCGGCGCTCAAGGCGGCGACCAGGCTGCAGAAGCGGCTGGGCGAGCTCCACGACGTCGACGAGGCCCAGCTGCGGATGGCGCGCGCCTGGGGCCTGCCGGCGGAGGTGCGCGCCGAGGTGGCGACGCGCCTCTCGGCGCTGCGCGCCGAGGTGGCGCGAAAGGCCGGGCGCGACGTGGCGGCCTGCGCCCCCGAGCTGGAGAAGGAGCTGGCGCACCTCCTGGCCTGACGCCCGTTCACGCGCGCTCGAAGAGCGTCGCGATGCCCTGACCCACGCCGATGCAGAGCGACGCGGCGCCACGCTTGCCACCGCTTCGGACCATGCCGTGGAGGAGCGTGGCGGCGATGCGGGCGCCGCTGGCGCCGATGGGGTGGCCGATCGCGATGGCGCCGCCCGAGGGGTTGACCCGCGCCGGATCGAGCTCGAGCTGACGGACGCAGGCGAGCGCCTGCGCGGCGCAGGCCTCGTTGAGCTCGACGCGGTCGAGATCGGCCAGGCGGACGCCGGTCGCCGCGACCAGCGCGCGCAGCGCGGGGACGGGACCCTCGCCCATCACGCTGGGGTGTACCCCCGCGGTGCGGGTGGCGACGATGCGCGCGAGCGGCGTCGCGCCGGTCGCCTTGACCACCTCCTCCGAGGCGAGGAGGAGCGCGGCCGCGCCGTCGTTCACCGGCGACGAGTTGCCGGCGGTGACCGAGCCGCCCTTCTTGAACGCGGGCTTCAGCTTCGCCAGCGCCTCCAGCGTGGAGTCGGCGCGCACCGACTCGTCGCGCGCGAAGCTGGTGCTGCCTCCCTTGGGCTGCGCGACGTCGATCGCGACGACCTCGTTCGCGAAATCGCCGGCCTCCCACGCGGCGGCGGCGCGGCGGTGCGACTCGAGAGCGAAGCGGTCCTGATCCTCGCGGGAGATGCCGTGCTTCTCCGCGACGTTCTCCGCCGTCTCCCCCATCGACGACAGCTCGAAGCGCTCGGCGAGCTGCGGGTTCGGGTAGCGCCAGCCGATGGTGGTATCCCAGACCGTGGGCGCCCCGCGATCCCACGCGGTTGCGTGCTTGGGCATGCTGAACGGCGCGCGCGTCATGCTCTCGACGCCGCCGGCGATCGCGCAGGTCGCCTCGCCGACCGCGATCATGCGCGAGGCGTCGGCGATCGCCTCGAGCCCCGATCCGCAGAGGCGGTTGACGGTGACCGCGGGCACCTCGAAGGGCAGCCCGCCGAGGAGGGCCGCCATGCGCGCCACGTTGCGGTTGTCCTCCCCCGCCTGGTTGGTGGCGCCGAGGACGACGTGATCGACGCGCTCCGCTGCCACGGCCTGGCGACGCACGAGCGCCGCGATCACGTGCGCCGCGAGATCGTCGGGGCGGATCGTCGAGAGACCGCCGGCGTAGCGGCCGATCGGGGTGCGGACGGCGTCGATGACGTAGACAGCGCGGATCGTGGCGGCGGACATGGGCGCCGAGCTTACACCCGGGCCCGGCGCGAGACCGCCGCGCATGCCTCCGCCGCGCGTCAGCCGAGGAGGAGGCGGACGACCACGAGCAGCGCCGCGACGCCGAGGACCACCGCGACCGGGACCACGCGGCTCCCGCCGGGCCTCGGTGGATCACCGGCGTGGGGCGCGAGGAGCTCGATGCGCTCGCCTTCGGGCCCAGGCACGAAGGTCAGCACCAGCTGCGCGATCGGCGCCGCGTCACCGAAGGGTCGGGGCACGCGCACCGCGACCGTCCGCCCGAGGTCGGGGGGGAGCTGCACGTCGATCGCGCGCGCGCCCTCCCCCTCCGGCGTGGGCAGGGCGCCGCGACGGCCGCAAGCGTCGCAGCCGCCCCCCTCGCAGCGACGGCAGGTGACGGCGCGAGGCACACGGATGCGCGCGCGGCCGCCCGCCCACGCCGGGGGGACGGTCAGCTCGAGGGCACCGATGGCTCCGCGCTCGTCATCGAGCGCGGCCGGATCGGTGACGCGGCCCAGGACGCCCTCCGCCTCTGGGGGGCAACGCCGGGCCTCGAGTGGCTCCTCAGAACGCGGCACCCAGCACCGGTACGCGCACCTCGGTGCCCTGGGCGACGCCGTACCGTGCCAGCTCCTGCGCGGTGTACAGCGGCTTCACCTGGACGGTGGGGAGGCCGAGGGCGAGATCGCCACGGCGCAGGTCGACCGCGGTCATGCGCGCGGCGGGCGCGGACACCGTGGAGCGGCGCGCCAGCGGGGCGCGCGGACGCGGCGCCTCGCGCTGCGAGGTGCTCACGCCGACGCCGACCGAGCCGCCGCCGCCAGGGGGCGCGCCGGGGGACGCCGGGGGCGGGTCCGCCGCCGGCTCGTCGGGGAAGTCCGCCTCTTCGACCGGAGCGTCGGCCGAGGTGGCGTTCAGCGAGATGACGAGCGCAGGGACGATCAGCGTGAGGCCGCCCGCCAGCATGAAGAGGGGCGCCTCGGCCGGCGGGTCCGCGCTCTCCACGCCGAAGCCAGCGAGCGCGCCGCCCACTGCGCCGACGCCGCCGAACACGAAGTAGGGCCACGCTTCCTCCACGCCGATGATGCCCATCGTGATGGTGACGACCTCGGCCCCGAGAAGCGCGCCGCCGACGATCCCCTTGCCGTCGCCGCTGACCGGATCCCCGGCGGTCTGCGCGGACGCGTCGGCCGAGGCCAGGGCGACAAGGGCAGCGGCTGCGGTGGCGACGATCGAGGAGAGGCGGACGTTCATCATGGTGGACCTGCGCCGGGCGTGGCGATCGCCCCGCCGCGCCGGGGAGCGCGACCGAGAATTCGGCGGCGCGGCCCGAGGGGGGACGGTGAACTGCAGACGACGAGGGGGTTTGTTGCACCCCGACCCGCCGCCGTTCGCGACCGTAGCACACACCGCTGCGCGGGGCCGGAGCGGAGCCGGTCGCGGACCCGGCCCAGGGTGCCACCGCGTTGCCGGGGTAGGATCCGGGTGGTAGGTTGGACGACGTTTGGTGGTGACGGTCTCGTCACCCCCCGGCGCACGTCACCCCAGCCCCTCGGAGGGCTCCCCCCATGGGCCGCATCGGTATCACGGAGATTCTTCTGATCCTCGGCGTGGCGCTCCTCCTCTTCGGCGGGACGCGGATCGCGAGCATCGGCAAGGGCCTCGGCGACGGCATCAAGAACTTCAAGAAGGGCTTGAAGGAAGAGGACGAGGACCCGAAGCGCCTCGAGGGCGCCGACGCCCCCGTCCCCGCGGAAGAAAAGCGCGAGACCGTCGCGAAGGGGTAGGCAGCGTGGATCCGCATCGGAGCCGGAGCGTTGCGCGTGCTCGCCGCGCTCGCGGAGTCCGCGTGCTCGCCGCGCTTGTGGAGGCCGCGTTCTCGCTCCCCTGGAGTGACCCTCCGGGGCTGCGGGACGGGCGGGAACGCACGGCGCGGTGATTTCACTCCCGGGCACTCCCGGGGCGGCGGCGCTGGGTGCGGCCCGTATACTCCTCGGCGTGCGCATCCTCGAGCGGGTCGGGAAGGTCATCGTCGTCCTCGGAGCGCTCGCGCTCGCAGGCCTGTTCGCCGCGCGCTTCGGCGCCGGCAGCCTGTGGCGGGGCTTCGACCCGGCGCTTGCGATCACCGATCCCAAGGCGACCAAGCGTCCTTATGACCTCACGCGCCTGGAGGCGGTCAACGAGACGCTGAAGATGGTGCGGGCGAAGTACGTCGACCCCGACCGCGTGAAGCCGAAGCAGATGCTGCTGTCGGCGCTCGACTTCATCCAGCGCGACGTGGCGCAGGTGATGGTCCGCCAGGAGGGGCTGAACGAGGTCGTCGTCCAGGTCGGGAGCGAGTCGCAGAAGTTCCGCGTCGACAACGTGCAGGGCCACTGGGACGTCGCCTCGCGCCTGCGCGAGGTATTCGGCTTCCTCCAGAAGCACCTGCGCGACACCGACGTCGATCTGCGCGAGGTCGAGTACGCGGCCTGCAACGGCATGCTGCACACGCTCGATCCGCACTCGACGTTCCTCTCCCCCGAGGCCTACAAGGAGATGAACATGCAGACGAGCGGGGCCTTCGGCGGCCTCGGCATCGTCATCTCGGTGCGAGACGGCGTGCTCACCGTCATGCGGCCGATGCCCGGCACACCCGCCGGCAAGGCGGGCCTCAAGCGCTTCGACCGCATCGTGCAGATCGACAAGGAGTCGACGCTGAACATGCCGCTCGACGACGCCGTGCGACGGCTGCGCGGCGAGCCCGGCACCAAGGTGTCGGTCTCGGTGGTGCGCGAGGGCGACGGCGGCTGGAAGGACCCCCGGCCCTTCGAGCTGGAGCGCGAGGTGATCAAGGTCGCCAGCGTGGTCGCCAAGCCGCTCGACGGCGGCATCGGCTACATCCGCCTCAAGAACTTCCAGCAGACCGGCGACGCCGAGGTCGACAACGCCCTGCGCGGCTTCAAGCAGCAGGGCCCGCTCAAGGGGCTGGTCCTGGACCTGCGCGGCAACCCGGGCGGCCTCCTCGACCAGGCGGCGAAGATCGCCGATCGCTTCCTTGCGGACGGCGTCATCGTGGCGACGGTCGGAGCCGGCGAGGGCCGCGAGGAGAAGCGCGCGACGGGCCCTGGCACCGAGCCGAACTACCCCATCGTGGTCCTGGTCAGCGGCGGCTCCGCCAGCGCGAGCGAGATCGTGGCCGGCGCGCTGCGCAACCTCGACCGCGCGCTCATCGTCGGCGAGACCACCTTCGGCAAGGGCAGCGTCCAGCTGGTCTTCCCCGACGTCACGCCCGAGCACGCGGCGCTGAAGCTCACCATTTCCCAGTACCTGACCCCGGGCGACGTCTCGATCCAGGGCGTGGGCGTCCCGCCGGACATCGAGCTCGACCCGATGACGGTCGACAAGCTGGAGATGGATCTGTTCGTCGAGAAGGAGTCGCCCAAGGAGCGCGACATGCATGCGTCGCTCTCCAACAACCGCGCCCAGCCCATGGGCAAGCCGGAGGAGCTGGTCCGCTACCAGTTCTCCTCGGACGAGCGGGAGAAGCTGCGCGAGCTCGGCGCCGACGCCGAGGACGAGCCGCAGCTCGATTTCAGCATCCGCTTCGCGCGCGAGCTCGCCGCGGCGATGCCGCCCGGCGCCCCGCGCTCCGAGGCGCTTCGTGCCGTCCGCCCCATCATCGAGAAGGTCCGCAAGGACGAGCTGGGCAAGGTCAGCGCCGAGCTGACCAAGCTCGGCGTCGACTGGGCGGCTCCGTCGACGACCACCGCGAAGCGCGAGGACCTCGAGGTCAAGGTGGAGACCGACCGGCTGGAGGTCAGCGCGGGTGACCCGATGACGCTCAAGGTCACCGTCAGGAACAAGGGCAAGGACCCGGTCTACCGGCTCCGCGCATGGACCGAGAGCGAGAACGCCTACTTCGACAAGAAGGAGCTGGTACTGGGCAAGATCGCCGCCGGAGAGGAGAAGGTCATCACCGCGCCCCTCGGCTGGTGCGAGGTCGAGGGCCGGAAGTTCGGCACCACCAAGGCGCGCCCCGAGAACGCCAAGCGGGTCTGCAAGATCCCGATGGACGCGGCGACGCGCAGCGACGGCCTCGCGGTGAAGTTCGAGGCCGAAGGCGGCCCGGCGCCGGCGACGGTCGAGATCCGCCCCACGGTGAAGGCGCTGGCGCGGCCGATCTTCAAGTACGCCTACCAGATCAGCGATGACCGCGGCGGCAACGGAGACGGTCGCCTGCAGCGCGGCGAGCAGGCGCGACTCTACCTGACCGTGAAGAACGTCGGCGACGGGCGGAGCTTCGACACCCAGGCCAACCTGTCCAACCTGTCGGGCGACGGGCTGCTCCTCCGCGACGGCCGCTTCGACCTCTCCAACATGGCGCCCAACGACGTGCGTCGCGTCGCCTTCACCTTCGACGTGCGCAAGGAGCTGGAGGACGACGAGGCCATCGTCATGCTGAGCGTGGGCGACCGCGACCTGCGGGAGTTCGCGACCGAGAAGGTGAAGATGCCGATCGAGCCACCGGGCACGGTAGAGCAGGCATCGGGGACGAAGAAGGCCGTCGCCGCCGGCGCACGGCTGCTCGACCGCGCCAAGGAGGGTCAAGCGTTCGGCCAGCTCGCCGCCGGAACCTCGGTAGCGGTCACCGGCCGAGTGAACGGCTTCGACCGGGTCGACCTCGGCGGAGGCCGCTACGCCTTCGTCCCCACCGGCGAGCTGGAGGCAGGCGGAGGCGCTCCGGCCAAGGCGATCGCCTTCGAGGATGTGTACTCGCACGCTCCGCCGGAGCTGAAGATCGAGGCCGCTGCGCTCTCCACCAGGGCGGAGACCATCACCATCAAGGGTCGCGCGACCGCCAACGGCCGGCTTCTCGACGTGTTCGGCTTCGTGGGCGGTCGAAAGGTGTTCTACCAATCGAACAAGGCCGCGAAGGATCCGCGCTCGGCCGACGTCTCGGTCGAGGTGCCGCTGAAGCCGGGGGTGAACGTGATCAACGTGGTCGCGCGCGAGAACCCCGACTCGACGACGCGACGCGTGGTGGTGGTGCGGCGCGACGGGCCCGACGGCGCGATCCTCAAGACGGCGAAGGACGACGACGCCGCCGAGTGGTTCGACGCCGGCAGCCCCATCGACGATTGAGTAACCGGGGGGGCCATCGGGGCCTTCGGGCCCCCGCTCCACCCCTCCCGCGTCGCCTCACGGGCGGGCACGCCCCGTCGGTTCGCTGCCTGCTTCATGGGCGGCGAAATGCGGTGCTATGCTGGACCAAGTGAGCGAGGAGCAGCCCAGGAAGCGCCGGAAGGTCAGGCCCGCGGCCATCGATCTGCAGCCCGCCGACACCGGCGTGGACGAGGCGGCCCCCGCGGCCGAGGTCGTCGCCATCACGCCTGCCCCCGCGAGCAAGGGCATCCTTCATCGGGTGAAGCTCGACCCGGCGCACGGCCTCGGCCTCTTCGTCCCAGGCCTCTTCGTGATGGCCCTCGCCGGCGCGATGACCTGGCACTGGATCTTCGTCCTCGGCGAGGGCGTCATGATGCTCGGCATGGGCCACTTCGTCGCCGCGGTGACGCTGACCGCCCTGCAGCAGCGCATGGCGCGTAGAGCGCTCGCCACCCCCAAGGAGCGCGCGCAGCTCGTCGTCCTTGTCGACCTTCCGCCCGCCAAGTCGGCCCGCGCCGAGCGCGAGCACGCCGCCCCCTCGGCGAGCCCCAGCACCGCCGAGACCTGACAGACGGGGGCTCCGCCCCCGTCGACCCCCGCAAGGCTCAGCTGTCAGGAGGCGCCGTC
>JBKJLX010000271.1:0-2780 GCA_046596645.1 Polyangiaceae bacterium
GAGGGCTCACGCCCCCGATTCGCTCGCCGCGTTACTCCAGCTGGACGGGGCCGCAGGATGAGGTGCCTGCAGCAGGTGAGTGTGGCGCGGCGGCACACCGCGGCTCTCTTGCGGCGCCGGGTGAGGTAAGCAGCCACGATCGTGCATCCGTTGCAGCGGCCCCGAACGTGCACAGGCGTCGACCGACCCCGGACTTGATGACTGACTCACACCACCCGCGCCCAGCCTCGACCTCGAGGCCGATGCCGCAGACGTCATCCAGCGGCGTGCCCGTCACCGGGCTCGTCGAGTTCGTCCGCGAGGACCGCAGCAGGATCCTCGCGGCCTGGCGGGCGAAGACGCGGCGCTTGCCGAACCCCAGCGGGGCCTCCCTCGGCGACCACGCGGGGCCGGTCCTCGAGTGGCTCGCCAGCCGGCTGGAGGACGATGCGCGGGGCCGGGTTGCACCGCAAGAGCTTCTCGACCACGAGAGCTTCAGCGCACCACGCGTCATCGCGGAGCTCGCGCTCCTCACCGAGACCATCGACGAGCTCCTGCCGTCCAGCGCGCTGGGCGACACGCGCGGGGCACTTCACCGGGTGATCGACGACGCCATCGCGCACAGCCTGGCGCGGGACGGCGACGAGAACGAGCGGCTGCGAAAGCGCCTGCGGATGGCGACGGACGTGACGCTCGTCGGCTCCTGGGCGGTGGCTCCCGATGGCCGGGGAGTCGACGCCGACACGCGCCCGCGCGAGCTCTTCGGCGTCGCCGACGGCGCAACCACGCTCGAGGCGCTCACCTCGGCGATCCACGTCGACGATCGCGAGCGGGTGCGCTCGGGGATCGGCTCGATGCTGGACTCGGGCCGCCCCTATGTCGACGAGTGCCGGGTGGTCCGCGCGGATGGCGGGAGCCTGCGGTGGATCGCGCTTGCGGCGGACGCCCACCAGAGCCTCGACGGGACGTCGCCGCGTGTCCTCGGCATCGTCCACGACGTCACCGATCGCAGGCGCACCGAGGAGGAGCGCCTGCGCGTCCTGGAGGAGCTGTCGCGCGCAGTGCACATCAGCGAGATGTTCGTCGGCGTCCTCAGCCACGACCTCCGCACGCCGCTCAGCGCGATCCTGGCCGGCGCACACCTCCTGGGCGGCGAGCTCGACCGCGCGACCGTGACGCGCGTCGTCTCCCGCGTGGTGTCCAGCGGACAGCGCATGGGAAGGATGATCGACCAGCTCCTCGACTTCACTCGCGCGCGGCTCGGCGAGGGGATCCCTCTCGCCCGAGAGGGGGTCGACATCGCGCAGCTCGCCAGCGAGGCCGTGGAGGAGGGCAAGGCGACGACCCCTGGCGCGCTCCTCCGGCTGACCTCGCGAGGCGACCCTGCGGGGGCGTGGGACCGCGATCGCATCTGGCAGATCCTGTCGAATCTCGTCGGCAACGCGGTCCAGCACGGGGATCGCGCAGCCTCGGTGGACATCGACGTCGACGGTACGGACGGCGAGCGTGTGGTGGTCTCGATCGAGAACCAGGGCGCCATCCCCGCGGTGCTGCTGCCGGTGATCTTCAACCCCTTCCGGGGCACCGTCGAGAAGCGCGGCAAGCCCAGCGGCCTCGGGCTCGGCCTCTACGTGGCGCGCCAGATCGCCCTCGCTCATGGCGGCGACCTGAAGGTGAAGAGCAGCGGGAGCACCACCACGTTCGTCCTCACCCTGCCGCGGTCGGGCATGGGGGAGTCGACCCCGACCCAGGACCTCCTGCGCGAGGAGGAGATGGTCGCCCTCGAGCGCCTCGCGGCCCCGCCGAGCACGACGGCGGTCACCGCGAAGCTGTTCGGCGCGACCCCGCTCCGGGAGCGCTCGCCGGTGGAGTACGCGAGCATCGCCGGGCATTACGCCCTGCTCCTCGACACTGCGCTCCACCGCCAGGCGTACCGCGGCCAGGGCGAGGGGCTGGCGTCCGATCTTCGCGCCCTCGCGGAGCGGCTCGGCGAGCTGGGCGCGAGCCCGCGTGAGCTGACCGAGGTGCACGCGCATGCGCTCCGCCACGCGGCGAAGGGCGTCACCGTCCAGAAGACGCAGGCGCTCCTCTCCGAGGGGCGCCTCATCGCCCTCGAGCTGATGGGGAACCTGGCGAGCTATTACCGGCGGCGCTCGCGCGGAGCGGCGTGGCCGACCGCCGGGAAGGAAAGGTAGGAAGCCACCATGGCGACGATGTACGAGCTCGAGCTCTTCGTCGTGGGCAACTCGCCCAAGGCGCAGGAGGCGGAGCGCAACCTGCGCGAGCTCTGCGACCGCGCGATCGCGGGCCGGTACGAGCTCCGGATCACCGACGTCCTCGAGAACGCCGAGGCGGCCGAGGAAGCCAACATCATCGCGACGCCGACGCTGCTGCGCCGCGCGCCGCTGCCCGTCCGGGTGGTCGTGGGCGACCTCTCGCGTCGGGACATGCTCGCCTACGGCCTCGGCCTCGACGGCCTCGCCCCGGATCACGAAGGAACACCAGACGATGAGTGACGCACACCAGAGCATCGCGAAGCTCTCGACAGGGATGGACGGCTTCGACACCGTCGCGTACGGGGGCCTCCCCAAGGGCCGCTCCACCCTGGTCGCGGGGACGGCGGGCAGCGCGAAGACCGTCTTCGCGATGCAGTTCCTGGTGAAGGGCGCCGACCTCGGAGAGCCCGGGGTCTTCGTCACGTTCGAGGAGACGCCCGCCGACTTGCGACGCAACATGCTCAGCCTCGGCTGGGACTGCGCAAAGCTGGAGGCGGAGCGGAAGCTCGCGTTCGTCGACGCTTC
>JBKJLX010000314.1:0-5963 GCA_046596645.1 Polyangiaceae bacterium
CCTCCTGGTTCTGGCAGGTGTTCCCTGGCATGCCGCAGTTGTTGGGATCGCTCTGGAGGTCGATGCACTGGCCGTTCACCAGGGTGAGGCCTGGCGTGCAGACGCAGTCACCGGCAGAGCAGATTTCGCTGTCCCCGCAGGTCCTGCCGCAGGTGCCACAGTTCTCCGGGTCGTCCTGGAGGTCGACGCACTCGTTGCCCTGGAAGGGGCACGCCGTCAGGCCGACGACCGAGCACTCGCACGACCCCCCGTTGCAGACGCCCTGGTTCGCGTCGCAAGAGTTGCCGCACGTTCCGCAGTTCTGCTCGTCCGTCTGTACGTTCGCGCAGGCCCCCCCGCAGAGCACACCGCCGCCAGGGCAGGCGCACACACCCGACACGCACGTGCCCGGATCGGCGCAGACGTCACCGCAGCCGCCGCAGTTGGCCTGGTTGTCCGAGAGATCGACGCAGCCGGTCACCGGGCCGCAGTGGATGAGGTTCAGCACGCAGGTGCAGCTGCCGGAGAGGCAGTTGGCGCCCGGGCCGCACACGTTGCCGCAAGCGCCGCAGTTCTGCTCGTCGGCGCTCACGTCGGCGCAGGTATTCTGGAGGGTGCAGGCCAGGGTCCCGCCCGGGCACGCCGTGCACGCGCCGGACACGCAGGTCTGGCCGCTCAGGCATGCCTGCCCGCAGCCGCCGCAGTTGGCCTGGTCCGAGCTCAGATCGGCGCAGGCTCCCTGCCCGTTGCAGGCGATCGTCCCGCCGGGGCACGCCGAGCAGACGCCCGACACGCAGGTCTGACCGCTCAGGCATGCCTGCCCGCAGCCGCCGCAGTTCGCCTCATCGGTGCTGATGTCGGCACACGCCCCCTGCGCCTGGCATGAAATCGTGCCGCCGGGGCACGCCGAGCAGATGCCGGACACGCAGGTCTGACCGCTCAGGCATGCCTGCCCGCAGCCACCGCAGTTCGCCTCGTCGGTGCTCACATCGGCGCAGGCGTCCTGCGCCGGGCAGGCCAGCGTTCCGCCGGGGCACGCCGTGCACTGGCCGGAGACGCAGTCCTGGCCAGCAAGGCAGTCGTTGTTGCAACCACCGCAGTGGTCGGGATCCGACGAGACGTCGAAGCATCCCGTCGGACAGGTGATGAGGCCGGCGTCGCACGCGCACTGCCCGCCATCGCAGGTGGCGCCGGTGAAGCACGCCTTGGCGCAGACGCCGCAGTGATCGGGGTCCACCGCGAGGTCCACGCAGCTGTCGCCGCAGACCGTCGCTTGCCCGGCGGGGCAGTCGCAGCTCCCGTCGAGGCACTCCGCGTTCGAGGGGCAGATCTCCCCGCAGGCGCCGCAGTTCCCCTCGTCCGCTGCGACATCCGTGCAGAGGCCGCCGCAGTTGTCCGGCGTCGCACCTTCGCAGCCGGTGCAACCGCTGGCGATGCACTCCGACCCGGACGCACAGACGTTCTCGCAGGTCCCGCAGTGATCGGGGTCGCTCGACAGGTCCGTACAGGCTCCGCTGCACACGTCGAGGCCGAGGTCGCACGAGACGCACGCTCCGTCGGCGCACTCACCATCGGCGCCGCAGTCGTCGCCACAGGCGCCGCAGTTGCGTGGATCGGTCTGCGTGTCGACGCAGTCGCTCCCGCAGACCTCGAGGGGCGCGTCACACGGCGCACCACCCACACCGGAACCGCCGGTGCCGGAACCTCCCACCCCGGTCTCGCCGCCCGAGCCCGCGTTACTCGAGGTTGGGTTGCTCGAGGCACTGGTGGTGATGGACGACGACGTGACGGGGTCCGGAAGGCCCCCCCCTCCCCCGGTCCCCTCGATGACGTCCGTGAAGCTGTCGTCCGAGCAACCGCTCGAGGCCAGGATCGCGATGATGGGTAGAATCGCCAAGCGAAGCCGACATGGATTCATGCACACCTCTCCTTCCGGGGACACACGCCCCCAGGGTCATTGTGCAGATGCTACATCCACACGGCTCACCGATCTGCCTGCCCGGCGCTGGCGCGCTCGGGACGTCGAATCTTGAGCCTCGATGCCGGCCGGGGCGCACAACGTCCTGATGCGGTTCGCTACGGATCCCGCGACGTGAGGAAAGCCGCCGGAAGGCTGGTTCCGATGACGGCCGACCCGGCGCGGGGCGCCGTCGTCCAGCTCCCGGTCGTCTCGGACGCCGCGATCGTCGGCGCCGTGCTGGGAGGTCGCAGGGACGGGGCGGCGGCTCTCTACCACCGTTACGCACACGTGGTCCGCCGCATGCTGATGCGTGTTCTCGGGCCCGACGCCGAGCTGCGCGATCTCACCCAGGACGTCTTCGTCGCCGCCATCGATGGGATGGATCGCCTGGAGAACGTCGAGTCGCTCCGTGGGTGGCTGTGCGGGATCGCCATCCGCCTGGCGCGCGTCGAGATCCGTCGTCGCGTGCGCGATCAATGGCTCCCTCGCTTCGAGGCCGACGACCCGCCTGACGTCGAGGCACCGTCCTCCTGCCCCGAGGTCGATGCGGCGATGCGCGCGACCTACGCCATCCTCGGGAAGATGGGTGAGGACGATCGCATCGTGTTCGCTCTCCGATTCCTGGAGGGAATGGAACTGACCGAGATCGCGGAGTCCAGCGGTCTGTCGCTCGCGACGGTGAAGCGACGGCTGGCGAGGGCGCGCCACCGCTTCATGACCATGGCGCGCACGCGCCCCGAGCTGGCCGCCTACCAGCCGGCAGAGGGCGGCGCATGAGCCGGGATCACCTCCACGACCTCGGCGAGCGTCTCGGGGCACAGCAGGATCGGCGGCTCGACCAGGAGCCGTTCGACCCTGCGCTCATCGAGGTGCTGCAGGACCACGTCACGCGGCGCGGCCCGCGGACGCGACGGCGTCCAGGCATGTTTGCCGCGCTTCTCTGCGCGACGCTGCTCGGCGGCGTGGCCGGCGCGCTGACCCTCGGGTGGGCGACTCGCGAGGAACCGGTGGGCTTCACCGTGGGAGACGCCCAGGGTGCGGGCGAGCTCCGGAGGTGGCACGAGGCACTGGCGGAGGCTCTGGTGCTTCGCTTCACCGACGGTTCGACGGTCAAGCTGGACGCCGGGGCGAGAGGGCGCGTCGTCCGGACGGATCCCCACGGCGCGGACGTCGTGGTCGAGAGCGGCCGCGCTCGCGTGCACGTGGTGCCACGCGAGAACGGCAGCTGGAGCGTCCAGAGCGGCCCGTTCCTCGTCGAGGTGAAGGGAACCGAGTTCGACGTGCGGTGGGACGCCGTCGCCGACGAGCTCGCGCTCGACCTGTTCTCCGGCCACGTCGTCCTCTCGGGCTGTGGCCTACCCGACGGGTACGCCGTTTCCGCCGGGCACCGCGTTCGGGCCGCATGCCGCGATCCCAGGATCGAGGTGTCACGCATGGCCGACCCGAGGGGCGACGAGCCCCATGCGGCGCGCGACAGCGCCCCGCAGACCGGCGCTTCAGCGCAACCTGACCTCGCGGAGCCCTCGACCCTGGCCAGCCCCCCCTCGACAGCGGCTCTCGCGCCTGCTTCGTCCGCTGTGGACGCCGGCACGACACTGCCTGCAGCGCCAGCATGGAGGACGCTGGCCCGTGAGGGCCGCTACCGTGAGGCCTACCAGGCGGCGCAGAGGGTCGGTTTCTCCGAGGAGTGCGAGCGAGCCGACGCGGAGGACCTGGTGCTGCTGGCCGATGCAGCGCGCCTCGCAGGTCATGGCGCCGACGCGCGCGCGGCCTACCTGACGCTGAGGCGGCGCTTCGCGTCCACTCCCGCCGCGGCGCGCGCCGCGTTCTCGCTGGGACGCGCTGCTCACGAGCGCGGTGACGTGGCAAGCGCCGTACGGTGGATGGACACCTGCCTGGAGGAGCATCCGGGCGGCGCACTGGCGCCGGCTGCCGCCGAGCTGCTCCTGGAGGCTTCGCTGCGCCTGGGCGACGGGCCCGCCTCGCGCGCTGCGGCTGCCCGTTACTTGCGCCTCCGGCCGGACGGCCCCCACGCGGCAGACGCGAGGCGCTTGCTGGGCGATGCGCCGACAGGGGCCGGCGCCGTCGATTGAGCTCGATGAAGACGAGCGCCCGACCGTGGTGGCGCCGGGCGCTCCTGCTCGTCGCCATCGCCACGGCCGCTGGGCGGTTCACGGTCGACGTGGCCATCGCCGACGGGCGACCGCGCATGGTGCTCATCTCCGACGGCGCCCCGGACCTCGGCCGGAAGATCGCCGCCGAGGCGGAAAGCGGAGGCTTCGAGGTGGTCGAGCGCCCGCTCGGCGACGCCCAGCACCTCGAGGAGGAGCGCGGGCTCGAAGCCGTCGCCCTGATCGTCGTCCGCTCTGCGCAGGACGTGGAGATACGCGTCGGACGCCCGGATGCCAGGGTGGTGAGCGTCCTCCGCCTGCCGACCGCGGAGCCCGGAACCTTTCCGTTGCTCGTGGTCGAGGAGGTCAGGGCGCGCCTGGTCGAGCTGCGCTTGTGGCTCCCCGAGCCCTCGTCCGTCCCGACGCCCCACGTGCCCGGCAGCGATCCACGAGGGCCCGATGGCGAGGCGCAGGCGCCGCAGCGGAGCGAGCCGCCTGCAGCATCCAGCGCGGCACCGGTCGCTGCCCCTCGGCCCATCGCCACGGCGCCGGCCCCCAAGGATGGCGAGCAACCTGCGCGGACCGAGCCCATCGGTGCGACGGCCTGGCTATGGCTGGGGGCCGGTCCCGCCATGGTGATCCCGGCTGGCGGGCTGGGACCCACGGCGCACGGGCTGGTCGGCGCGACGTTCGAGCCTGGCGCGAGGTGGAGGCTCGGTGGGCTGGCGTTCCTCCCGCTGCACGACACCACCATCACAGGGCCCGAGGGGGAGGCCGACATCTCGTCCACGATCCTCGCCGCCCGGATCGCGTACGCGCCCTGGCGCTCCGGTCGCTGGAGCGCCACCGCCGGCGTCGGTGGGGGACCGCTCATCCTGGCGATGCAGGCCGCCGCTCCAGCACCGTATGTCGGCCGGGAGGAGACCGCCGTCTCGGCGACGTACTTCCTGGAGGCGGCGCTCGAGCGCACGTTCGCCGACTGGCTCCGCGTGCAGGCATCGGCGATGGTGGGCGTCAGCGCGCCTCGACCGGTGATCCGCTTCGACGATCGCGACGCCGCGGCATGGGGCCGAACCTTCGGCGCGATCACGGCGCGCGCCGATTTCGGCCTGTCGCCCGGCGCCGACGGGGTCGGCCCATGAGCGGCGCCGGCCGGTCCGCGCGCGTGCTCCTGCTCGCCCTCGTCTCGGGGCCCCTCGGGTGCGGCGACACGACGACGACGCTGATCCGTCGGCCGACCCCCGAGGCAGGAGGGTGCGAGGCCGACGCGGACTGCGCGGCCTCCGCGCCGCGGTGCGCCGTCGACGCCGGGCGCTGTGTCGAGTGCGTGGACAGCGTCGACTGCACCGCATCGAATGCGCCCGTGTGCGACGTTCGTGCCGCGCGCTGCGTCGCCTGCGTCAGCGATGGTCACTGCGCGGACCCGGAGACGCGCTGCAGTCCGACCAGCGGTCTTTGCGCGGTGCCCTGCGCCGGACAGGACGACTGCGAGGACTCCGACCAGCCGCTCTGTGACGTTACGCTGGGCTTCTGCGTCGGCTGCGTCACGGATCTGGACTGCGGCGAGGAGGGCTTCTGCCGCGCGTCACGCTGTTACGAGCCGGACGAGGAGGAGGGGGAGGAAAGCGAGAGCAAGAGCGAGAGCGAGAGGTGACGAGGCCGATGGAGCCGGAACGCATCGCGTTCGCGGCAGACTCACCGCCAGGTTGCGGAGAAGGATGGACACATGAATAAATTTATTGCCGTTTGTAGCTTTGGGGCACTGCTCGCAGCGACCGTCAGCTGCTCTGACGACGCCGGGACGACGGGCGATGGAGGAGGCGGGTCGAGCGCCACGCCGGCGTCGGCTGGCTCGATGGCGACTGGCTCGACGGGTGTCACCACCGCCTCTGGCACAGGACAGGGCGGCGCAG
>JBKJLX010000376.1:0-3534 GCA_046596645.1 Polyangiaceae bacterium
CCGGTGCCGGCGGCGTTCGCGGCGGGCGCGCTGCCGCCCTCGCCGAGGCCCTCGACGGCGACGAAGCGGAGCACCGCCGAGCCGGTGCGGCCGGTGGCGTCGCGCACCCGCGCCCGCGCGAGGTGCTCGCCGGCGGCGTCGAACCGCACGGTGACGGCCGGCCCCACCGACTGCACGTCGACCGTGCCGTCGTACGCGAGGTCGACCTCGACGGCGAGCGTCGTCGGCGCCTCCTCCGCGTCGGCGATTGCGAGATCCACCACCGCGTCGACGCCCACGCCGACCTCGAACGTCGCCGGCTCGATCGTCGGGGCCGTCCCCGCCACCGGCCCGGCGCCGGTGATCGCGCGAAGCGCGTCCACCTTGCCGAAGCCGAAGTCGTCGTTGGGCAGGTTCGCGGTGAAGCCGTCGGCGAACGCGGTGTCGGCCAGGCGCTGGCGCACCTGATCCCCGTTCAACGACGGCTCCGATTGCAGGAGCAGCGCCGCCGCCCCCGCCACGTGGGGGCTCGAGCCCGAGGTGCCGCCGAACTGGATCAGCGAGAGCGGCACGTCGTCGAAGCGACCCGCGCTGAAGGGATCGGCGGGCCCCGAGATCCAGATGCCGCGCTCGCCGTCGATGCGGTGGCCGCGCCCCGAGTACGCGGCCCGCTCGCCGGGCACGCCCCACGCCTCGATCGCGCCGCGTGCAACGTAGGCGGCGATCCCGAAGCCGTGATCCGCCGTGCCGGGGTAGCCGACCAGGTGATCCTCCGAGACGTGCTCGGGGAAGTGCGCGCCCAGACCCCAGCCCGAGACCTCGTCCATCACGTAGGCGACCAGCTCGACGTCGTCGTCGCCGGCCGAGCCGGGGGCGGTGACGCGGATCGCGTAGTCGCCGGTCGCCAGCGGCGTCGAGCCCGCCTCTGCGCGGTAGATGAACCCGAGCGTCATCGCCGTGCCGCGCTCGGAGTCCCAGCGCTGCGAGCCCACCTCGAAGTCGCCGAACGGCGTGTACCGAGGGGCATCGCCGCCCGCGAGCTGGTCGATGACCTCGCCGTCCGGCCCGACGATCTCGAACTCCAGATCGCGCGAAGGCGTCCGCCACAGGAGCGTGAGACCGAGGTACTCGATGCCGTACCCGTCCGGCACCACGAGGGGGATCGACGTGACCTCGCCCGGCGGAAGGTCGAGCTTCGCGAGCTTCTTCGCGCCCGACAGGTTGCCCGCCGGGTTGATGTGCGAGACGCCGGCGGCGCTGGTGGTGTCGATCAGCTGCTCCATGAGGCTCGAGCCGTCGAGGTGGTAGCCGACCCACGGCGCGTACTCGTGGAGCACGACGCGCGCGCCCTGATCGACGCACCAGTCGGTCATCTGGTACTCGCCGCCGCCCTGGAGGTCCTGCGCCATGAGGAGGTCGGCGCCCGGCGCGACGCCGACGAGGCTGGTGAGCCCCGGCTGACCTCCGACCAGGACGCCGGAGGCGCCGGTGCCGTGGTTCATGTCCACGTCCCAGGGGGCCTGGATGAGGTTCACGCCGCGACGGAACGTGAGCTGTCCCCGCCGGAAGGCGGCGATCTTCGAGGTGCCGAGGCCCACCAGGCGCTCGTCCACGCCCAGCCGGCCGTCACCGTCGACATCGTCCGACAGGAGAAGGCGCTCGCCGAAGCCCGGCGTGGCGTCGTCGAAGCCCCCCTCGGCGCCCTGCTCGCGGAGGCCGCTGCCATCCTCGTCGGCGTAGAGATAGTCGACGCCGAGCTGGTAGATGCCGTCGTCGCCCTCGGTGCCGGAGCCGCCGTAGTCGGCCTTCACCGCGTCGAGCAGGCGGATCATCACCGGCCCGCTCCCGAGGTCGACCTGGTCGACGTCCGGGGTGAGCTCACCGTCGCCGTCGGTGTCGATCCAGGCGAAGACGCCCCCGTCGGCGCGGAAGAACATCGGGTGCAGCACGTCGATGCCGCTGTCGACGTCGCAGATCGTGACGCCGGCGCCGGTCTGGGCGAGGCCCGCGGTGTCGCGCAGCCGGTGGACGTCGGGGGCGTTCAGCAGCTTCGTCGTGACGTCGAGCGGCGGCACGTGCGCGAGCGGCGCGCCGTCGAGCATGACGCGCCGGACGCCCGGCAGGTCGGCCAGCGCCTGCGCGTCCCCCGCGGTCGCCTGGACCGGCACCACCCGACCGCGCACGCGCGGTCGCCCGTCCACGCGCGTGAGGAGCCGCGCGCCGACGCCGCGGATCGCCGCCAGGTCCGCCGCGACCGGCTCGGCCTCCAGCTCGATCAGGAGCGGCACCTCGACCCTGCCGCGGTGCGCCATGCCGTCCGCGTGGGCGCGGAGGGCCGCCCGGGCCTGGATCCGCGCGTCGATCCGCGAGGCCCCTCCCGCCAGGGCGCCGGAAGGGCTCAGAACCGCAGCGGCAGAGACGAGGACGGAGGCGACTGCGACGGCAGTGTGCATTTTGATACCCATCCGCTCCAGGACGCACGTACAGGGGTGCGGAGTCAACGTCAGACGGAGGCGGCGGCGCCTTCCGCGCGAACGGGAGCACGGTCGCGCCGCCCGGCGCCGGCGCCGCGGCGGGGCCTCCCCCGCTGGACGTCACCGGCGGACCCGACAACTCAGCCTCGAAGCGCGGGCCGAGCCGGTACAGGGGCGGTCGCGGCGGCCGCTGCTCGCGCATCTCGAGCCAGCCGGCCGCGATGAGCTGTGGGAGGACCCGATCGACCGTGCGGCGGTCAAAGCCGGTCCACGACGCGATGTCGCTCTTGTAGGCGTCCACCTCGCCACCCTGCGCCGTGGCCTTTGCGTCGATGGTGAGCAGGAGCAGGCGAGCCGTGGGAGACAGCGCGCACGAGGAGCTTGCGAGCACCTCGATCGGAGACTTGGACACGTGGGAACCCCCGTTCCGTGCGAGCACTGCGCCCGCCCGCCCATCTTGTACGGCACGAGGGGCGGTAGCCTCAAGAGGTCGATCGGCGATCCAGTCGATCGATGGATCCTTGATCCAGTCGGAGGCGATCGAGGATCCATCTGGTCAGGCCATGATCCACAAGATTCATGCCAGCGAGGCGTTTGTTCTCTAAGAGATCAGAGAGAGAGAAGAGAGAGGGGGCGGGGCCCCCCTGAACCCCCCCGGAGCAGAGCGGGCCTCCGGGCCCTGTCACGCGCCTCCGGCGCGGGGCGGCTCCTGCGTCGCCGGAGAACGAGCGACCTCCCTTCGGTCGGGCCTCAGACGCTCGCACGGGCTCGCGGCGCGGCCCTGCGGTGCCGGACGAGAACGATGGGGTGGGCTGCGCAAAGCCGGTGCCGCCTCGCCACCCCTCCGGCCTGAGCGCGCGTCCCCCGCACGGGCGGGACGGCTCGGCGGGCGTCCAGGGTCCGAAGGGCCAGCCGTCGAGCGTGGCGGGGGGTAGGACGCGCCGCGGGGCGCCCGGACGGGGCTCGGGTCCGCCGCCGCTCGATCGGGGCGCCTAGGGGGCGCTGCGGCGGTTTCGGTGGCCGGGGGGGGGGGGGCCGAAAAAAGCCGAGCCCCAGGGCGACGTCACGCGGGCACGGGGGG
>JBKJLX010000441.1:0-7917 GCA_046596645.1 Polyangiaceae bacterium
CGACGGTGAGATCTGCGATCCCGACACCGACACCTGCGTCTCGGAGGGCCCCGGCAGCGGTGGCGCCGGCGGCCAGGGCGGCAGCGGCCAGGGTGGCGGCAGCGGTGGTGGCGACCAGGGCGGCGGCAACCAAGGCGGCAGCAACCAGGGCGGCAACGGCACCGGCGGCGACGGCGCTGCGGGACCGGCGGGCCCCGCGACGACCGGCACCACCGGCGGCCCGGTCACCGCGAGCAGCGCGGCCGGCACCGGTGGCGACGACGACAGCGACCTCGACGGGATCATCGCCTCGGGCGGCGCCTGCAACTGCGTCACGGCGGGCGACGGCGGCCAGAGCGAAGGTCGCGGCGCGCTCGCCGTGGTCGCGCTCGGCCTCCTCGCGCTGGGTCGTCGGACCCGCAAGGGCGAGCGCCGCGCGGGCTGACGAGAGGACCGTGGGCCTGCCGCAAGGCGGGCCCACGTTAGCGAGCGAGGGGTGAGGGCGAGAGCCCTCGCCCCTCTCTTCATTTCAGCGATGTCTCCATCTCAACGGTGGGCCAGCGTGCCGCTCTCGAGGTCGTAGGTGCTGGCGGCCATCGCGGCAGGGGCCCACAGGTTGAGGCCGAGCTGCAGCATCGAGGTCTCCAGGCGCTGCACGTAGAAGGAGGCGGGGCGCTTGCGCAGCGCGGGGTCGCTGACCTCCAGGTCGCACACCTCGTCGAGGTCGCGCGTCGTCTGGCACTCGAGGTAGAGCAGGCCGCCCGTCATCGCCGCCAGGTGGTCGAGCGCGCGCCCGGCGGCGTCCTCGTCGAGGTAGGGGAGAACTCCCTGGCAGACCACGAGGTCGAAGCGACCGCGCAGGGGTGCCGCCCCGATGTCGAGGCGGCGATGGCCATAGGTCCGGCAGGCGAAGGGGCTGACGTCGGTCGACACGTAGCGCACCGAGCGGTGTTGCCGGGCAAACCAGTCGCGCCACAGGCCGACGCCCGCGCCGACCTCGGCCACCGAGCCGATCGCGATGCGCTGGACCGCTGCCGCGGCCAGCACGAACCTGCAGAGGCGGGCGGCGTCGGCCGGGCCTTGCACGCGCGTCCTTCGGGACTCGTAGAAGCGTCGATAGTAGTCGGCGTCGAAGTCGACCGTCGTCACCGCGCGCACGTTACCGCTTCCCGCGGGCGCGCGTCGCGGCGATGGTCCCCGCGATCATGCACGTGCATTTCGTCGCCGTGGCCGGCACCGGGATGGGCGCGCTGGCCGGGCTCTTCAAGGCCGCAGGCCACGACGTCTCCGGGGCCGACGTGGCGTTCTACCCGCCGATGGGACCCGCGCTCGAGCGGTGGGGCATCCGCCTGCTGCGCGGCTTCGACCCCGCGCACCTCGACCCGGCGCCCGACCTGGTGGTCATCGGCAACGTGTGCCGGCGCGACAACGTGGAGGCGCGCGCCGCCATCGACGGTGGGATGCGGTTCACCTCGATGGCGCATGCCCTCGCCGAGCATCTCCTCGATGGGCGCTCGCCTCTGGTGGTCGCCGGCACGCACGGCAAGACGACCACAAGCGCCATGGTGGCCTGGCTGCTTCACGAGGCGGGCCGCGATCCCGGCTTCCTGATCGGCGGCATCCCCAAGGACTTCGACGGAAGCTTCCGCCTGCCGGCGACGCCCCCCGAGCCGGAGGCGAGCGCGCGCCGCTTGCTGCCCCTCGCGCGACGCGAGGGCGAGCACCGCCGGGTGCCCTTCGTGATCGAGGGCGACGAGTACGACACCGCGTTCTTCGAGAAGACGCCGAAGTTCTGGCACTACCGGCCGGAGGTCGCGATCGTCACCTCGATCGAGCACGACCACATCGACATCTACCCCGACCCGGCGGCGTACGAGGCCGCGTTCCGTGGCTTCGTCGAGCGCCTGCCCGAGGGCGGCCTCCTGGTCGCCGCGGCCGACGACGCCCGCGTGGTCGAGGTCGCGCGCGCCGCGCGCTGTCCGGTCGCGTACTACGCGCTCCACGGCGACGACACCCACGGCGCGCCGCCCCACTGGATGGCGGCCCCGGCGGAGACGACGGAGAAGGGCCAGAGCTTCGACGTCTTCGCGGGCGGCATGCTGCTCGGTCGCGCCGCGATCCGCTCGCCGGGGCGACACAACGTCCGCAACGCGCTCGCGGCGATCGCGGTGGCCTGCCAGGGTTACGGCGTCGACGCGCGCCGGGCGCTCGCTGCGATGGCGAGCTTCCAGGGCGTGACGCGCCGGCAGGATCTCCTCTACGAGGCCCGCTCGGTGAAGGTGTACGACGACTTCGCGCACCACCCGACGGCGGTGAGGGAGACGCTGGCCGGCCTCCGCGCCAAGCACCCGACGGGCACGCTCTTCGCGGTGTTCGAGCCGCGCAGCGCGACCGCGTGCCGCCGCCTTCACCAGGAGGCGTACGCAACCGCCTTCGACGCCGCAGGTCGCGTGATCTTCCCGCCGGTCGGCCGCCCCGAGATCCCGGAGGATGAGCGGCTCGACCTCGATCACCTCGCCGGTGCGCTGAGCGCGCGCGGGAGGCGCGCCACCGTGGCCGCCAGCGTCGACGCCATCGTCGCGCTCCTCGCGAAGGAGGCGAAGCCGGGGGACGTCGTCGCGCTCCTGTCCAACGGGGCCTTCGGCGGCATCTACGAGAAGCTGCGCGAGGCCCTCGAAGGCCGGTCGATCAAACCCCCCGCAGACGGTTGACGACGCGCACTTCCGCCGTACTCTCCAGGGGTCCCTTCCGACGTCGCCCTCGGAATATGAATCCCGAGTAAGCACGAACCCGGGGTGTCACTAGCAACGACCGCGGTGTGCAGGCCCAGACCCTTTCACACTGGGAAGCCTAAAGCGGTCCAGCGACGCCCCACCTAGCGCAGCAGCTAGGGGTTCAACCCGAGCGCGGCGTCGTGAAGGGCATTTTTTTGTCCGGGCGGGCTGGTACCTTCCCCGGTCCGATGACCCTTCGCTCGGTATCTACACGGATCGCGCTTGCTCTCGCCCTCCTCGCGGCGCCCGGAGCGGCCCTGGCCGCGGTGACGGTGAAAGGGCGGATCGTCAACGTCCAGGCACTCCTCAACCCGGTGTGGAACGAGGCGAAGGACCCCAAGGCGAACCGCTTCAACTTCCGCGAGCCCTCGGCGACGGTGCGCGCCGACGTGCGGATCCTCCGCGCCCACCTCCACAAGGAGGTCTGCGTGGTGGCCCTGGCGGAGGCGGGCAAGAAGGTGGACCAGCCGCTGCGCATGGTCATCTCCGGTGGGCGCGCCTCGCCGGTCACGCTGGTGGTCGCACAGGGGCAGGAGATCCAGCTGGAGAACCACGACCCCTGGCCGCACCAGGTCTACGAGGTCACCGGCAAGGGCGGCCTGGGCGACGGGACGATGGCGGCTCAGGGCACCCGCAAGTGGACGCCGCCAGGGCCAGGCAAGTACGAGATCCGCGATCGCATCTCCCCCAGCGTGCGCTCCTGGGTGGTGGTGGAGCCGAGGACGGTCGCCATCGCTTACCCGACGCGCAAGGGCGAGTTCGCGATCGACCTCGAGCCCGGCAGCTACAAGCTGCGCGCGTACCACAACGGCGAGCCGGTCGGCGACGAGCTGCCCCTCGACGTGAAGCCTGCCCCCGCGGAGCAGCCGATGGCGCTACCTCTCAAGGCCGGGCCCGACGTCGCCCCGCCGAAGACCGACGCGGCAAAGGGAGGCTGACGGATGCTGCTCTCCCGCTTCTGGATCGCGGCGATGGGCCTCGCCCTCGCCGCCTGCATCGCCGTCCTCTTCATCGCCCAGAGCTTCCACAACCGCAGCACCGATCGCGGCATGAGCGAGGCGCTGAGCGCCGACGCCACCGCCGTCGACTGGTACCTGAAGGACGACGCGCGGAACCGCGGCACCGCGCTCATCCCGCTGGTGCTCGACACCGAGCTGCGCGAAGCGATCGCCAAGGCCGACGGCGCTGACGACATCCCGAAGGACATCCGCGCCAAGGCCAAGAGCCGCCTCACCAAGCTCGCCGGTGACGTTCCGGAGGAGCAACGCTTCACCGCGCTGTGGGCGGTCGACGCCGGCGGTCGGGTGATCGCCGACTTCGGGTGGGAGCACCGACCCGACTGGAACATGGGCGGCTACTCGGTCGTCGCAGACGCCCTCGCCGGGTGGACCCGCGACGATGCCTGGGTGCTGAAGGAGAAGCTCTATCGCGTCGTCGCCCGCCCCATCGAGAACGAGGTCAACGGAGCCCCGGTCGGCGCGCTCATCGGCCTCTCCGCGGTCGACGATCGGTTCGCCGACTCGGTCAGTCGGAGGACGGGAGCGGCGGTCGCCTTCTACACGCTGGGCACGCGCGTCGCGACCGGCGCCCCGGCGGACTTCCGCAAGGCGGATCTCGACGTCATCCAGAGCGACCTCAAGGGACTCGGCGACAACGAGGACTACCGCGACAAGGGGCGGAGCGCGGTGCGGCGCGTCGGGCAGGGCGACCTCGGCATCGTCTACGCGCGCATGCGCGGCGAGGCTTGGGACCTGCAGAGCGGGTACGCCGTCGGTCGCCACGTGGTGCCGATCACGACCCCCCTCGACTTCCTCCAGAAGGCGGAGAAGCAGGACACCGACTCGGCCCCCAAGGTCCTGCTGGGCGCGGTCGCCGCGGGCCTGGTGCTGATCGGGTTGATCTTCACCATCTTCGAGCACACCCGACCGCTGCGGACCTTCGCGAAGGAGGCGCACCAGTTCGCCGAGGGCAAGATCGACCACCTGGCCCCCAGCCGCTTCCGCGGCCTCTACAAGAAGATCGCCTCCGACGTGAACGACGGCTCGGACAAGGTCGCCGCCAAGGGCGGTGTGCCGCGCAAGGCCGCAGATCTCGAGTCGGTGCTGGGTCCGATGCCGGCGCAGCCGATCATGAGCGCGTTCGCCGTCCCGGACGCGCCGACCAGCGCACCTTCGCATCCCGGCGGCGCGCCGCGGAGGAAGCTGCCCGCCCCGCCGCCTGCTCCCTCGGGTGCTGGCCGTCCCGAGTCGGTGCCGACCGATCCCGATCCGGAGCCGGAGCTCGTCCCCGACAGCTTGCCCAGCATGATGGGTGGCCCGGCGCCGCGCAGGCCGGTGCCGCCCTCCGCGGGCGCCAGCGGTGACGGCCACGACGAGAAGGCGGAGTGGCGGCAGGTCTTCGATGAGTACGTGAGGGTGCGAGGGCAGTGCGGCGAGCCCACCGCCGGCCTCACCTTCGACAAGTTCCAGGGGACGCTGGAGAAGAACAAGGCGGCGATCCTGTCGCGCCACCCGGCCGACCGCGTCCGCTTCACCGTCTACGTGAAGGACGGCAAGGCGGCCCTCAAGGCGTCGCCCGTCAAGAGCGCCTGAGCGGCGCGCCGCATGGCAGCACCGTCAGGTGCTGCAACGATGACAGCTCACTTCGATCCCCCCCCTCGCGAGGAAGCACAGAGACATGAGCGACGACGTCCGCAACGTGATCATCATCGGCTCCGGCCCGGCCGGCCTCACCGCGTGCATCTACGCGGCGCGAGCCAACCTGAAGCCCCTGCTCCTCGAGGGCTTCAGCGCGGGCGGCCTCATCCCCGGCGGCCAGCTCATGTTCACGACGGACGTGGAGAACTACCCCGGCTTCCCGGAGAAGGTCTCGGGGCAGGAGCTCATGCAGCGCTTCCGCGATCAGGCGGAGCACCAGGGCACCGAGATCATCACGGTGGACGTCACCAAGGTCGATCTGTCGAAAAGGCCGTTCGAGGTCTGGGTGGAGGACAAGAAGTACCTCGCCAAGACCGTCATCGCGGCGACGGGAGCGCGCGCGAACTACGTCGGCCTGGAGAGCGAGGAGAAGCTCAAAAACAAGGGCGTGAGCGCCTGCGCGGTGTGCGACGGCGCGCTCTTCCGGGGGGAGGACGTGCTGGTCGTCGGCGGCGGCGACACCGCGATGGAGGAGGCGCACTACCTGGCCGGCCTCTGCAAGTCGGTAACGCTGGTGCACCGGCGCGACGACTTCCGCGCGTCCAAGTCCATGCAGGACCGCGTGAAGAAGCACGAGAAGATCAAGATCCTCTACAGCCACGTGGTGGAGGAGGTCCTCGGGGTGGAGGAGGACAAGGTCACCGGCGTGAAGGTGAAGAACGTGAAGAACGGCGAGACCCACGTGGTCCCGGTCGCTGCGATGTTCGTCGCCATCGGCCACACGCCGCTCACCGACCTCTTCGAAGGTCAGATCGACAAGCACCCCAACGGCTACCTGAAGACGGTGCCGGGCACGACGACCACCAACGTCCCCGGCTTCTTCGCTGCGGGCGACGTGCAGGACTTCGTGTGGCGCCAGGCCGTCACCGCCGCGGGCACCGGCTGCATGGCGGCGCTCGAAGCAGAACGCTTCATCTCCGCCAACGACGAGCACGGATGAGTTGCCGAGGGGGCTTTGCTGCGCAGCCCCTTCCCCCACTTCGTGGGGCCCCCCCATAATCCCCAAAGGCTCGCCTCCGGCGCGAGTCCCGGATGCGGCTGGGGGGAGTTGCCGAGGCTGATGACCTTGCACTGATCCGCATCGGGCCTGTCGCCTGCGCGGGCTGCGATGCGGTCCGCGGATTTCGCCGGGAGGCCGATGATGAGCTTCGAGGAGGAGAGAGCGGAGCTGAAGGAGCTGGTGGGGAGCGCGCGGGCGCTGGTCGACTGGTACGAGGCGACCGGGAGCGATGGGGTCGTCGCCGAGGGGACGATCGAGGAGACGCTGGCGCTGCTCGACGCGCGCGCCGCGCGGCCGGTGGCGCCGCGCATCCCGACCCCGCCTCGCGTCGCGCCCTTCCAGCGGCCCCCTCCGGTCGCGCCGGCCCAGGTCGCGCAGGCGCCGGTTGCGCCGCCGCTGGGCGAGCGCGCGCCGGCACCCGCGAGCCCGACGTCGGCATCACCGGCCGCGCCCGCGGCCCGGCAGATGGCGCCTCTCTTGCCGTCGCTCCCGCTGGAGGAGCGGCGCGCGAGGCTGACGGTGCTGGGCGAGGCGCTCAGCACCTGCACCGCGTGCGGGCTCCACGCCGGCCGCACGCAGACGGTGTACGCGCGCGGCAACCCCGGTGCTGACCTGGTGTTCGTCGGTGAGGGCCCGGGGGCGGACGAGGATCGCCTCGGCGAGCCCTTCGTCGGCAAGGCCGGGCAGCTCCTCGACAAGATGATCGCGGCGATGGGGTATGGTCGCGACGACGTCTACATCTGCAACGTCGTGAAGTGCCGGCCCCCCGACAACCGCAAGCCGGAGCCGTCGGAGATGGCCACGTGTCTGCCGAACCTCCACGAGCAGCTGGGCATCGTGCAGCCGCGCGCGATCGTAGCCCTCGGCGCGACCGCGGTGCAGGGTTTGCTCGGTGCTTCCGAGGGGATCACCCGCATGCGGGGGACGTGGAAGCTCTACCGGGGGAGCGTCCCGGTGATGCCCACGTTCCACCCCGCGTACCTCCTTCGTGACCCCACCAAGAAGGCCGAGGTGTGGAAGGATCTTCAGGCCGTCATGCAGCACCTCGGCCGCACCTTGCCGAAGAGGGTGACGCCGCCCGAACGCTGATACGCTGGGCGGTATGCCCTCCGAGGATGACCGGTTCTCGTCCCGGTGTGCCTGGCTCACCTCGCTGGGCCGGCTGACGGCGTTCGCGCTCACCGCGTCCTGCGGCTTCCCCGAGTACGGCTTCCAGGGCGCTGGCGGCGACGCGAGCGCGACGGCGACGACGACGGGGTCCACCGGTAGCAGCACCAGCGGTGGCACCAGCACGGGCTCGAGTGGCGGCTCCGGGGGCGCCGGTCCAGGCGTCGGCGGTGGCCCGGGTGTCGGCGGTGGCCCGGGCGTCGGCGGTGGCCCGGGCGTCGGTGGCGGCCCGGGTGTCGGTGGCGGCCCGGGTGTCGGTGGCGGCCCGGGTGTCGGTGGCGGCCCGGGTGTCGGTGGCGGC
>JBKJLX010000646.1:0-9041 GCA_046596645.1 Polyangiaceae bacterium
GCCGCGCTCGCGGAGCGCCGCCTCGAGCCGGTCCACCTCCTCCTCGTGGGCGCGCGCCGAGGCGCCGCTCGACTCCGCTGCAGTGGCCTTGACGTCGGCTTGCTCCGCGCGACCGCGCAGCGCTTCCAGCTGGCTTTCCAGCGCCGCGATGCGCGCCTCGGCGCGCTCCAGCGCGGCGCGCGTCTCCGTCTGCTGGGCCTGGATGGCGGCGCGACGGCCCTCGAGCTTGTCGCGGTCCGCGCTCGCGCGGTCGCGCTCCGCCACGATCCTCTCGCGCTCGGCGGTGGCGCGGTCGCGCTCGACCCGCAGGGAAGCCAGCTCCGGCGCCTGGCCGGCGAGGCGAGCCTCTATGGCCTCGCGCTGTTCCAGCGCGCTGACCAGCTTCTTCTCGGCGGAGGCGGCGCGCGCCTCGCGCTCGGCGATGCGGGCATCGGCCTGGGCCAGCCTGGCGTCGCTCTGGGCCAGCTTGGCGTCGCTCTGGGCCAGCTTGGCGTCACGCTCGGCCAGCTCCGCCCCTGCATGCGCGAGCTTCGCCTCGAGCTGGCGGAGGCGCTGCTCCGCCTCGGCGAGGCGGTTCTTCACGCGGTCGCGGTCGAGGGTCGCCGGCTCGACGGTGACCGGCTCCAGCGTCGCCGGGGGAACCGCGTCCTCGCGCTGCTGCCGCTCCAGCTCGACGATGCGCGCGCTGGCGCGGTCGAGCTCGTGGCGCAGCGTGGCCTCGCGCGCGAGGACGCGCCGGATGTCGTCCTGCGGACCGCCGTCGGGGCGAATGGTGACGGCCGCGGTCTCGAACACCGGGGGCGGCGCGATGGCGATCGACCCCTGCTGGCCGATGCCGGTGGGGTTGGGGGCGCGGCCGCGGCCGCGCTTCTCCTCGTCGAGCAGCTTGTTGAGGCGCGCCGCGCGCTCGCGCTGGCGCCGCAGCTCGTCGTCCATCTCCCGCAGCTCGGTGGAGAGCCGCTCGGCGCGGACGTGTGTGTCGGCAGCGCGCGCCTCGGCCTCGCGCATGCGCGAGACGGCGGTGGCGAGCTCGCGCTCCGCCTCGGCGAGTCGCGTCGCGATGCCCTCGCGGTCCCGCGCGGCTCCGCTGGCCGCGTCCAGCCCCTCGCGCAGGCGGGCGATCTCCGACTCCAGCTCGCGGGTGCGCTGCTCGAGCGCGCCCGCGGCCACCGCGATCTCGTTGCGGCGCAGCGTCGTGGGCTCGCCGCCGGCGAGACCGCTCGCGATGTCGGCGAAGGGCAGCTCGACCAGCGCGTACGCTTCCACCTCGACACGGCGATCGCCGGCGACCACGACGTACCACTCGGGCGCCTCCGGCTCCTCGAGCAGCGACGCGTCGACGGTGACCTCCGGCTCGTCGGCGGCGAAGTCGACGATGGCGTAGCCGACGAACGGCGTCTGCCCGAGCATCTTCACCTCGGGGAACTGCAGCGAGACGAGGTCGAACAGATCGTAGTAGCTGGGGCTCGTCCCCGGCGGGTTGCCGGCGCGCACCAGCCACCGCGTCGCGTCCGGGTTGCGCGAGGCGATGACCGCGATGCCGCTGGGCGAGAGCAGCCGCCGCGCCCGACGCACCACGTCGGCGGCGTCGGTGAAGCTGGCGAGGTCGGCCACCACGACGACGTCGAACGCGCCGTCGCGCACGCCGAGCTCGGCGTCGAGCGGGGCGAACACCGGCCGCGGCGCGATGGCGCGGCTGCTCGCTGCGGCGGCCTCGGCGGCGCGCGCGGCGTCGGGGTCGTAGGCGTGCACCAGGCGCGCGCCGCGGGCGGCCAGGCCCTCGGCCAGCCCGGCCGTGGCATCGCCCAGCACGGCGACGCGGCGCCCGCGGACGTGGGTCTCGAGCCAGGCGACGAGCGTGCTCGCCGGGTGCAGCGCCACGGCCGCTCCTCGCGGCGGATTGGCAGCGGTGGACGGGTCGATCATGGGACAGCGGCGCTGTACCACGGTCGGCCCCCGGACGGCGGGCTTGCCGCACCGGGCGGCGCCGACTACCCGAGCGGTGCGACCATGGCGATCGAGATCCGCGAGGTGCGCGGCGACAGGAAGCGACTGCGAAACTTCCTCGACGTCGTCCGCACCATCTACGACGGCGACTCCAGCTACGTGCGTCCGCTGGACATGGAGATCGAGCAGACCCTCGACCCGAAGAAGAATCCCTTCTTCGACCACGGCGATGCGGCCTCCTTCGTCGCCTACCGGGACGGGGTCCCCGCGGGCCGCATCACCGCGCAGATCGACTTCGATCACCTGGCGCGTCACCGCGACGAGACGGGGTTCTTCGGCTTCTTCGAGACCATCGAGGACCCCCAGGTGGCCGAGGCCCTCCTGCGCGAGGCGGAGCGGTGGTTGTCGGCGCGGGGGATGAAGCGCGCTCGCGGACCGCTGAACCTGAACGTCAACGGCGAGCTCGGCTGCCTGGTCGAGGGCTTCGACGAGCCGCCGATGCTGATGATGACGCACCACCGCAAGTACCAGGGCGGCCTCGCCGAGCGCGCCGGGTACACCAAGGTGAAGGATTTCTTCGCCTGGAAGTACCTGCCCGGCGAGGTGCCCGCCCGCGCCCAGCGCGCCCACGACGACATCGCGGCGCTCCCCGAAGTGACGATTCGTCCGGTCGACCCCGAGGGCGTGCTCGGCGACGTCCGCATCATCATGGACATCTTCAACGACGCGTGGAGCGACAACTGGGGCTTCGTCCCCGCGACCGAGCGCGAGATCCGGAAGATGGCGGACGACATGAAGCTCCTTCTCCTCCCCGAGATCGCGTTCATCGTCTCCATCGACGGCGAGCCGGCGGCGGTCAGCGTGGGGCTGCCCAACGTCAACGAGCTGATCTCGGACCTCGACGGCAAGCTCGGCCCGCTGGGCCTGGCGAAGATCCTGTGGCGGCTCAAGGTGCGGGGCCCGAAGAGCGGCCGCCTCTTCATCCTCGGGATCAAGAAGAAGTGGCGCACCGTGCGCAAGTACGCCGGCCTCTCCGCGTACCTCTACGTGAGGATGAACCAGGCCGCGCACCTCCTGGGGATGAACCGCGCCGAGCTGTCGTGGACGGTGGAGGACAACGGCCCGATCAACGCCGGCATCAAGCTGATGGGCGGGAAGGTCTACAAGATCTACCGCCTGTACGAGCGCACCTTGTCCGCGGCCGCGCCGCACGTCGCGGCCGGGTGACCCCCGCCTCGCGCGGCGGTCGCCCGCGTGCCGCAGCCCTCGGCGTCGCGGCGGCGGTCGCGCTGTCGAGCATCGCTTCCGATGTCGGCGCGCAGGGGGCGTCTCCCCCGGCGGCGGCTGCACCAGCAGCGCCCCAGCCGGCTGCATCGCCGCTGGCCGCACCGCCTACCGCGCCCGCACCGCCGGCCGCCCGCACCGCCGGTCGCGGGGCGGTCGTGGTGGCCCTGGGCGCGGGCGCCGAGGTGGCCTCGCGCGTGCTGGCGCGCGACGTCTACGGGGACACGGCGCTGCGCCCCAGCATCGACGAGCCGACCGCCCAGGTGCTGACGGGCGGCGCCCCGGCGGCGGGCTCCACCGCGGCCGCCGATCTCGCGGCGCTCCGCGCGGCGCTCGATCCGGATCCCGGCAGCCCTGCGACACGGCGCGCCCTGGAGAGCCTGTCGGCCGAGCTCGGCGCCGCTGCCATCCTCGCCGTTTACCTCGGCGCGGACGGGACGCCGCGCGCGCGCCTGGTGCGCAGCGGCACCGCAGACGCGGTGGTCGTCGATCTCGTGGCGCGGGTCGACCCCTCGGCCCCGCCGCCCTCCGTCACGTGGCCCGGCGCGCTGGCCGCCCTGCACGGCCTAATGCCCGCTCCCCCCGCGGCAGCTCCCGCGACGCTGTCCGGTCCGGAGCCGGCTCCCGGCCCCCGCGCCGCCGCCCGACCCACCCCGGCCCGGCCGGCGGCGCCCGCCGACAACGCGGGATCCAGCGAGTTCTACGAGCGTCCGTGGTTCTGGGTCGCGGTCGGGGCCTTCGCCGCGGCAGGGCTGACCGCCCTCGTGGTGGCGGCCACCACCAGCGAGGAGGAACCGAGTGACTCTGTCCGGTTTCGTGCGACGATCCCGGAGAGCCGCATCGTCTTGCCGTGACCCCGTGACCCCGTCCAGAAGCCTCGCGCAGCGCATCACCCGTCGCCTGCTGGCGCCGGAAGGCGCCGCCGCCCTGCCGGTGGTCGCGCTGACCCTGCTGGCCCCGCTGGATGCATTCGCGGTGGAGCGGCCGGTGGACGCCCCCGAGGTCGACGCGAGGACGCCCGCGCTGCCGCCCGAGTACCTGATGGTGGCCACGGAGTGGGCGAGCGTCGGCTACCACCCCTCGGCGCGGGAGCGCGTGCGCGCCCTGCTCCCGCACCTCGACGGCATGCGCGCTCGACTGCGCGCGGCGACCGGTGCCGAGGTCCTGGCCGGGGTGGAGATCCGCATCGCCGCGCTCGCGCTGGAGATGCAGCACCTCTCCCCCGGCGATCCGATCGTGCCCGGGCGCGTGGTGGCCTACCCGCGACAGAAGCTGGTGGTCGTCGCGGCCGAGCCGCAGGACGCGGGCGACGACGACCTGGCCGAGCTGGTTACCCACGGCCTGGCGCACCTGGCCCTCGGCGAGGCGACCCACGGCCGCGCGGTGCCGCCCTGGTTCGCCGAGGGCTTCGCCGACGCGACGTCGGGCACCGGATCGCGCGAGCGGCTGGAGGCGCTCGCGCTGTCGGCCCTCCGCCGCGACGTACCGTCGATCGAGGCCCTCGGTGGCACGGATCCCGCGCTGTCCCGCCCGCTGGCGCCCATCACGCGACGCGCCGTGGCCGCCGATCTCGTCGAGTGGCTCGAGGAGCGGGGCTCCGGCACCGGCGTGGCCGCCTTCGCCGCCGGCGTCGCGCGCGAGGCGACGCCCCGCCAGGCGATCGAAGCGGCCGCCGGCGTCCCCCTCGACGCGGTCGAACGAGGACATCGCGAGAGCCTCGCCCGGCGCTTCGGCTTCGCCCCGGTCCTGCTGCTCGCGGCGATGGCGTGGCTCGTCATGGCCACCATCTCGCTCGCGCGTCGCGCCCGCCGCGCGCTCGCCGCCCGCCGTCACGAGGGACAGAGCGAGCCGCCGATGGCCATGCCGCGGGCGCGCCGCCGCGCCGCCTCCCTCGTCGCGCGCGCCAGTCGCGACAGCACCGCCGCCGCTGCGCAGGCGGGAGAAGCGGTCAGCGCCGACCCCGGCGTCCCGAAGATCCGCCGCGACGGCGGCTGGCACACCCTGCATTGAGCTCGCCCGGCGCGCTCCGCGCCGAGGCGCGGCCGGCGCCCGATCGGCGCGGCCTGCTGGTGGCCGCCGCGTGGCTCGTCCTCGGCGCGGCCGCGGTGCAGCTCGTCGACGGCTTCCTCGGCGCCACACCCGCGGCGGCGGCGGTGATCGGCGCGGTCCTCGTCGATCTGCTGGTCGGTCGCGCTGGCGTGCGCTGGAGCGCAGAGAGCCCGACGCCCTGGGCGCTGCACCTCCGCGCCGGCGCGATCCTCGGCGGCTCGGCAGGGCTCCTCCTGATCGCGGGCGGCCACGCGCTGGGCTGGGCGACGGTCGTGCTCGGCGCGCCGGGCATCTCGATCGCGTTCGCCCTGGTGCGCATCCTCGCGACGGCCGCCCGCGACGAGCTGCTCCTGCGCTGGCTCCCCGTCGCGCTGGGCCGCCGCGCCGGCGTCCCCGACCGTGCGCTGTTCGCGTTCGTGCTGCTCATCGCGGTCGTCCCGGTCGCGTTCGCGGCGAAGAGCACGCCGCTCCTCCTCGCCCTGGTCGCCGCGCAGGCGCTGTTCTCGACTCGCATCACGCTCTCCACCGCGGGCGCCGTCGCCCCCGCGGCGGCGAACGCGGCGTTCGCCCTCGCCCTCGGCCCCCTCACCCGCGGCGGTGTCCTCGACGTCGCGTGGTGGCGCGGCGATCCCGGCCCGGCTCCGCACGCCGCGGGTGCCGCCGGGTGGCTCGCCGTCGGTGTCGTGACCCTGGCGGCCCTCGTCGCGCCCCGCGTGCTCGCCTCGCTCCCCCGACCAGCGGCCGACGCGCCCCCGGCGCCCGACACGCCGCCCCGCGCCCCCCCCTCGGGGGAGGATTGAGCTCGCTCAGGCGCGCGCGCGACGGCGCGCCGCCGCGGGCTCGTCCTCGATCTCCTCGAACTCGGCGTCGAGCACGTGTACCGGGCCCGCCGGCGGCGCGACGCGCACCTGGGTCGGGACCTCGAAGCGCACGCCCTCTGCGCCGCCCGCCGCTCTGTGCGAGCTCCAGCGGGAGCCCGAGGCCTGCATCACCGAAGGGAATCCGTAGACCACCTCGCCGGCGTCGGTCACGTCGAGCGTCACGTCGTCCCCCCGCTCCTTGGCGAGGCGGGTGAGCAGCTTGTCCGCCTCGTCCGCCGTGACACCGAGGGCCGCGCCTGCCTCGTGGGCGCGCAGCGCGCCGCCGCGATTGGCCGCCAGCGCGAAGAGGGCCTGCATGCGCGTGTCGGTCTCCTGCTTCTCGCCCGACTGGTCGAGCTTCTTTCCGCCGAAGACCAGCGGGCCGCCGATCAGCATCGCGAGCGTCGCCAGCAGGCCGCCCGCGATCCAGGGGGCGGGCGTGCCCGGGAAGATCCACGCGGCGAGCAGCCCCAGGAACAGCGCCGCGAGCAGCCCCATCGCCAGGACGACCCAGCCCACCACCTTCGCGACCTGACCGCCGACCCGCGACGGCTTGCCCGAGTAGGTCACCGAGCCGGCGCTCCACGGCGCGCGAAGGTTGCCGCAGGCCACGCAGCGCGCCGTCACTCCCGTGAAGACGAGGGGGGCGTTCTGGCGACAGTGCGGGCACATCGGCTCGCGGCAACGTGCGACCCGAGGGCCGGTCCGTCAAGCGGGGTCATTCGCCGCGGCCCTTCGACCGGGCCTACTCCCAACCGCAGCTGCTGCGCGCTGGGCCGCGCCGATCGACGCCGCGGAGCGCTGCGCCGGCCCGGCCACCAGCGCGTCGCCCCGCTCCACGGCGAGGCGAGGCGCCTCGCGGGCGCGGTCGAGCTCCTTCGTGCGCTCGCTGATCTCGTCGGGCTCGCACGCGTCGATCCCGAAGGCGCAGCGGGTCAGATCGTCCTCCGCGGTGCGCGCTTCCTTCACCGCGGCGCCGCAGCGCGCCAGCTCGTCCCGCGCCGCGGCCTCCGCCGCGGCGGGGTCGACCTCCTTCACGTTGCGCTGCTTGAGCCGCCGCGATCTCCCCCACCGCGTCGCGGTAGGCCGCCACCGACCGCGGCATCGACTCCCTGCTGCGCAGCCCCGTCGAGCTCCCTCTCCAGCTCGGGCAAGGCGAGGTCGGCGCGCGCCTCGTCCTCGGCTGCGACATGGAGCGCGGGAAAGCGGCGGCGGAACGCGCGGTCGTCGTCGAAGTGGAGCGCGCCCACGCGGACCACTGCGGCGCCGCTCAGGGAGAGCGCCGTCGAGCACGACACCGGTCGCCCGGGACCAGGCAGCGACCGCGGTACGCATCGATCACACCCAGGCCCTCCTGCGCTCCAGTGCCTCGTAGACCGCCTCGCACTCCCTGGAGTGGCCGCCGGCGACCGGGGGGCGATGTCCGTCCACTACGGCGTGAGGGGCGTGGAGGACCAGCGGCTCTCCGCCGGCGCAGCCACCGGTTGCACCGGCGCGCTGCACGCGCCGCCGGCGAGAGCGACGCGACGAGCACCGCCGCGTCGGTGGCGCTCGGTGACGACGCCCGGTGCTCACCCCCGCTCGCACCGCCGCTCCCTCCGCCTGTGGGTGCTGCTGCCTCAGCGAAAGAATGCCATCGCGAGCGCCATGGTGACCAGGCCCACCACGACGCCGACCCCGCCGGCCAGCAGGATGACCCCCTTCTGCGGGAGGGTGCTGGTGCCGAGGGTCAGGGCGCTCGTCGGCCCGAGCAGGGGGTAGCCGCCCGCGCGGCGCGTCGTCACCTGGGTCGGCTCCGTCGGGTCGAGCGAGCCGCCGCCGCCGAAGGGCGAGCCCGGCTCCCGGTAGCGCGGGCCGTCGGGGTTGCCGTAGCGGTGCGAGCGGATCTCCGCGAGGGCCGTCTCCAGCTGCGCGGCCAGGGCGCCCGCCGAGGGGACCCGCCGATCGCGGTCGCGCTGCAAGCAGCTGTCGACCACGGCGCACAGGGAGGTCGGCAATTCCTTGTTGCGCGTCTGGAGCGGGTCGACGTCCTGGGTGAGGATGCGGACCATCAGCGCGTTGTAGTTGGGCGCCTCGTGCGGCAGCGTCCCCGAGAGGGCCTCGTACATGACGACGCCGAGCGCCCAGACGTCGGACCGGCCGTCGAGATCCTCGCGGCCAGACGCCTGCTCGGGCGCCATGTAGGCCGGCGAGCCGACCACGGTGCCGGTGCGGGTCAGGGTGAAGTTGTTGCCCGACTCGAAGACCTTGCTGATCCCGAAGTCGAGGATCTTGGCGACCACCTTCCCATCGGTCTCGCGGTGCAGGAAGATGTTCGCGGGCTTCAGATCGCGGTGGATGATGCCCTGCTGGTGCGCGAGGTGGAGCGCGCGCGCCGCGCCCACGAAGAGCTCGGTGGCGAGCTCCGCATCCATCATCCCCTCGCGGGCCAGCCGCGCGTCGAGCCCCTCCCCCTCGAGCAGCTCGAAGACCAGGAAGGGCGAGCCGTCCTCGGCCTGACCGAGGTCGAAGATCTGGACGATGCTGGTCGAGCGGACACGCCCCGAGGCCTTGGCCTCGTTGAAGAAGCGCTGGAGGGCAACGGCGTCCTCCGCGACGTCCGGCCTCATGATCTTGAGGGCGACGTCGCGGTCGATCAGCTCGTTCTTCGCCGACCAGACCGAACCGCTCGCCCCGGAACCGAGCAGCTTGTTCAGCCGGTAGCGAGACTGGATGAGTTCGCCGGCTTCCACGTGATCGAGGGCGGTCCCCGGAGGGGCGCTGGCCCGTAGGCATACACCAAGCACCCCCGCAAAAGAAGAGGCGGACCGTCCTTCCGGACGACCCGCCTCCATCTCCCCTGCTGCGCGACGACCAGGCCCTGGCCGCGCTGCGGCTCAGGAATCGTCAACAGTCGTAATA
>JBKJLX010000409.1:0-4572 GCA_046596645.1 Polyangiaceae bacterium
CGGTGTGCTCGGGCGGCATCATCGGGATGGGCGAGAGTATCGACGACCGCTGCGGCATGCTGATCGAGCTGGCGCGCATGGACCCCCACCCGGAGAGCGTGCCCATCAACGCGCTGGTCCGGGTCGAGGGCACGCCGCTCGCGCACATGCCGCCCATCGATCCCATCGAGTTCGTCCGCATGATCGCGACCGCGCGCGTGTTGATGCCCGGCTCGATGGTGCGGCTCTCCGCCGGGCGCACCGAGCTCACCCGCGAGACGCAGATGCTCTGCATGTACGCGGGCGCCAACTCGATCTTTTACGGCGATCGCCTGCTCACCACCGACAACCCAGGGCCCGACGAGGACGTCTCGCTCCTCCGCGACGCGGGCCTGTCGGCGATGGCACCGGCGTTGGGTCAGCGACTCACAGCCTCGTGAAGCCGTCGCTGCGGGTCGCCGCCACCCTCGCAGGGGCGGCGCTCACCGGTTGCGAGCCTGAGCCGCGACCGCCGAGGGTGTACGGCCAGTGGCCCGGCGCGCAGGCCGCTTGGAGCCAGCCCCCCTACGGAACTGTCCCGGTGGAGACGCGCGATCCCTGGCGGTCGGCGCCCGGCGCCACCGCCGCCTCGCCGCCCTCCATTCCCGTCGCGCCCGCGCCTGCGCCCCCGCGTGCGGTGGAGCCGGGTCCCTTCCTGGTCATGCTGGAACTGCGCGGCCCGGGCGGCGCGGCGCGTCTGCCCGACGCACACGCGACGCTGGCCCGCCTCGGCGGCGTGCTGCGGACCCCGTCGCTGTGGGAGGTCGCCCAGCAGCCGGGCGGCGGCCTGGGCTCCCTCGCCGCCACGCTGGAGCGCGAGCTGTGCGCCGAGGACATCGTCGTCGTCTACCGCGCACGCAACGGCGGCATCCAGCGCACCGAGTTCGCCGGCCACCGGGCCTGCCGCGAGGAAGCTCCGCCGCCGGCGGCGGCCCCGCCCCGGGCACCCCGTCCTCCCTCCAGCGCGCCGACTCCCGCGCCGGGCGCGCCGCGGCGCGACCCGTTTCACGATCGGTTCTGAGATTCAGGTCGCCGCCGGCGGTGGCGACGGCGGCTCCGCGAGCTGGCGGGCCAGCTCGATCCACCCGTCCTGGAACCACGCCGCGCGCCGCACGCCGAGGCCGGAAATGGCGCGGATCGCTGCGCCCAGCGCGGCGTCGTCGCCCGGATCGCCGATCGCGGTGGCGAGCTCGCGCGCGCAGTGGCCGGGGAGGACCGCCTGCTCGTTCCACCCGCGGCGCGTCGCCTCCCGACGTCGCCAGGCGCCGATCGCCTGCTCGACGCGCCGTCGCCGCTCCGTGACCGCCCGTGGCGGCGCCGGCGGAAAGGCCGCGGCGTGCTCCCCGGGGGGGACCTCGCCATCCTCCACGCCAGCCGCCACCGCCCCCAGGAGCGCAGCGACCAGCCGACCTCCGTCGCGCCCCTCGCCAGCGCTCCGCGAGGCCAGCCGAGCCGCGAGCTCCGGCGGCGATCGAGGGCGGGCCGCGGCGATGGCGCAGAGCTCGGAGGAGCCGAGCAGGAAGAACGGCGGCACATTGCGCTCCTGCGCCATCCGATCGCGCGCCTGGAGCAGCCGGCGAAGGACAGCGCGCCCGACCGAGTCGAGATCCTGCATCCCCTTCACCCGTGCCCACGCCGGGCGGTCGGCAACCTCGGGCGCGAGCGCGGAGGCGAGCTTGTAGCGCGTCTCCTCCTCGACCTCGGGCGCGAGGTCGAGCCTGGCGACGTGCGCGGCGAGGCGACCCTCCAGCGCCTCGAGGTGCGCGACATCGCCGGCCAGGTACGCGAGGTGCTCGGGGCCGAGGGGGCGCCGCGACCAGTCGTGGCGCTGGAGCGTCTTTGTCATGACCACGCCCAGCTCCTCGGCGAGCAGCGAGGCCAGCCCGAGCGCCTTGCGCCCGAGGAGCCGCCCCGCCACCTCGGTGTCGCGCACCCGCCCCAGCCGCAGCCCCGCCGCCGCCAGCATGCGGGCATCGAACGTCAGATCGTGCAGCAGCTTGGTGGGGCCGCTCTCCACCACCAGCGGCCCCAGCGCAGTGACCGGCGTGGCGAGGGCGTCGACGATGGCGACGACGACCGCGCCCCCCTCGCGCCACCCCAGCTGAACGACGCACAGGCTCGCCTCGTACGCGAACAGGCCGTTGGCCTCGGTGTCGAGGGCCACCGTGGACGCGCCCAGGGCGCGCTCGACGACGCGCGCGAGCGCCGCCTCGTCCTCCACCAGGACGACCTCGCCCGGCCCCGGCGACGTCACGAGGGGCAGCCGGCCGCGCGGCGGCGTGCGCCGAAGAGGGCGGCCGCCACGAGCGCGGCGACGAGGGCCGCGGCGTGGGGCTCGCGCGCGGCGCCGGCGCCAGCGCTGCAACCGTCGTCCGCGCCGTCGTCCGCGCCGTCGTCCGCGCTCGTCCCGCACTCGGTGACCAGGCCTCCCTCGGGCGTCGGATCGCAGGCGCCGGGATCTCCGGCGCCGTAGACGGCGCAGATCCCGGCGATGTCGTCGGCGGCCAGCGAGCGCAGGTCGATGGTGCCCTTCTCGTAGTCGCGCACCATCGTCGCCCCGTCCTCCTGGGAGTGGGCGAGGCCGAGGAAGTGCCCCGCCTCATGGGTGACGATCGACTGGAAGTCGTACTGCGGGTCGACGTCGTCGAAGGTGAAGGTCACCTCGGCGGTGTTGATCTCCATGTCGGCGTCGCGGATGCGACCTGTGTCGAGGCCGTAGGTGACGGTGGTGAGCGCCAGCACGCCGTTCTGGCTGTAAGGCCAGGCAGCGTCACGGAACACGACCAGGTTGGCGTTCGGCCCGCCCGAGGGGTCGAACGTGCGGTCGGCACAGGCGACGACCTCCGTCTCCACCAGGGCGAGCTTTGGCGTCGAGGCGCCGCCGCAGTCGGCCGTCTCCCACTGGTCGAAGCCGAGCCGCACCAGCTCGCGCACGCGCGTCAGCGTGGCGAACCGCGTCCCGTCGGCCTGCACCGAGTAGCTCAGGCAGTCGATCGGCCAGCTCAGCGCGGTGCCGCAGTCCGTCGGCTGCTCCGGAACGCAGCGCGCACCCACGCCCTGATCGCACCCGGCCGTCCGGCAGTAGGCCGCCGCCGTGGCAGGAAGAAGAAGGGCGCCCGCCGCGAGCGCCGCGCTGGTCAGGACCCACGCCCCGCGCCGCGGTGGCCCCTGACGCGGCCACCAGGCAGTCGCCGTCACTTGCCGGTTCCGCGTCGCTTCCAGGCCTCGGCGACCGCGGAGCGCGCGCGGTCGAGCGGCGTGCCCATCAGCACCTCGCGAGCGGCGATCGACGGACCGCGGCGTGGAAGCAGGGTGCCGGCGTCGGGGCTGGGCCGGAGGACCACGGCTCCCGCAGACGCCTTCAGGAGGTACTGGCCCTGGGCCATGCCGGTCACCACGGTGACGCCCTCGACGTCCTCCATGAACACGACCGAGCGCTCGCCGATGGAGAAGCTCGCCTCGCCGCTCACGTGCTGGCCGATCTTGTCGACCTTGCCGCCGAGCGTGCGCACCCAGACGTCGGCCCGGGCGTCGCCGGCGATCGTCTCCTCCACCGCCAGGCGGGTGTACGTCACGATGCGGCGCCCGCCGGCCAGATCCTCCCACCGCGAGGTGCGCTCGACCGGCGCGGCGACGACCACGCGCGCCGAGTGCGCGACCAGCTCCTCCATCGTCATCAGGATGCTGACCGCGGCATGCGCCTCGCCGCCCCATCCCAGGTGAGCCCTCCCCAGGTCAGACAGGCCGGCCAGCTCCGGGCGAGGCAACGCGAGGGCGGCGCAGGCGACCGCGGAGGCGAAGGCGGCGCGCGCGACGCGGCGCGGCCAGGGCGTCGAGCGATGCATCGCCCGCGAGGCTATCACGTCCCCGCACGGGCGCCGGCGGTGCGCAGGCTCAGGGCGCGGTGTCGCCGCCGCGCGCCGCGGGATCGGGCGGCGACGGATCGGCCGGCGGCACGTCGCGGTCGCCGGGTGGCGGGGAGCCGGCGGGCAATTCGCCGAGGGCGATCAGGTCCTCGTGGGCGGTCTTCGCGAAGCGGCTCTTCGGGTAGCGGTCGACCAGGTGCTTCAGCACCCGCACCCGGCCCGGCCGGTCGCCGGCCTTGTCGAACTCGACGGCGAGCCTGTACAGGGCCTCGCCCGGCGTGTCCTCGAGGCGGGTGGCCGCCTCCGGTTCGTCGCTGCCCCCGCACTGGAACGGCGCGAGCAGCGACGCGAAGCACAGGGCGGGGACGGCCAGGCTGAGGGTGAAGAGACTGGCCATGGCGCTCAGACGAGCAAGCCCGACTCGGGGGAGGAGGCCGACGCGTGCAGGCGCTTCGGCATCCTCCCGGCCAGGTACGCCATGCGCCCGGCGCGGACGCCGTCGCGCATCGCCTGCGCCATCAACACGGGGTCGCGGGCCAGGGCGATCGCAGTGTTCATCAGCACGCCGTCGCAGCCGAGCTCCATCGCCTCGGCGGCGTCGCTCGCGGTGCCCACGCCGGCGAGGCGATGGAGCTCGGCTGCGACGGCGTGCTGATGAACACTGCGGTCGCCCTGGCCCGCGACCCCG
>JBKJLX010000291.1:0-4322 GCA_046596645.1 Polyangiaceae bacterium
GCTTCGGCAGCGTGCCGGGGCCGAAGCCGGCGTCGAAGCCGAGCTCGCGCGCCAGCTTGTTGTCGATGCGCGGCCCGCCGAAGAGGAGGATCACCTCGTCGCGCCAGCCCTGCGCCTCGATCATCTGCACCAGCGCAAGCCCGTTCTCCTTGTGGCAGTTGCGCTGGGTGATCACCTGCGACACCAGGATGGCGTCTGCCCCCAGCGCGCGGGCGCGCGCGCAGAGCTCGGTGTTCTCCACCTGGGCGCCGAGGTTGTGAGCGTCGAAACCCTTGTAGCTCTCCAGCCCCTTGTCGCCGCTGTAGCCCTTGTAGTTGACGATGGCGTCGATACCGACGGTGTGGGCGTCGCTCCCGGTGCAGGCGCCGACGATCACCACCTTGCGGCCAAGGGCCTTGAGCTTCAGCTCGATGTCCTCGCGCTCCAGCTGGCGCGCGCCCAGCTCCTCGACGTGGATGGCGGAGATGTCGACGGCGTGGACCGAGTGTCCGTAAACCACGAAGTAGCTGTGGTCGGGCGACGCCTGCTCCATGGCGCTGACCAGCGGGTCCTTCAGGCCATGGGCCTCGGCGAAGCGCTTGGCCGCCTCGCGCGCGCGATCGCTGGGGAGGATCTTGAGGGTGAACGACATCTGCACCATGCCGTCGCCCTCTCGGTCGCCGTAGGCGCGGAGGAGCTCAGGCTCGTTACTGGACATGGTGTCACCCCTTCCCGGCGCCGACGGCGCGCACGTGGTGCTCGAGCGCATCGAGGAGCGGGTTCACGTACCCGGCATCTCGCGCGACGACGCCCGCATGCCCCTTGCCGCCGGTGCGGGTGCGCTTCACGTCGCCGAACGCGCCGCGGGCGATGGCGTCCCAGATCGACTCGCGCTCGACGTCGACCAGCAGATCGTGCGCCTCGTCGAGGATCTGGACGGCGCGGCGCTCCACCACGCCGCCAGGCTTCCACTGGATCTCGTCGCCCAGGTGTCGCGCCGTGCCGAAGACGTACTTCGCGCCCTTGATGGCAAGGTAGCGGTCCATGAGGAGTGGCGTGTGGATGGCCTCGGAGAACATGCCGAGCAGCTCGATGCTCTGCCCGGTCATGACGCCGGCGAGGTTGAACATCGCGTCGTGAACATGGCTGTGAAGGATGTCGCCGGTCTTGAACTTGGTGGGCGGCATCCATTTGATGGGGTGGCGGTCGAACACCTGGCGAACGAGCTGCGCCTGCGCCACCTCGAGGAGGAAGCTGTCCTCCTTCCAGGGGTCGATCTCGAAGGCGTGGCCGAGGCCCATCTGCTCCTCCACCAGGCCTGCGCGCAGCGCGAACGCCTCGTTCACGAACTGCGAGGCGAGGACGGTGTGCGCCTTCTCCACGGCGTCGGCGGTGGTGAGGTAGTTGTCCTCGCCGGTGTTGATGGTGATGCCGCTGCGCGCGATCACGCGGCGGGAGAAGTACTGGTCGACGAAGGTCCTCCGCATGTTGATGTCACGGAAGAGGATCCCGTACATCGCGTCGTTGAGCAGCATGTCGAGCCTCTCCACCGCCGCCATCCACGCGATCTCGCTCATGCATAGACCCGACGAGTAGTTGGTCTGCTGCACGTAGCGACCCGTCGAGTCGGCGATCTCGTCGAGGGCCTGGCGGATGACGCGAAAATTCTCCTGCGTCGCGTAGGTGCCGCCGTAGCCCTCCGTGGTCGGCCCCTCGGGCACGTAGTCGAGCAGCGACTGCGCGGTGGCGCGGATGACGGCGACGATGTCGGCGCCGGCGAAGGCCGCGGCCTTGGACTGGACGGCGTCGTCGTAGATGTTGCCGGTCGCGACGATGACGTACTTGAGCGGCGTGGGCCCCAGGCCGCCGCGCTTGGCCTTGTTGGCCTCGCGGGCGTCGCGCGCCCCGTCGATGCGCGCCAGCGCCGCGGCGGTCGGCCCCGCGAGCGCGACCCGCACCGCTTCGGCGCCGGGCCCCTCGCCGGGGGGAGCGATGTCGCCGCCATAGGCGAGCGCCTCCGCCGCCGTCTGCACCGAGGCCTGGCCGGCGGCGATCGCGCGGCCGAGGAAGTAGGCGACGCCGTGACCGGTCCAGCCGCGCGCGTGGATGCGGTCGACCAGCGCGTTCGCCAGAGGGGTGCCCTCGGGGTCCGCCCCCTCGACGCCGAAGGCGCGCGCCACCGTGCGCTCGACGCCGACGGTGGTGTGGCCGTCGATGAAGGACTGGACGTCGCCGGCGATCGCCGCGGCGAGCTCGCGACAGCGCGCGACCTTCGCGACGTCGACCGGGACGAGAGCCATGACACTCTCTACCCAATTCGCAGCGACGCGTCAGCGCGAAGGCGACCTTCGCAGCGACGCGTCAGCGCGAAGGCGACGCCTGGGGCAGGACCGGGGGACCGGACGGAGCCGAGGGCGCAGCCGAGCCCGCGGGCGGCGGCGGCCCGGCGGCGGGGTCGACGCTGGCGTCGGGCGGCGGCGTGGCGGCGGGCACGGGCGACGACGCGCGCCCGGGCGGGGGCAGGTCGGTCCGCACCGGAAGCGCCGCGAGATCGCGCGACAAGATGAGCTTCTTCTCGAACGTGGGCAGCCCCGGCGCCGCGGCGTGACAGTCCTTGCAACGGAGCTTGCTGCCGTCGGCCTTGGTGAACTCGTTGACCATGACCAGGCTCATCCACTCCATGGCGAAGGCCTGGTCGCGCGGTTCGCCGAGGAACTTGGCGGAGCGCTTGCCGTCCTTACCCACGTGGCAGCTGGCGCAGGTCACCGCCGAGCCGTCCTTGTGGCGGAGGCGCTCGACCAGCTGGTGCTTCATCCAGTTGCCGACTTCTTTGTTGCGGGTCATCGGCGGGAAATCGAAGTCGTTGGGCCCGCCGCCGGCCTTCTGCACGTGGCAGTGACCGCAGGCGACGCCGAGCGCCTCCGCCGTGCGCGCCATGCTCAGGAACATGTCCTGCTCGCACGTCGCCTCGCGGAGGACGCCCAGGTACTCCTTGGCGGGCGGGGGCTGATCGGCGCAGGGGTCGAAGGTGCTCTTGACCGCGGGTCGCGGCGGCTTGGCCGGCGGCGTCGCGTCCGGCGCCGCCCCCGCGCAGCCACCGGCGGCCGCTGCCGCGGCGAGCGCCAGCGCAGCGAGCGCGCTCCACCTCCACACCGCCGCCCTGGCCCGAGACCTCATTCGCTCTTCCTCGTCCCTGTCGGTGCCACTGCGCGCAGCGCGGCCCGCCGCATGGCGTTGGGGATGGGCGGCGTGCCCATCCATCGCTCGTACGACGCCTCCGCCTGGCGGATCAGCATGCCGATCCCGTTGCGCGCGGGCATCTTCCGCGAGGTCGCCTCGAGGAGGAAGGGGGTCAACGTGGACCGGTAGACGAGGTCGAGCGCGACGGCGCCGGGACGCAGATCGTCCCACGGGATGCACGCCGCCACCGACTCCCCAGGGTCCCCGCCCTGGACCCCGGTGCTGGTGGCCTGCACGAGGAGATCGGCGGTGGCCGCGAGCTCGCGAAACCGCAGGCGAAGGACCAGCGAAGACTTGCTGGGCACCGCCTCGTCGTCGACGAAGGGCCAGGTGCAGGGGAGTGCGCCGAACGCGCGCAGCCGGTCGGCGACCGCGCTGCCGATCAGCGACTCCGAGCTCACCCAGGAGCGGGTCGTCACCGCCACCAGGCTGGCGCCCAGCTCCTTGCAGGCTCGGGCGACCGCAAGGGCTGCCCCGCCGGCGCCGAGGATCGCGACCCGCTTGGCGCCGGGGCAGGCCTCGGCGATCTCCGCGCCGACCGCCGCCACGTCGGTGTTGTCGGCGACGATCCGCCCGTCGATGCGACGCACCAGGACGTTGGCAGCGCCGATCGCCTCGACCAGCTCGGTGCGCTCGTCAGCGCGCTCCGCGGCCACCCGCTTCCACGGCGCCGTCACGTTGAGGCCGGCCAGCGTGCCCTCGCGCAGCTCCGAAAGGACGCGATCGAACCCCGCCTCGTCTTGCGCGTCGAAGAGCGAGTAGCCGTGGGCCAGCGCCGCTTCCGCGAAGGCGCCGCTGAAAAGCGCAGGGGACAGCGAGTGGCGCACCGGATGACCCACCAGCCCGAAGCGGAGGGGGATGGTCATCGGTCCTCCGCAGCGCCGCGGGAGTTCGCAGCCCGGCTGTCGGTCACCGTCGCATCGACCTCGCCCCGCGCCAGCCGCAGACGGAGGCGATCGCCGGGATTCACCGTGGCCGCGTCGACCACCGCGCGGCCGCCGGGGTCCAGGGCGACGGCGTAGCCGCGGGCGAGCACGGCGAGCGGGGAGAGCGCATCGAGCCGGGCCGCGGCGACGGCGAGCCGCTCGCGCTCGGCGGCGAGC
>JBKJLX010000484.1:0-6149 GCA_046596645.1 Polyangiaceae bacterium
CGGTGTGCTCCTGGTCGCGGCGGCGACCCACGGCGTCCTCGACGCGCGCGGCACCTACGACGACGACGACGATCGTGTCACCACCGTGGTCGCCCTTGGCGCGCTCGGCCGCCCCGCGCTGGCGATGGGCGCGGCGCTACTGGCGGGCTTCGTCCTGATCTCGCTGGCGGTCGCCGGGCGCGCGCCGCTGGCGGTCACCGCGATCGGCGTGCCGCTCGTCGCCATCGCGCTGGTGGTCGCGGTGGGTCGACTGCTCGAGACCGCCGGCGTCCTCGGCCCCGACGAGGACGGGACGCCGCGCCCGCTCCACCACAGGCACGGCGCCTGGCTCCTCGCGCTGGGCGCGCTGATCGTCCTTCCGCTCCTGGGCAGCCACTCGCTCGTCGACCCCTGGGAGACACACTACGGCGAGGTCGCCCGGGAGATCCTCGCGCGCGACGACTGGATCAGCCTGTGGTGGGCGCAGGACGGCTGGTTCTGGTCGAAGCCGGTGCTCGGATTCTGGATCCAGGCGCTCTCCATGGAGGCCTTCGGGGTGCGGGCGGGGTCCGGCGCCATGCTCTCCGCCGCCGCCGAGGGTCACGCCCCCTGGCCGGAGTGGGCGGTGCGCATGCCCATCGCGGTCATGGCCCTCCTCGCGCTCTACGCGCTCTACCGCGCCATCGCCCGCTCGCACGGTCGTCGCGCCGGGGCCTGCGCGGCGCTGGCCCTGGGGACGATGCCGCAGTGGGTGCTGGTGACGCACCAGACGATGGCGGACATGCCGTTCGTCGCCGCGACCACCGGGGCCTTCGCGCTGGCGCTGCTCGCTCTGCACGAGGACCCGGAGCGCCAGGTGGCCCTTCACGAGGTGCGCCTCCCCTGGGGTCGCGCGCTGCGCGTCGGTGGGCACCACCTGGTGCTCGGCGTGATCGTGGCCACCGCGCTGCCGCAGATCGCGCTCCTCCTGTCGCAGAACGTGTGGGCGGGCGACCGATGGCCGCCGGTGCGCTTCGTCGCCGACACCTTCTCCGCCGGCTCGCCGGGCAACTGCGGCCTGCCCGGCAACCAGGCGTGCAGCGTCTACTCGGCGACCTTCCCCCGCCTCCAGCCGGCCCTGCAGGCCGTGCTCTGGATGCAGCCGCTGGCGCTTGTGCTGGGCGTGTCGTGGGGCGAGCGGCGCGCGCGGCGCCTGCTCTTCCTCGGCGCCTGGTGGTGCGCGGCCATCGCCACCATGGCCAAGGGCGTCGCCGGCGTCGCCCTCCCGGCCCTGTGCTTGCTGCTGCTGATCGCGGCCACCCGGCGCTGGCGCGACCTCATCACCATGGAGATCCCGGCCGGGGCGCTGCTGTGGGCCTCTGCGGTGCTGCCCTGGTTCGTCGCCATGGTCGCGCGCCACGGGATGCCCTTCGTCGATCGCCTCCTCTTCCACGACATGATCAAGCGCGCGCTCGGGCACGTGCACGACACCAACGCGGGGGACGACGTCAGCTTCCGCTACTACGTGTGGCAGCTGGGCTACGGGACCTTCCCCTGGGTGGGGCTGGTGCCGGCGGGGGTCGGCGGGTGGGTTCGCCCCGCCTCCCTGCCGAGCTCGCCCCGCCGCGCCACCGAGTCTTTACTGGCGATCTGGCTGGTTGTAACCTTCGCCCTCTTCTCCATGATGGAGACCAAGTTCCACCACTACATCCTGCCCGCGCTGCCGCCCATCGGCGCGCTGGTCGGCATCACCCTCGACGGCCTGCTGGAGCCCCCGCGCGGGGCGTCGCTCGCGGCGCGCCACGCGCGCGCGCGCCGCAGCGTGCTGGCGGTGGCTGGTGCCGCGCTGGTCCTCCTGGTGGCGCGCGATCTGGTGCTCGACGCCGGGAGCGCCCCGGGGCCGGCCCGCCTGATGCACCTCTTCACCTACAACTACGGTCGCAGCTGGCCGGTGGACCTCCACGTGCGCGCGGTCATCGCCGCGTTCGCCATGGCCGCCGCGATCGCGACCGGCCTCGCGGTGGCGCCGCGGCTCGCGCGCGCCTCCGTCCTCGCGCTCGGCGGCGTGGCCGCCCTCTTCGCGGCGTGGACGCTCGACGGGTACTTCGTGCGCGCCTCGCCGCACTGGGGGCAGCGCGAGCTCGTCCTCGCGTGGATCGAGGCCAACCGCACCGACCCCGGCCCGCTCGCCGCCTACCAGCTGAACTGGAAGGGCGAGAATTTCTACAGCGGCAACCGGCTCCCGGCGTTCGTCTCCACGGGTCGGCCCTTCCGGGAGTGGCTCGCCGCCGAGCGGAAGAAGGGCGTGCGCACGTTCTACTTCGTGAGCCTGCCCGATCGCACCGACACCCTCGCCAGCGAGGTCGGCCTGCCCGCGCGCACGCGACCCGACGGCAGCCGGGCGCCGTCGGGCGTGGAGCGCATCACCTCGGCCGCGCTGAACGACAAGATCGTCCTCGTGCGCGTGCGCTTCGCCAAGGGGGCGGTCGCGCCCCTGCCGGGCGGCGAGGGCTGAGCGGCTACGGCCGCTTGATCTCGCCGGTGCAGGACAGGGCGTCGACGCTGCCGTGGATCCAGGAGGTGAGGCACTTGTCGCCCTGGCCGCCCTCCTTCCAGACGAAGCCGCCCTTGTGCGACTCGGTGAGGCGCGGCTTGCGGACGATGGTGAGCGATTCGAGCTCCCCGTCGCCGGCGACGACCTCCGCCATCAGCTCGGGCTCGACGCCGCATGCGGAGAGGCGGTTGTCGGCGACCTCGCGGTCGCTGGTCGGCTCGGTGCCGCCCGTGCGGTACTGGGTGAAGTCGGCGCCCCCGGGGTAGAGCTCGGCGTAGCTCGCCTCGGTCTCCGGGCGGCGCAGGCCGGTGCGACCGTAGACCCGGAAGGGGCGAGAGCCGTCACCGTGGCAGTCGAGGGTGCCGCAGCGGCGCTCGAGGACCTGGGAGACCACGCGGAAGCCGTTCTCCGACGGGCAGTCGATGGCGGCCCTGCCGAGCTCCTCGTCGCTCAGGCAGCCCGGAGCGACCAGCGCGGTCCCCGCCGCCAGCGCGGCCAGCGCGAGAATGGTGCGGACGCGGGCGCTCATGGGTTCTTCCCCGGGCCGCCCTGGCAGGCGCTGTCGACCTGGAACGGCTGATCCAGCACATCGTCGGTGCAGAAAATCCGACCCGGCCCGGTCTGGCTGGGCGCCTCGTTGGCGTGGCAGCTGGCGCAGGATCCATCGCGCTCGATGCGGGTGCCCATGACGTTACGCTTCACGCGCCCGTCGGGAAGGGTGCAGCTCACGACCGCGCGCAGCGGAAAGACCGGCGTCCAGTCGGTGGCGTCGATCAAGAAGTTCCCGGCGCAGTTCGTCGTCGCCGTCTGCTGGCTGCCCGTCGCGTCGGTGAGCTCGACCTTCGCTCCCGCGACGGTGACCTCGTCGACGGGCGTCGCGAAGACGGTGCCAGCGACGGCCAGGGCGGGCTCGGCTCCGCTGTAGGCATCGTGGCACGCCACACATGCCTGGCCGTAGCGGTGGAACTCTCCCTCGGGGACGCCGTTCACCTCCGGGCCCTGGTCCTCGATGACCGCGTCGTCCGAAGGGCTGGGGCAGCCGGCGATCAGCCCAACCGCCACGAGGGCGCCCAGGGCCGCGGAGATCGAGGAGAGGTGCGTGCGCTGCATCTTCGCCCTCAGTCCAGGATGACTTCGTAGGTCAGCGCGCCGAAGCCGGCGATCCGGTCCGACGCGTAGAGGTGGTCGAGGAACAGGCTGTAGAACGCGTCGGCCTGCACGGTGAGGCTCATCGTCTCGCCGCCGAAGCGGACGCCGCCGCCGCCAGTGAGGCCGAGGAGCGGTCCCAGCTCGCGGTCGCCCGCGCGCAGCGCCGGCGCGCTGAAGCCGCCGGCAGTCGGCTCGACGACGTAGGCGCGCTCCCAGAAGTCCGCGCCCTTCTGCACGTGCGCGCGGAGGTGCGGCCAGATGCGCACCGCGCTGCCGAGGTCGATGGGCAGTGTCCCGTCGGTCGTCGACGCCATGACGCCCCAGCTGTCGAGGTAGATGCGCTCCTCCAGGCGCAGCGTGAAGGACGCGAAGCGGCGCGCGAGGAGCCCGCTCACCGCGTAGCGCTGCCGGCTGTCCGGCACCTGCTCGTCGAGGCGGACCGGCGTGCGCAGGCGGTTCACGTCCTCGATGGGCGCGCCGTTCGCCACGTCCTCCGCCCGGCCGGGGGAGAAGGTGGGCAGGTACCGGTAGGGCTTCGAGGTGTCGCCGAACTCGAGCACCACGTCGGCGGTGGGGACGAAGATCGTCTGCTTGTCGAGGACCAGGGTGAGCGCGCCGGTCAGCGAGTGGCGGTGGATCTCGTGCGAGAAGACGGAGAACGGCGTCCCCACGCGTCCCGACACGTCGTAGCCGAACGCGTAGCGAAAGGCGGGGGTCACCGTCTTGTCGCGGAGATCGACCGACAGGCCGACGCCGGCGGTGATGGCGAGGTAGTCGGGCTCGAGCGACAGGCCGCCGGCGATCGAGAGATCGGTCTCGTCGCCCAGCTTCTTGTGCGCCGACAGGCCAGGGACGTAGCGCGTCTCCGTCCACCGGGGCGAGGCGGTGGCGACGATGTCCGGCGAGGCCGCGGTGACGACGTCCACCAGGAAGGAGCCGCTCACACCCCACCCGTCGGTCGAGCTCTCCGCGCCGACGCCGACCGCGGGCGACAGCACCTCGACCGCCTGGTCGTCCTTGTAGCCGGAGACCTCGGCCTCGCCGGTGAGATTGAAGGAACGCGGGGAGGACGCGTCGCCCGCCTCCTCGGCGGCGGCCACGGCGCTGGACGCCAGGCAGCCGACGACGGCCGCGAGCGCCGCCAGGCGGCGCAGGATCACGTGCCTCCGCCGTCGTCGCAGGAGTCGACGACCCCGCAGAGGATGTACCGGCGGATGACGTCCGCCGCCTCGAGGTCGTGGACGCCTCCCGGCTTGGGCATGGGGAAGCCGCCGCCTGCGAGGCCGAGGACGTTGCAGTACATCCACGACTTCAGCGACTCGTTCTCCTCGGTCTCCGGATCGTCGATCGCGAGGTAGGGGCGACCGACGCTGCCGCTCTGGACGGTCAGCGCGTCGAACACGGCGCAGGGATCGTCCACCGGGAACCAGATGCCGACCGAGGCCGTGCCCTGGAGACCGTGGCAGCCGGTCGCCATGCAGTTGCCGAGGGTGGGCTCGATCATGAAGCCCATGACCTCGCCGAAGTCCGGGCAGTCGTCGGGGAGCGGGTCGGCGGCGCTGGGCGTGGCGCACTGCGGCTCCTTCACGAAGGGGCCGCTGCCCTCCGGCTCGGAGATGCAGCGGTCGTCACCGCCCTCGGGCTCGCAGTGGGAGTCCTTCACGTCGTTCTCGCACGCGGCGACGAGGACGGCGGCGGCCAGCGCAGCGACGCCGGCGCGCAGGGGGAGCGACGGCTGTCGGACCATCCGCACGGGAGCGCACTCTACAACGGCGCCCCGGGACCGCAAACTGCCCCAGCGGCAGGTGCTTTCTTGGCCGGCCCCGCCGGTGCGGGGTAGAGACCCGATCGCGATGCGGAGCGTCCTCCGGTGCTCGTCGGCCGTCCTCGTCCTCGGTGCGACCGCGTGCGCCGGCGGCGACCCGACCGGCATGGCCAAGCTGGTCCCCTCCCTGCCGATCGAGCCGCCCTCGCTGGCCAAGCGCGAGGCCCGCGACGCGGCCCAGCCGAAGCCCGTCCCGTCCTGGTCGCCGCCGGCGCCGACCTGGTCGTTCCCGCTGCCGATCGACCATGGCCTGCGCACCGACGACGGCGGGCAGGGGCAGTTCCTCGCGCCGCGCGCGCACGGCAGGCACAACGGCGTGGACCTGCTGGCGCCGGTGGGGACGCCGGTGCTCGCGGCGTGCTCCGGCAAGGCGCGCTCCGACCAGCGTGGCGGCTACGGGCGTGTGGTGCAGCTGGTCTGCCCGGTGCCCGGCGCCCTGGGCGGCGGCGACATGGATCTGCACGTGTCGCTCTTCTACGCGCACCTCGACAAGACGAGCGTCCCCAGGGCCTGGAAGGCGGTGAAGGCGGGGCAGGCGCTCGGCACCGTGGGCAAGTCTGGCAACGCCTCAGGCGCCAGGATCAAGCCGCACCTCCACCTGGAGATGATCGTGCGCGCGGACGAGGCGCAGGCGATGGCCGAGACCCACTCGGGGACGGATGC
>JBKJLX010000505.1:0-5670 GCA_046596645.1 Polyangiaceae bacterium
CGTCATCGGCATCGTGATGGCGTTCGACGCCCTCGCGAAGCAAGCTCAGGAGACCGTGACGAACCAGGCCCAGAACATGGCGCCCACCGCGGTCATGGGAAGCATCGCCGAGGCGCTGGTCGCCACCGCGGTCGGCATCGGCATCGCGATCCCGGCGGTCGTGGCCAACAACACCTTCCAGCGCATGACCAAGTCGACCCTCGCCAACACCGAGGCGCTGACCCGCATCCTCCTCGCGCACCTCAAGGCGAACGACGGGGGCCCGGTCGCACGCGCTGCGGCGGTCCGCCCGGCGCCGGTGGTGGAGACCGGTGATGCCCCCAAGCCGTCCAACGTGAAGAAGAGTGGCGCTGCGAAGGCGGCGCCCCCCCCGCGCGACGACGAGGACGGCGAGGAGAAGGCCTGATGGCCGCCAGCTCCGACGACGACGACGGCGTCATCAGCGGCATCAACGTCACGCCGCTGGTCGACATCACGCTCGTGCTGCTGATCATCATGATGGTGACCGCGCGCATCATCGTCTCGCAGTCGGTCCCCATGGATCTTCCCAAGGCCGCGTCCGGCAAGCAGGTGCAGCTGCAGTTCCGCGTGGACATCTCCAAGTCGGGAGAGACCCTGGTCGACGGGGCGAAGGTCCCCGGCGAGGTCTACGTCGACGGCAAGAAGGTCGACGACATCAAGCAGGTGCGCGCTCTCGCCCGCGAGGCCCTGGGCAAGACGCCCGATCTGCGCGCCGTCATCAGCGCCGACAAGGCCGTCCAGCATGGCCTCGTGCTGCGGGCGATGGACGAGCTCAAGCTGGCCAGCGTGAACAAGATCGCCTTCGGCGTCGCGCACCGATCGCCCGAGCCCGTGGAGGCACCCGAGCCCGTCAAGGCGGCTCCGTGACCGTCGCACCAGCGCGCTCGCCCTACCAGCACGAGCCTCCGCCGCCGGATCGTCGCGGACGCGACGTCTACGCGAGCGTGTGGACGGTGGGCGATCGCGCCGTGACGGTGGGCGCCGCCTTCGGCCTCACCGTCGCGCTCCTCGGCCACGGGATGGGCGTCGGCCGCGCGCTCATGTCTCTGGTGGACATGATGGACTGGCTGCGCGGGACCCGGCGCGAGATCGCGACGTACTACTACGAGACGTACGACGTCGAGGTGCCCCCCGACGCGCCGGAGGAGAAGGAGAAGCCGCCCGAGCCGGAGCCCGAACCGGAGCCCCAGCCCGTGCCGGAGCCGGAGCAGCCCAGGCTCGACGTGCCGCCCCCGGTGGAGGACCCCTACAAGGACGCGCCACCGCCCGCCCCGGCGCCGGCCGCCGCCCAGGAGTTGCTCACCGCCAAGGAGGAGGAGCGCCTCGATTTCGGCGACGACGGCTTCGTCACCGGCAACGGTCCCGGCGGCATCGGCTTCGTCGCGGCGGGCGGGACGGCCAAGGAGCAGAGGCGTCCCGGCGCCAAGCCGAATGGCGACCCCAAGGGCACCGGCACCGGCGAGGGCCCGGGCGCAGGTCCGCCGCCCTCCGACCTCTCGCGGCCTCCTACCATCGCCGGCTCGAGCGCGTGGAACTGCCCCTTCCCTCCGGAGGCCGACGCGGCGCAGGTCGACCAGGCGATCGCCACCATCGTCGTCACGGTCCGCCCCGACGGCTCGCCGCAGTCGGTCCAGGTGGTGAGCGATCCCGGCAACGGCTTCGGCCGCGCCGCGCGCACCTGCGCCCTCGGGCGTCGCTACAAGTCCGGACTCGATCGCGCGGGGCAGGCCACCACCTCGGCCACTCCCCCGATCCGCGTTCGCTTCACCCGCTGACCGGTCGGCGACTTTCTCGGCGCCGCTCCACTTTCTTAGGGCCTCCGTGCCGTCGCGCTAAGCTCCACTGCGGTGGACCTCTCCGAGCGCGTCGAGCAGCTGTCGAAGGTCACGATCTTCCAGGGTCTGACCCCGGAGGCGCTCGAGATCATCAGCCGGGTCGCCAACGAGGAGTCGCACGGCCTGGGCACCAAGATCTTCCAGCACGGCGATCCGGGGGACAAGCTCTACATCCTCCTCGACGGCAAGGTTCGCATCAGCCGCGAGGTGCCCGGCATGGGTGAGGAGGCGCTGGCCGTCCTCGGTCCGGGCGCCGTCTTCGGGGAGATGGCCCTGCTCGACTCGACGTCGCGCTCCGCCGACGCGCGCGTCCACGAGCGGTGCCGCCTCCTCACCGTGTCGAAGGACGCCTTCGAGGACCTGCTCTTCCTCCACAAGGACCTCGCCTACGAGGTCCTGTGGAGCGTCGTGCGGATGCTCACGCAGCGCCTGCGCGAGACCAACGACAAGCTCACGTTCCTGTCGATGAGCGGGAAGTTCGAGTGAACTGAACGGCGCATGACATGGCGAGAGCCGGTGCCGGTCAGTTCGGCACTGAGCCGCAGTCGATGAACTCCGCGATCGTGGTGTCGATGCGAAAATTCGACTCGCTGGTGTGCCGCTCGGCGAAGAAGAAATCGAGGGGGTAGACCTCGCCGACGGTGATGCCCAGCTCGTCGGCGCGCGCGTCGAGGTCGATCTCGGCCTCCATCGCCCCGTGCACACCGCCGAGATCGATGGCGAGCCGGCCGTTGATGAAGGTGAACAGGTCGTCGTCGCCCCGGAAGCGGAAGACCTCGCCGCCCTGGTAGCGGAACGTCGTCCGCAGCTCGAGCGTGAAGTGGAAGTTGTGCGGGTTGCCCTCGTCGCCGAAGCCCTGCCCGTCGATGGGGAAGAACTCGGAGTCGTCGAAGGTGAAGACGCCGCCGTCCCCCGGCTCGAGCTGGAGGTCGATCTCGATGGGCTCGTTCACGCCGGGCGTGTCGCGGAACCACTGGTCGAAGCCCTCGCGACCGCTGGTGGTCGGGTGGTCGCCGTCCTCGTCGTAGACGGGCTTGCCGTCGTCGCCGAGCACATCCTCCACGATGCCAGGGTCGACCCCGGTCTCCTCCTCGAAGTCGGGGTGGTCGGCGCGAAAGTCGCGGATCTTGCCGCGCAGCCGGCCGTTGCAGCCGTCGATGCCGGAGGCGGTGGACCCGCCCTGGCTCACGCCGACCGTGACCAGCGCCTGGCCCCCGCTGCCGCCGTCGCCGGCGCCGCCTCCAGAGGGAGAGCCCGAGCCGGGGGCGGCGCCGCCCCCGCCGCCGAGACCTGCTCCGTCCGCCGCGTCGTCCCCGCAGCCCACGAGCGCGCCGAGGATGAGGAGGAGGCCCCAGGTCGCGGTCCGTCGGTGGGTCACGTGACGGATCCTACCAGCGGGCGGCGGATTCGATTACATGCCGCGGCCATGAGACTCCCGACGCTCGCCCTCGTCCTCGCCGTGGGCGCTGCCACCGTCGCCGCGTGCGGCTCGAGCCCGACGCCCGGACCGGCCGGCCCCGACCCGGGCCTGGCCGACGCGCCCAAGCCGACCCCGGCCGACCCGGCGCCCGGCGCCAGCGGTGGGCCTGCGCCCGCCGCCTCGGGCCCGATCTCGACCGCCCCCGCCCCGGGGCCGGACCCGAACGTGCCGGTGCACACCAGCGCGATGCTCGACAAGGTCGCCGCGATCGGCCTCGACCCCAAGAACCTGCCGAAGATGGACAAGCTCACCTCCGAGCAGAAGAAGAAGGTGATGCCCCTCTTCAAGGAGTCGCTCGGCTTCGAGAAGTGCACCGGCTGCCACGTCGAGGGCGACTTCAAGAAGAAGACCCGGATGATGGATATCGCCGAGGAGATGTGGGACCGCTTCGTGGTCGAGATGCGCCACGAGGGCGGCGCGCCTCTCTTCTGCGACTCCTGCCACGGCGGAAAGAAGGAGCCCTTCGTCGACGACGACATCGCGGTCGTCCGGAAGTTCATGGCCTCCGAGTACGTGGAGAAGCTGGAGCGCGCCGACAAGAAGCCGCACGACTGCAAGACGTGCCACGGCGACAAGCTCGAGCTCGACATCTTCGACAACCTCTGGAAGGTCATGGCGAAGAACTGACCCCTGCGGGGGGCGTGGCTCCCTCGCCGCGCCCCTGCTAGAGCGGGGATCCGATGTGCGGAGTGTTCGGAGTCTGGGGCCACGCAGAGGCGGCGAACATCGCCTACCTGGGCCTGCACGGGCTGCAGCACCGCGGGCAGGAGTCGGCAGGCATCGCCTCGACCGACGGCCGGCGCATCTACCACCACCGAGCGATGGGGCTGGTGCAGGCTGTCTTCTCCAAGGACGAGCTCGCGACGCTCCCCGGCCACGCCGCGATCGGCCACGTCCGCTACTCGACGTCGGGCACCTCGCACGTGCGCAACGCGCAGCCCTTCGCCATCGACTACGCGGCGGGCTCGATCGCCCTGGGCCACAACGGCAACCTCACCAACTTCGAGCACCTCCGGCTGGAGCTCGAGCGCAACGGGTCGATCTTCCAGACCAGCTCCGACACCGAGACCATCCTCCACCTCTTCGCGCGCAGCAGCGGCACCACGGTGGAGGATCGGCTCGCCGAGGCCCTGCGCCGGGTCGAGGGTGCGTACTCGCTGGTGGTGCTGACGCCGGACGCGCTGATCGCGGTGCGCGACCCGATGGGCTTCCGCCCGCTGTGCCTGGGGAAGATGCGCGGCGCTGCGTCCGCGGGAAACCCGGGCGGCGAGGATCGCTGGCTGGTCGCCAGTGAGCCCACCAGCTTCGATCTCCTCGGCGCCGAGCGCGTGCGCGATCTGGAGCCGGGGGAGATGCTCCGCATCGACGACAAGGGCGTGCACTCGACGATGCCATTCGCCCCCGCACCGCGTCGCATGTGCCTCTTCGAGTACGTCTATTTCGCCCGGCCCGACGCGGTGCTCGACGGTGCCAGCGTGTACGAGGTCCGCAAGGCGATCGGTCGCCGCCTGGCCGAGGAGCACCCGCTGCGCCTCCCCGCGCTGTCCCCCTCTGCGCTGGCCGCGGCCGAGGTGCCCACCATCGTCATCCCGGTGCCGGACAGCGGCGTCGCCGCCGCGGTGGGCTACGCGGAGACGAGCGGCATCCCCTTCGAGATGGGGCTCATCCGCAGCCACTACGTGGGTCGCACCTTCATCGAGCCGCAGGAGTCGATCCGGCACTTCGGCGTGCGGCTGAAGCTGCACCCGAACCGCGCCGTGCTCGAGGGCAAGCGCGTCATCGTGGTCGACGACTCGATCGTCCGCGGGACCACCAGCCGCAAGATCGTGAAGATGATCCGCGAGGCGGGCGCGGTGAGCGTGCACGTCCGAATCTCCAGCCCGCCGGTGCGCTGGCCTTGCTACTACGGCATCAACACACCGACGCGCGCCGAGCTCATCGCAGCGACCCACACGCCGGAGGAGATCGCGCGCTACCTCGAGGCGGACGACCTCGGCTACCTCTCGCTGGAGGGGTTGACCGCCGCGGTGCGGGCCGCCGCCAAGGGCGCCGCCGGCGGGCCGGCCTCGGCGCGCACCGGCGGCGGCCACCACTGCGACGCGTGCTTCAGCGGCAACTACCCGGTCGCGTTCGACGCGGCGGAGGGGGGCACGCTCCCCGATCCGACCGCCAGGAAGAATCTCCGCGTCGTCGCCGGATGAGGCGGCGATGACTCGCAAGAGCGTGACCGTCCCGCCCACGACATCGCGCTTGGATCGGCCGTCTGTGTGATCGGGGGCTTCCGGATCGTGCGCTCCCTCGGCGAGGGCGGCATGGGCACCGTCTACGAGGCCC
>JBKJLX010000511.1:0-7259 GCA_046596645.1 Polyangiaceae bacterium
GTTCGCCTCAGCGGTGAGAACGGCAGCTTTCGCGTGTCGCGCCCCGGGCCCGCGATCATCCACCTCACGGTCGGCGGTCGCTGCGTCGAGGACCTGATCGAGGCGCTCACGCAGGAGCTGGAGCCGGACTTCGTCATCCAGGGCCGGCTGACCCTCTTCATCGACGCCCGCCAGGTCGCCGCGACGGAGATGCTGCAGAGCGCCTCGTGGGCGAGGTGGTTCCGGACCCACCGCCCGCAGATCGAGCGGGTGGTCGCCCTCGTGCCCGCCGCCTTCGCCAAGACGACGGGGCAGGTGGCGCTCGGCGCCGGCGGGCTCGGCGACACGCTGGAGATCCTGCTCGACGCGAACGCCTTCGAGAGGACGCAGGTCCTCGCGCTGCGCTCGGTGTTCGACTCGGGGACCTGGGATCGCGCCGAGGTTGTCGCTGCCCCTACGGCCGCTGCGCAGCTCGCCGGCCCGGCGGGCGACCCCGGTTGAGCGCTGGGCGCGAATCCATGCCTCCGCCGCCAGCAGGACTCGTCGGCCTCCTCGCGCGGGCAGACCGCATCTCCGATCTCGCCGACCAGGCGGCCGCCCTCGGCGCCGACGAGGTGGCCAGCATTCTGCGCGTGCATGCCGCGCGGCACGTGGCCTTCGCGGCGGGCATGGTGAGCAGGCTGGGCGCGGTCGCCGTGCGCCTGCTGAGGGACGTGCCCTCCCAGGCGGAGGCCAATCAGCCCGCGGGTGCCGCGGAGGGGAGCAGCGACAGCGCGCGCTCGGCCAGCGCGGTGATGGTCAGCGACGGGTTGACCCCCGGGTTCGCGGAGACGCTCGAGCCGTCGACCACGAAGAGGCCCGGGTAGCCGAACACCTCGTGCCGTGCGTCGATGACGCCCTCCTCCCGCGTCTTGCCGATGCAGGCACCGCCGAGGATGTGCGCCGTGGAGGGGATGCCCTGCAGCGTCTCGGTGACCATGTTGACGGGGACGCCTTCGAGCTTCTCCGCGTAGCGCTCGGCGAGCGCGGTTGCCTCGGGGATGAAGGCCGCCGGCGGGGTCGCCCCCGGTGACAGCTCGGTGGTCAGCCCCTCGGTGAACCCGGTACGCACGCCGCGCCGACGGCGGAAGGAGAGCGTGCCGTCGAGGCTCCGCATGTAGAGGAGGATCTGGGAGAAGCGCGCCATGTCCGGCACCAGCCCGACCTTCAGCATGCGCAGCGGGTTCTTCACGATCGCGCCCGCGGCCCGGGTCAGGCGCTGGAACACGGTGTCGCCCGGCGCGTGCGGTGCCAGGAGGAGCCGGAAGAAGCCGCTCCCCGCGCCGTAGCGGCAGATCTCCAGGTGCGAGTGATCGTCGGTGTGGAGGATCGACCCGATGGCGACGCCCTTGGAGAGGTCGACGTCGCGCCGACCGGTGACCACCGCGATGAGGCTCTCCGAGTTGGTGCGGACCAGCTCGCCGGTGCGGGGCGACAGCTCGGGGAGGCCCTTCGGGTCCTCCTTCATCTTGAGCAGGAGATCGACGGTGCCTAGGACGCCTCCGGCGAGGAACACCTTGTCGGCGGTGAAGCGGCGCGGATCCTTGTGGTGGCCGAGCCCGGTCCGGGCCTCGACCGCGTAACCCCCGCCCTGGGCGCGCACCGCCGTCACCTCGGTCTCCGCCAGCAGCGTCATCCCGAGCCGCTCGGCGAGCCACAGGTAGTTCTTGTCGAGCGTGTTCTTGGCGCCCACCCGGCAGCCGGTCATGCAGGCGCCGCAGTGGGTGCAGCCGGTCCGCTCCGGGCCTTGGCCGTCGAAGTACGGGTCGGGGACGCGCTTGCCCGGCTCGCCGAAGTAGACCGCGACGTCGGTGGGACCGAAGTCCTTCTCCCGCCCCATCTCACGCGCCATGTCGCGCAGCACCTCGTCCCCCAGCTGCAGCTGCGGGCTGCGCACCGCGCCCAGCATCTTCTTCGCGGTGACGTAGTGCGGCGCCAGCTCCACCTGCCAATCGCGCAGGCCCGACCACGATCCGGTGCGGAAGAACTCCGCCTTGGGGACGGGCAGGGTGTTGGCGTAGACGAGCGAGCCGCCGCCGACGCCGACGCCGGAGAAGATCGTCACGTGCTCGAAGAACGTCATCTTGAAGATGCCGTGCATCCCGAGCTGCGGCATCCACAGCCAGCGCTTCAGGTCCCAGTTGTTCTTGGGGAAGTCCTTGGCGGCGAAGCGCTTGCCCTTCTCCAGGAGGAGGACCTTGTAGCCCTTCTCGCTGAGCCGCAACGCGGCCACACTGCCGCCGAAGCCGGAGCCGACGACGATGGCGTCGTAGTGGGTCGTGGTGTCGCTCACCGGCGGAGCGTAGCGCGCCCCACGGCTCAACCCGCCGACCAGATGCCGTCCATCCAGCGCTCGATCTCGTCGGCGCCGGTGGGGATGTTCGCGGACAGGTTCTTCATGCCGGTGGCAGTGACCAGCACGTCGTCCTCGATGCGCACGCCGATGCCGCGGTAGCGCTCGGGCACCGTGAGGTCACCCTCCTGGAAGTAGAGGCCCGGCTCCACCGTGAGCACCATCCCCCGCCGCAGCTTGCCGAACCGGTAGACCTCCTGCCGCGCCTTGGCGCAGTCGTGGACGTCGAGGCCGAGCATGTGGCTCACGTTGTGGAGCGTGTAGCGACGATGGAACTGGTTCTCCGGCTTGAGCGCCTCGTCCAGGTCGCACTTCAGGATCCCCATGGTGATGAGACCCTGGGCGAGGACGCGCATCGCCGCGCGGTTCGGATCCATGAAGTCGTTGCCCGGCTTCACCGCGGCCAGCCCCGCCCGCTGGGATGCGAGGACCAGGGAATAGACCTCGCGCTGCTCCCTCGAGAACTTGCCGCTGATGGGGACGGTGCGCGTGATGTCGGCGGTGTACAGCTGCGTGCCCTCCACCCCGGCGTCGAGGAGGAGCAGGTCGCCCTTGCGCAGCTTCGCGTCGTTGCGAGTCCAGTGGAGGATGCACGCGTTCGAGCCGCTGGCGGCGATGGTGCCGTAGCCCACGTCGTTTCCCTCGGCGCGCGCACGGAGGTAGAAGACGCCCTCGATCTCGCGCTCGGTGCGCGCGCCCGAAGGCTTGCCCGGCGCGGCGAGCGGCGTCCTCCGCAGGGAGCGCACGACGTCCTCGAAGCCGCGCTTGGTCGAGGCCACGACCTTCTTCAGCTCCTCGATCTCGAGGTCGTCCTTGATCAGGCGGATCTCGGAGAGCGCGGCGGCGAGATCGCCGTCGCGATCGCTCGCACGCAGGACGCCGTCGACGCCCTCGCTGAAGCCACGCAGGACGCGCCGCGGCTTGGTCGCCGCGCCGGTCATCGCCTTCAGGTAGTCGGGCAGGTCCTTCAGCGACCGGCACTCGTGCACGCCGAAGTGGGCCCGGCTCTCCGGCACGCCCAGGCGCGCGCCCACCCACAGCTCGCCCTTGTTGCGGTCGGTGAAGAAGGTCGGGTCGCTGCGGCCGGGGTTCGGCTCGACGAAGAGGATGTCGCGGTGCCCGCCGCCCGCCTTGGGCTCGAGGACCAGCACGCAGTCGGGCTCGTGGTTGCCGGTCAGGTAGAAGAAGTCGCTGCCGGGCCGGAACCGGTAGTGGGTGTCGTTGGCGCGCACCTTCTCGTGGCCGGTCGGCACCACCAACGTCTCCGCCGGGAAGAGCTTGGACAGCGCGCGCCGGCGCCCGGCGAAGGCCGCCGCCTCCGCGATGGGCGCGGGGAGGGCGGCGGCCTTGCCGTCCCACTCCTTCATCATGAAGCGGATCAGCGCCTCGGGCGTCGCCGGGTCGTGCGTGGCCTTCTTCGCCGTCGCGCTCTTCGCTGTGGCGCGGCGCGACGAGGCGGGGCCGACCGTACTCGCGGTCTTCTGCAGGTTCCCGGGCGACTTCTCGGTGCTTCGCATCGCCGCAAATACAGCACCGATCGGGGCGCGAAGCCACGCCGCGCGGCGTCGTCCCCTCTGCTGGCGGCGCTACGCCGTGCCCTCCAGCAGGAACGGCCCGACGATGGCGGCCACGGTGCCCGGCGCCGTCCAGTGCATCATGTGACCGGCGTCGGGGATCTCCGCGCGGCGGAGGTCGCGCACCAGGGCCAGCCGCTCGTCCTCGTCCGGCGGGTGCCAGCCGTGGGGGCCGCCGGAGATGGCGAGCGTCGGGCAGGCGATGGCACGGAGGAAGCTCGCGTACACCTCGGCGTGGAAGATGGTCGGCGAGGTCGTGCGGTGGAGCGGGTCCCACGCCCAGTGCAGCTCGCCGGAGGTGCGACGCACCAGCCGCTCCGCTCGCGAGGCCAGGATCTCCCGCGGTATGCGGGGGTGGCTGGCGGCGAGGCGGGCGACCGCGTCCTCCATCGAGGCGAGGGGGCGCCCCCCGCGATCGACCCGCGCGAGATCGCGCAGGTGCCGGCGCAGCTGCTCCACCGCCAGTTCGGGCGGTGTGTGCATCGGGCCCCACCCCTCGAGGACGACCAGGCGCGTCACCCGCTCGGGCAGCGTGCCCGTGAAGAGGGTGGCGACGCCGCCGCCCATGCTGTGACCGACGAGCGCGACCCGCTCCTCGCCCAGCGTCGCGATGAGCGCCTCCACGTCGGCCACGTAGTCGGGGAAGTGGTAGTAGCCGCCGGCGCCGACGCGCTCGCTCTCGCCGAAGCCGCGCAGGTCGGGCGCCACCACCTCGAGGCCGGCTGCGGCCAGCGGCTCGGCCACGCCCTCGAAGGTGGAGCCCGCGTCGAGGAAGCCGTGGAGGACGAGGACCAGCGGCCCCCTCCGCGCGGTCTCCGGCGCCCAGCGATGGAGGCGCAGCCGCAGCCCGCGCACCTGGAGGTCGCTCGCGGCGTAGGTCATCGCTCGATCTGCTCGGCGTCAGCGAGGACCTCGGTCGCGTGCACGCCGGGGTCGACGTCCGGGTAGACCTTCACCACCGCCCCCGACGCGTCGAGGAGGAAGGTCACGCGGTCCATCATTCCCAGCGTCGTGCCGACGCCGAACGCCTCCGACCACTTGTGCTCGGGGTCGGCGAGGATGGGGAAGGGGAGCTTCTCCTCCCTGGCGAACTCCTCCTTCGACTCCTGGTCGTCGCCCGACACCCCGAAGATCATCACCCCCGCGGCGCTGTACTTCGACCACGCGTCGCGGAAGGCGCACGCCTCCTCGGTGCAGCCCGGCGTCCCGTCGGCCGGGTAGAAGTAGACGACCAGCGGCTGCCCCTTCTGCGACCCGATCGAGCGCAGCTGGCCGTTCTGGTCGACCGCGGAGAGGTCGGCAGGCGGCGTGGCGCCGGCGGCCAGGAGGTGGCCGCTGCTGCAGCCGAAGGAGCTCGCGCCGAAGGTCAGCGTCGCGACGAGGAGGAGCGCGCCGGGAGAGCGGGGCATGGGGAAGAGGTGTAGGCTCTCGGCTCGCGGAGGACCAGGTGCCGATGGCGACGACGAATGGACAGGGCGCGCAGCATCTTCCCGGAACGCTCGCGCAGCCGACGGCGCCCCGGCGGACCTTCGCCAGTCCGACGGTGGACAAGGTCTACGTCGAGGAGCGCGCCGCCGCGCTGGGCAAGCGCAGCATCAAGAAGCAGGCGAAGGTCGCCGGCCTGAAGCTGGCGATCTCCATGATCGACCTCACCACGCTCGAGGGGAAGGACTCGGCGGGCAAGGTCCTGCAGATGTGCCAGAAGGCGCGCTGGCCCCACGAGCGCGAGGACATCCCCTCGGTGGCCGCCGTCTGCGTCTATCCGAACATGGTGCCTGTCGCGAAGAAGGCCCTCGAGGGCTCGACGGTCAAGGTTGCCAGCGTCGCCACCGCTTTCCCCAGCGGCCTCTCGCCGCTGCCGATCAAGCTGGAGGACGTGCGGCGCGCGGTCGAGTTCGGCGCCGACGAGATCGACATGGTCATCGATCGCGGCGCCTTCCTCACCGGCGAGTACGACAAGATCTTCGACGAGATCTGCGCGGTGAAGGAGGCGTGCGGCGCCGCCCACCTCAAGACCATCCTGGAGACGGGCGAGCTCGGCACCTACGACGCCGTCCGCAAGGCCAGCCAGATCGCGATGGAGGCCGGCAGCGACTTCATCAAGACCTCGACCGGCAAGGTCCAGCCCGCAGCCACGCCGGCGGTGACCCTGGTCATGCTGGAGGCAATCCGCGACTTCTACTACGCGACCGGCAAGATCATCGGCATGAAGCCTGCCGGCGGCATCCGCACCGCGAAGCAGGCGCTTCACTACCTCTGCCTCGTGAAGGAGACGCTGGGGGACGGCTGGCTCACGCCCGACCTGTTCCGCTTCGGAGCCTCGGTGCTCCTCAACGACATCCTGATGCAGCTCGAGAAGGAGCGCACCGGGAGCTACCAGGGCGATCATTACTTCTCCAAGGACTGAGGACTGACGCCCCTCCCGGCGGGTGGCAAGCTCGCAGCATGAGCGAGCTGCCTGCCGACCGCTGGGACCTCTCCTCCTTCTTCACCGACTTCGACGCCCCGGCGCGCGTCGCCTTCGAGGACGCGCTGGCCCGCGACGTCCTCGCGCTCGCCGGCGAGGCGTCGCGCCTCCCCGCCATCGGCGCCGGCGCCGACGAAGCCTGGGCGAAGCTGGTGGCGCGCTACGAGGACGTGGTCGCCCGCGACTCGCACCTCGGCGCCTACATTGGCTGCCTCGCGTCCGCCCACGCCGAGGACGAGCGGTACGTCCTCGCCGAAGGGCGCCTCGCCGAGCTGCGCTCACGGCTGGAGAAGGTCAAGGTGGAGCTCCGGCGCGCCCTGGGCGACGCCTCCGAGACCGCGTGGGAGGCCTTCCGCGCCAGCGGCGAGCTCGCCGGCGCCAGCCACGCGCTGGGCCGCCTGCGGCACGAGGCGACAACCGCCATGACGCCCGCGCTCGAGGGCCTGGCCGCCGAGCTCGCCGTCGACGGCATCTCCGGCTGGGGCCGGCTCTACGACGTGGTCTCCGCGAAGCTCTCCTTCACCATGAAGGACCCCGACGGCACCGCGCGGACGCTGCCGATGTCGCAGCGTCGCAGCCTGATGGCCGACCCCGATCGCCGGGTGCGCGAGGCGGCCTTCCACGGCGGCAACGCGGCGTGGGAGGGCGTGGTCGACGTGGCGGGCTCGGCGCTGAACCACATCGCCGGGACGCGCCACACCCTGCACGCGCGGCGAGGCGTCGGTCACTTCCTCGACGAGGCGCTGCACCAGGCCGACATGAGCCGGGCCACCCTCGACGCCATGATGGACGCGGTGCTCGCCGGTGCGCCGCTCGCCCGGCGTGGCCTCGCCGCCAAGGCGAAGGC
>JBKJLX010000558.1:0-9731 GCA_046596645.1 Polyangiaceae bacterium
TGTCCGCCGGTGCCCCTCGCGCCGCGAGTGCCGGCCTGACCGCCAGTGCCGGCCTGACCGCCGGTGCCCGGGGCGCCGCCGGTGCCATGGCCGCCGGTGCCCGGTGCCCCGGCCGACCCGCCGTCACCCGTCGAGCCACCGCCGCCGTCGCTGCTGTTTCCTCCGCCGCCGTCGCCGGTGGTGGCGGCGCCGCCGTCACCGCCGCTGGAGTTCGACGAGACGGCGACGGGTCCACCCGTGGTTCCGGTAGGGCCGACGGTGGTCGACGTCGCCGAGCCGCCGCCTCCGCCCAGCCCGTAGATGTCGGCGTTGTCCCCGCAGCCGCCGGTGAGCAGCGCGAACGATCCCACGCCGAGTGCGAGAGCGAGCTTGAACCGACGACGCGCGACATCCATCCGTGAGGCTCCTTCCGGCGGGGCGAGCCCGCTGTCCATCGGAAGAAATATCCGCCGCGGGGCACCGCGGGTCAGCGATTCTGGCGGCATTCGTGCTCGGCGCAGTCGGCACGGCTCCAAAGGACGCAGGTGCACCGGTTGACCGTGCCCGGTGAGTGCCGCACCGCGCAGCCGCGGCCGACCTGCACCGCCACCTGGGGACCGTCGGCGCACACGCGGACGCGCTCTTCCCCACCGAGATCGGTGTCGGTCAGGTAGTCGCAGGTGCAGTCGTAGAGCCCGCGTGCGTCCGGGGCGGCGATGCCCGTGCGGTCGGTCTCCCGCGCCTGGTCGTCGTCAGCCACCTGCTGCTCGCGCCTCTGGTGCCAGGAGACGGCGACGACGAGCACCACGATGATGCCGACGATGACGAGGAAGGTTCGCATGGGATCCCTCCTCGTCCGTCCGTCAGCCGCAGCTCACTCGCCGGGGACCGGCGTCCCGCCGCCGCTTCCCGGGGTCACCGGGCCGGTCGCGGGCGCCGAGCCGCTGCCGCCGTCCTTGATCTTGAACTCGGTGCGGCGGTTTTTCTGTCGGCCGTCCGCCGTTTCGTTGGGCGCAATCGGCTTCTTCTCGCCGAAGCCGGCGCTCGTGAGGCGCTGCCTCTCGATGCCCTTCTGCGCCAGATAGTCGCTGCAGCTCGCCGCGCGGTCCTTGGAGAGCTTGTCGTTCAGCTCGTCGGAGCCGCGGTCGTCGGTGTGTCCCTCGATGGAGAGCAGCGTGATGTCGGGGTTCGCCTTGAGCAGCGCCACGACCTCGTCGAGGATGCCGTAGCTCTCCTGCTTGATGCGCGCCGAACCGGTCTCGAACTGGACCTGCTGAAGGATCTCGATCTCGCTGGAGCCCTCCACGCGGCGGATGAACTGCGGGCAGCCGTTCTTCTTGGGGTCCGGGTTCTCGGCGCCAGGCTCCTTCGGGCAGGCGTCCTTCGCGTCGGGAATGCCGTCCTTGTCGGCGTCGTCCTCGGGGCAGCCGTCGCGGTCGTCGATCTTGTCGAAGTCCTCCGGCTCGTCCGGGCACTTGTCGCGGGCGTCGACGATCCCGTCGCCGTCGCGGTCGGTGTTGGGGCAGCCGTCGGTCGGGTCGGGCGCCTTGCCGTCCTCGGGGTCGGTCGGGCAAAGGTCGACGTCGTCGGGGAAGCCGTCCTTGTCGGCGTCGCCCACCGGCTGCATCGACGCGTTGGGCTTCTTGGCGGGAGCCGGCGGATCGACGTCGGCGATCTCGAACCAGTAGCCGATGGCCGCGCCCAGGCGGAAGTCAGGAGCATAGCCGGGCGACAGACGGGTGCCGCCGTGGCCACCGGCCCACAGCTGCTTGTCCTCGGTGAGGGCGAAGCGCGCCTCGAACATCCACTCCAGCGGGGTGTTGGGCCCGTTGAACGTCGTCCCCTCGCCGATGCCGGTCGAGCCGAAGATCTCGGCACCGAGGCGGATCGTGTCGTCCCGCAGGGGGAGAAAGGCGCCGAAGGCCCAGGTCCACTCGTGGTTGACCTTGAAGTCGTTCACCTCGCCGAAGGGCCGGAAATGGATGCCAGTGTCGAGGACGAAGAAGATGTCCTTGATGTCGATCTCGCCGGCGAGCCCGAAGCCGCCGGACGCCGTGCGATCGCCCGCGAAGGAAAGGTCATTGCCGGTGGGGGCGAAGAGGCGCGCGTTGGCGCCGAGTTTGAAGAAGTCGTCGTCGGTGTTGACGAGGACCGTGCGCAGGTCGAACCGCGCGTCGCCGGCAGCGCCGGCAGCGAGGTCGACCGCGTCGTCCGCCCCCGGCACCGAGTCGGCGTTGGTGGGGTTGCCCGTCTGGTAGGCGATGAACGGGAATAGGACCTGGAAGGAGAGCCGGTCGAAGAGCTCGACGCCGATGTCGGCGTAACCGACGACGCGAGCCTTCACCGGAGCGCCGCTGCGGCCGGCCATCAGCTGGGCGGCGCCGTCGTCCTGGATGTGGTTCTCGATGCGGAACGCGTTGTAATCGAAGCCCAGGGTGAGCTGCCCGTAGAAGCGCTCACGCTCGTGCATCTCCGGGCGCCACACCGCGATGCCGTCGTCCGGCGCACCGCCGACCTGCAGCCGGTCCAGGTGGAATGTCGAGTCCTGCGCCGAGGCGACGCCGGTGACGCCGGTCACCATCGCTGCGGCGACCACAGCGGCAGCCCAGTTTCGTGTGGTTCCCCGCGAGGTCGGAGGTCTCACCGGCGATCGACGACTCGAGGCGGCGCGGAGGCTACTACGTTGGCCCCCCGTTGGTGCACTTCGATGGCACGGCTCGAGCCATCGACCGTCCAGGCCGGGCGAGGTGGCTGGCCTCTGCAGCTCGCCGTTGACCTGCCCCCCGCGCTGTGCTTACTTGCGCGGCCCGTTCCCGGCAGCTCGCCCCCGCGGCAACTCTGCCGCGACCGCACCGCCCGACCGGCATTCCGGAGATCATTCGCATGAAGCGCACGTACCAGCCGCACAACGTGAGCCGCCTTCGAAAACACGGGTTCCGCGCCCGCATGGCGACGAAGGGTGGCCGCAAGGTGATCAACGCCCGCCGCCGCAAGGGCCGGGCTCGCCTCGCCGCGACCACCTACTCGAAGTAGGCTGTCCACGGTTCTGGCGCGCGGCTTTCCGCGCACGCTCCGACTGCGAAAGCGCCGCGAGTTCCTCGCGGTGCAGGACGGTCCGTCCTTCCGCATCCGGACCGGTGCGTTTCTCCTCCTCGCGGTGCGCGCCGTCGAAGGTGCACCATCGCGCATGGGCGTCGTGGCCTCTCGCCGGCTCGGGGGCGCCGTCTTCCGCAACCGCGCGAAACGGCTGATCCGCGAGGCTTTTCGCCTGAGTTATGCCGAGCTGCCACCCGGCCTCGACCTGGTGGTGATCGCCGGCGCCGGCATCCGCCGCCTCTGCCTCGCCGACGTGGCGCGCGACTTCGTGCGCGCACGCCGCGATCTCGGGCGGAGGCTCTCGACCATGGCGCCGCCGCCCGCGCGGAGTTAGAGCCTTGCGTCACGCTGGGCTTCCCGCCGGCCGTAGCTCGTCGAGGAATGATGGCGTCGATCCTGTTGTTCCTGATCGCCTTTTACCAGCGGACGCTGTCGCGGGTCCTCGTCGCCGTGCTCGGTCCCGTCTGACGCTTCGAGCCGTCTTGCTCTCGCTACGCCGCCGCGTGCCTTCGCTCGCACGGCGCCCTCCGCGGGTCCTTGCTTTCGATTCGACGCGTGAGTAGGTGTCACCCGTTTCATCCCGGCGGGTTCGATCCGCCGCCGCCCGCTCCTCCGCCCCGGTCCTGATCGACCGACGCGGAGAGCCACGCGGCCCGCCGAGCCCCCCTTCGCCAGGACATTCATGGATCGCGGCAGCATCGCCAGGTTGCTCCTCTTCGTGGCCGCGGCGGTCCTCTTCGCCGTCTACGGCCTGCCCATGTTCACGGGCGGTGGCACGACCGAGAAGCAGCCGTTGTCGATCTCCGACGAGGGCGCCCCCGGCGGGGAGCGGCCGGGAGAGCAGCTCTGCACGCTGCGTGGCCCGCGCTTCGAGGCCGCGTTCTCCACCCGCGGCGGGTCGCTGAAGAGCGCCCGCATGCTGGACAGGAAGTACGCGATCTCTGTCGACCACCCGGAGACGCAGATCGACCTGGTGACGACGACGGTCGAGTCGCGCATGCCGCTGCGGACCGACCTGCGCATCCCCGGCGTCGAGCGCCAGCAGGTGCCGTTCAACGACCTCGACTGGACGCTGATCGAGACGACCGACTCGCGCTGCGTCTTCCGCTTCGCCAGCGACGACGCCGAGGTCGAGAAGACGCTCACCCTGACCGAGCGCCCCTTCGAGGTCGCCGTCGGGATCCGCGTCCGCAACCTCGCCAAGGAGCCGCTGCAGCACCGCCTCGCCATCGAGCAGACGAGCTGGCGTACCGCGAAGGAGGAGGAGGGCTCGCTCGGTCAGCAATCCGAGTTCCTGAGCGAAGCCGTGCTTCACGGGCCGGCGGAGACGGTGCGCCTCACCTCCGGCGATTTCGAGCCCGACGACTTTACGGGTGAGCGCTTCACTGCCGAGAAGTGGTACCGGCTCCCCGGGGAGGGGCGCTTTGCCGCCGCCGCCAACAGCTACTTCGCGAGCACCATCATTCACCGCGAGGGCCCCGCGCCCGCAGTCGAGGCGCAGATCGAGGAGCGCTGGAACGCCACTCAATTCCACAAGAAGAGGGACGATCCGACCTTCGGCCACGTCTACCGCGCGCGGCTCGCCTACCCGGTGCGCGAGCTCGCCACCGGCGAGGAGGCGACGTACGACGCGCTCGCCTTCGTCGGCCCGAAGGAGCGCGAGATCCTCGTACGCCTCGGCGGGGGCGGGCCCGACCAGTATCAGACCAGCGAGCTCGTCAACCTCGGCTGGTTCGGCGTCATCGGCCGCGTGCTCGTCGGCTACGTCTACTGGCTGCACGCGAAGATCGGCAGCTGGGGCTGGTCGATCGTGCTGCTCACGGTGACGGTGAAGACGCTGCTTTTCCCGCTCACGCTCCCGCAGATCAAGAGCTCGTTCCACATGCGGCGCCTCAAGCCGCAGATGGACGAGCTCAACGCGAAGTACAAGGAGGATCCGACCCAGCGCGGGCTCGCGCTGCAGGAGCTCTGGCGGAAGGAGGGTGTGACCAACCCGATGCTGGGTTGCCTGCCGGTCCTCCTCCAGATGCCGGTGTGGATCGCGCTCTACACGTCGCTGCAGACGGAGGTCGAACTCTACCACACGCCGTTCGGCCCCTTCATGCCGGACCTCTCGAACCCCGGGAAGTTCTTCATCATCCCCGCCGTGCTAGGCGCCTCGAGCTTCCTCCAGCAGAAGCTCATGCCGCCGCAGGGTGACCCCGCCCAGGCGAAGATGATGCTGTACATGATGCCCACCATCTTCACGGTGATGATGCTGTTCCTCCCCGCCGGGCTGGGGGTCTACATGATCACCAACACCTGGCTCGGGATCCTGCAGCAGGTCTCCGTCGAGCGGTGGATGAAGGGGAAGCTCGACGCTGCCCCGCCGCGCACCATAGAGGTCCGCGAGAAGAAGACGACCGCCGCCTCGAAGCGTGACGCCAAGCGGGACTCCGCGAGGCGAGAAGCGCAGGGCGGCAAGGACGACGGCGTCGCGCAGACGAACGACACCGAGAACGACAGCGACGACGGTGCCGGCAACGCGCCCGGCACCGCGACGAACGAGCCCGCCGACAACGGCGAGGCCGTCGAGAAGAAGGGGAAGGCACGTGGCCGTGGAAGAGATGCACGAGTCGAAAACGGTTGAGGGCGCGCCCGACGCGGCGCCGGCGCGCGATGTCGTCGTCGAGGCAGGGCCCTTCGAGGAAGACGGCCGCGCCGACGTGGCGCTCGACTTCGTGATCGACACCCTCGCGGCGATGGGCATGGACTGCACCGTCGACCTCCTCGAGAACGACCCCGAGGAGCCGCCGGAGGAGATCCACCTCGAGATCGAGGGCAAGGACGCCGGCCGCATCATCGGCAAGAAGGGGCAGACGCTGGCCGCCCTGCAGTTCCTGGCCAATCGCGTCGTCAACCGCCCCGGCAAGCTGCGCCGGCGCGTCCTGGTCGACGCCGAGGGCTACCGCGAGCGCCGTGAGGACGCCCTCACGGAGATGGCGGTCCGTCTCGGCCAGCAGGCGGTGGACGAGGGGAAGATCATCACCTTCGAGCCCATGAACCCGCAGGACCGCCGCATCGTCCACCTCGCCCTCGCCAAGTTCGCGGGCGTGGTGACCAAGAGCGACGGCGAGGGCGACGACCGCCGCGTCCAGATCATTCCCGTCCGCCGCTGAGCCCCTCTCCCTGGAGAGCGCGTTGACACGACGGGCGCGGCATGTAAAAAGCCGCGTCCGCTCGCGCGCCCGGTCACGAGCAGCACCGTCAGGTGTTGCCGGCGGCAACAAAAAACCGCGCGCGAGCCGACACTCCGAAGAGGCGCACCATGTTCTCCCCCGTCCTCGCCAAGATCGAACAGGCCCAGATTCGTACCGACGTCCCGACGTTCCGCGTCGGCGACACCGTCCGCGTCCACTACAAGATCGTCGAGGGCGAGAAGGAGCGCGTTCAGGTGTTCCAGGGCATCGTCCTGAAGCGCCACCGCGCAGGTGCTCGCAGCACCTTCACCGTGCGCAAGGTGAGCTTCGGCATCGGCGTCGAGCGCATCTTCCTCGCCCACAGCCCCCGCATCGACAAGGTGGAGGTCGTCTCCAAGGGCGTCGTCCGTCGCGCTCGCCTCGGCTACCTGCGCGACCTGCAGGGCAAGGCCGCGCGCGTCCGCGACGCGAAGGACGGCTGAGCCGCATCCGGAGTCGGGTCCAGCGTCGGGTTGGGCCTGATCCGGCACATCGGCCTGTTGGGGGCGTCGGGCCACCGGCGCCCTCGCTGCTTTTTGTCCTGTCCCGGCGGTCTCTTGATCAGCGTGGGACCCGCCACGGTATGCTGCGCCCACGGCCGCCGGAGATGCCGTGACCGACACGGCGACCGTGCTCGAAAAGGACGCTCCATGATCTGCCCTCGCTGCGGCGCCCCCAACACGCCTGCGGACAAGTTCTGCTCGATCTGCGCCTCGCCTCTGGGTCAGCCCGGCTTCGGTCCTCCTGCTCCTGGTGCCGGCTTCGGCCCCCCTGGTCCGCCCCCGATGATGCCGGGAGGCGGTGGCCCGCCCGGGTTTCCCCCGCCACCCGATGGTTTCGGCCCGCCCCCCGGAATGGGTCCCCCCGGCATGGGTGGTCCGCCGGGAATGGGTGGTCCGCCGGGAATGGGTGGTCCGCCGCCGGGCTACGGTCCGCCGGGAATGGGCGGTCCGCCGCCCGGCTACGGTCCTCCGGACGGTGGCTTCGGCGCTCCGCCGGGGATGGGTCCGCCCGGAATGGGTGGCCCGCCCGGCATGGGTCCGCCGCCGGGTATGGGTCCGCCTGGAATGGGCGGTCCGCCGGGCATGGGTGGTCCGCCGCCGGGCTACGGCCCTCCCGATGGAGGCTTCGGTCCTCCGCCTGGCTTCGGCCCGCCGCAGGGCTTCGGCCCGCCGATGGGCGAGAGCGGCGGCTACCCCGCCCCTCCGGCCGCGCCGCCCCCCTACGGTGCTCAACCGCAGCACGGTGGCCCGCCGATGGGCGGCCCTCCTCCGATGAACAAGGATGACGCGTTTGGCGCCACGGCGTTTGCCCCCCAGGGCAACCCGCCTGGCCCGCTGGCGCCGCCGCCTCCCCTGCCCCCCACCGGGGCGATGCAGGGCTTCGATGCCGGCAACTCGCACCCGCCCACCCCCGCCGCCGGTCAGGCTGCTGGCGGTCGGCGCCCGCTCGCCGGCTTCCTGGTCAGCTTTCAGGACGACACGCTCGGCAAGTTCTGGCCGCTCTTCCAGGGCAAGAACCTCATCGGGCGGGCCGAGACCGGCCAGGAGGTCGACGTGCCGATCGGACACGGGACGACCTCGACGCATCACGCGACGGTCGAGGCTGAAGGGGGTCGACTGACCCTCAGCGACCTCGGCTCGACCAACGGCACGTTTCACAATGAGGAAGCGATCGGGTTCCAGGGCCGCCGCGAGCTGCGCGACGGCGACAAGGTCCGCTTCGGCGGGTACAGCGTGGTCGTGATCAACGTGGCGTCCCGCCTTCAGTAGGCGAGACTCCTGGAACACGAGCGGCGCCTGCATCCATGCGCCGCTCGTGCGCCCCGGGCCCGGACTCCTCCGGGCGCTCGCAGCTGCCGGTCTCGACCTCGGGGGTCGGGCCGCGAGAGACCGGGGCCGAGGTCGCGCTTTGCGCGACACGGAGGATCGAGAGAATGACTGATGCTCGCGTCCAGGGGCTCCGCCCCGCCGTCGTCGTCCTGGCGATGCTCGCCCTCCTGCTGGTCGCGGGCGGCGCCTGGGCCGCGCCGGAGGCTCACATCCTCCGCATCGACCCGCGCGCCAGCCAGACCGACGGCCAGCCGACCCTGACGACGGTCATCGAGATCGTCCAGAACAAGCGACTTTCGGACTCCATAGGTCCCTGTGCCACCAGCACCGGCGCCGCCTACGACGACTGTGTGGCCGACGCGATGGAGAGGCCGATGGCGCTCTACGCGCCATTCGATTTCCCCGAGCAGAACGCGCTCCTCACCGCGACCGTCGACGGCGCCGACATCCCGGCGAAGTTCGTGTCCAAGGCGCGCTGGGGCCAGAGCCTGAACCAGCCGGGCGTGGGCACTGCGTGGCTCATCCTGATCGACGCCGCCTCGACCATGGGCGGCCGGTTCGAGGAGGCCAAGCAGGTCGCCAACTCCTTCATCCAGTCGATGGGGCCGAACGACATCGTCGACGTCATGTTCTTCAACGACCGCGCGGTCGTGAGCGACTCCAAGTGGGTCGGCGACAAGAACGCGGCGCTCGCCCACATGGGCTCGGTCACGCGGACCTACCCCACCCAGGGGCGCACCCGGCGGCTCTTCACCATCATCAAGAGCGCGGTCACCGACGGCTTCAAGGAGCTGGGCAACGCTGGCATGCGCGTCCAGGTCCCGATGCACCAGGCGCTGGTCGTCCTCTCCAACGGGCAGGCGGGCGGCGACCCCAGCTCCAGCGGCGCCGGCGCGACGCTGCTGAAGGAGTACCTGACCAAGGGGCGCTTCCCGGAGGAGAACCAGGCCCTCCCCAAGACCCCGGTGCCCGTCATCTCGATCTTCCTGCCCACCAGCGGCCAGGTCGACGAGTTCGCCTCCAACTCGCGCGAGTTCATGGAGTCCCTGTCGAACCTCGAGATCGGCGGCTTCTACAGCATCGTCCGCGAGGGCGGGGCCAGCCGCGGGCCGCGCATCGTCAGCGCGGTGCGCCAGCGCTTCGACAAGCTGCACATCGTCAAATGGCAGGTCGCGTGCATCGCGCCGACCGTCACCCAGACGTTCAAGCTGTTCTTCAAGAATACCAACCCGCCCATCGCCCCCGACTCGACCTTCGCCAACGTGCCGGTCGGCATCGACCCCACGACCTGGCCGCTGGACGTCGACCGCGAGGCGACCCAGCGCGAGGCGGAGAAGAACCCGGTCTACCCGGGCGGCAAGCTCAAGGTGTTCGGCAACTTCTGCTGGGGTGGCAACAAGCAGCGCGCCGAGCTCTACCTGGTGCCGAAGAACCAGCCGGCGCCGCAGTCTCTCGCCGGCCAGTCGGTGGAGGAGGCGAAGAACGCCCAGCGCACGCTGATCGAGGCGGGCCTCCGCGGGCAATCGGACAGCGCCAGCGACTCCTACGTCGAGTTCGACATCCCGGAGAAGACGAAATTCCTGTCCGGCAGCGGCGAGAAGATGAC
>JBKJLX010000666.1:0-2624 GCA_046596645.1 Polyangiaceae bacterium
GACGGCGCCCGCGGTGCGCGCCAGCACCAGCGCGGCGTTCGCCCCGCCGAAGGCGGCCGACACCTTCAGCGCGAGCGGGTCGCCGCCGGCGGCCATCCCCTCCGCGAGCGGGAGCAGGCGCGCCGGCGCGTCGGGGTCCCCCTGCCCCGCTGCTGCGGCGGGCGGCGCCACGCCGGCGCGGAGCGCCTCTGCGATGGCGATCGTCTCCAGCACCCCGGCGGCGCCGAGCGTGTGCCCGATCTGCGCCTTGAGCGGCTGCACCACCGGATCGTTCGGCGCTGCGCGGCGCAGCGCGCGCGCCTCCATCGCGTCGTTGAACGGCGTCGAGGTCGCGTGCGCGCTGACCAGCGCGACGTCGGCGCCCGATCGGCCCGCGTCGCGCAGCGCGGCCTCCGCGGCGCGCGCCAGCCCGTCGCCAGTGCGGTCGGGCGCGGTGACGTGCACGGCGTCGGTCGACGCCCCGAACCCGAGCACGGCGAAGCGCGGCGTTCCGCCGCGCAAGCGGTCGGAGCGCACCATCGCGACCAGGCCCGCGCCTTCGCCGAGCGCCATGCCGTCGCGCCCCGCGCCAAACGGCCTCGGCTGCGTCGCCGTCGTGGCCCGGATCGCCTCGAAGCCCGCGGCCACCAGCAGCGACATGGCGTCGTAGCCGCCCGCCAGCACGACGTCGGCGGCATCGCGCGCGAGCCAGCGCGCGCCGAGGCCGATCGCGAACGTGGATGCGGCGCACGCGGCGAGCACCTGGGTGCAGGGCGCAAGCGTCGCGATGTCGAGCCCTGCCGCTGCCAGCGCCGGTGCGATCGGCGCGAAGTAGGTCGCGCGGCGACCGAGCTCGGGATCGAGCACCGGGCCCTCGCGCAGGGCGACGAACGCCTCCTGCATCGATCCCATGCCTCCGCTCGAGGTGCCGAGCGCGAGCGCCACGCGCTCGCCGCGCCAGCCGGGTCGGGCGGTGTCCAGCTCGCGCGCGAGGTCGCGGGCGACCACGGCGAGGAGCCGCACCGCGCGATCGGCGCCCGGCAGCGCCGCGTCGAGCCGGCGCTCCTCCACTCGACCGCTGATGGGCCGGGCCAGCCCCGCGGCCGCCAGCTCCTCGTCCCGCGCCAGGGCGACGCGTGCCGCCCCCCCCGCCGCCGGGGGCGCCAGATCGGCGGCCGACCCCAGCGGACAGAGCGCGGCAGCGGCCACGACGACCGCGGTCACGACCCGCCCTCGCTCGCCGCGTCGGGATCGAGGAGGGCGCGCTCTGCGACGTCGCGGCGCCGCCGCTCGCAGGTGATCTGCGCGCGCACTCCGGTCCGCGGGCGCTCGTAGACCACCTCCCCGCAGGCCGCGCCAGAAGCCGCGCGGATGCGCTCGACATCGCGCCGGCCACCGCCCGCCGTCGCGCGCTCCAGCACCAGCGACCCGTCGCGCGGCATCGAGACGAACACCAGCCCGTCGCGGCCGCGCAGCACGGCGCGCGCGCCGTCCGGTCCCGTCGTGGCGTCGAGCAGCTCTCCCTCCAGGGGCTCCAGGAACCAGGCGCGCAGGAGATCGATGGGGACCCAGGGGAGCGCCTCGCCGCGCCGCCCGCGGACCACCTCGTCCCGCGCCGGCAGCGACAGGCGGTGGTGGTCGTGATCGAGCCACAGGTCCGCGACCGTGCCACCGCCGGGCCCGACCAGGATCATGCGCACCGCCCGCCCGGGGGTGGCGGCGATCGCGCCGCGCGCGCGGACCTCCCCTGGGAGCAGCGGCGCCTCGAGCGCGATGCGCACCTCCTCGGTGCGAGGGCCGAGCTGGACGCGCATCGCGTCGAGCCGCGCGTGCACCGCGACCAGCTCGTCACGCGTCGGAGCGCGCCACGCCGGCGCAGGCGCCGTCGCGCAGCCGAGGCAGGCGGCGGTCGCCGCGAAGGCCGCGCTCCGGAGAGCGCGGTCCACCGCGGCCTTCACGCCGCGCGCGCCGCCAGGATGTGAGCGACCAGCGCGTCGACCGAGGCGAAGATGGGCCGCGCAGCGTCGCCCTCCGGGATCTTCACCCCGAACTTCTCCTCGACCACCATCGCCAGCTGGAGCGCGTCCAGCGAGTCGAGACCGAGGCCCTCCCCGAAGAGGGCCGCCCCGTCCTCGATGTCCTCCGGGGCCTTCCCCTGGAGGTTGAGCTCCTCGATGATGAGAGTCTTCAGCTGTCGCCGAACGTCCGTCGCGTCCATCGTCGGCGGCGAGAGCTAGCACGTCGTCCGCTGGGACACACCACACACGGGGGGCTCCGCCCCCCGTGGACCCCCCACCAGGGCAAACCCTCAGCGACCCCGCTCCAGCGGCCTCGGGCGATGGGTCGGAAACGGTTTCCCCGGGGGCGATGACCGGGTAGACGCGCGGCATGTCCCTCGTCGACTACCGGACCCAGGAAGGCGTCGCGCTCATCGAGCTGAATGACCCGCCGGTCAACGGATACACGCACGAGATGATGAAGGACCTCGACGCGGCCATCCTCGAGGCGCGCTTCGACGCCGACGTCCACGTGATCGTGATCACCGGTCACGGCGAGAAGTTCTTCTGCGCCGGCGCTAACATCAACATGCTGCGCGAGGCGGATCCGACCTTCAAATACTACTTCTGCCTGCACGCCAACGAGAC
>JBKJLX010000800.1:0-8342 GCA_046596645.1 Polyangiaceae bacterium
CACGATGCCGCCTGCGTAGCCGGCGCCCTCTCCCGCCGGGTGCAGACCCGCGAGGTCCGGGGACTCGAGGGTCTCCGGATCGCGCGGGACGCGCACCGGCGCGCTGGTGCGCGACTCGACGCCGACCAGCACCGCCTCGTCGCTCGCGTAGCCGCGCATGCGGCGATCGAACGCGCGCAGCGCCTCGCGCAGGCGCGCCGCGAAGGGCACGCCCGCCGAGTCGAGGACGTCGGCCACGTTGGTGGCGACGAGGCCGGGCAGGTAGCTCGACGCGGGCGCCGTGCTCGAGCTTCGCCCGTGCAGGAAATCGCTGGCCCGGGTGGCGGGCGCGCGCAGCCCCTCGCCGCCGGCCTGCGACGCCGATTGCTCGATGGCGCGCTGCAGATCGACGCCCCCCAGCGGACCGTGGAAGCCGGCGCGCTCCCAGTCGGCGACCTCGACCTGCACCACCAGCCCGGAGTTCGCGAACGGCGAGTCACGTCGCGACAGGCTCATGCTGTTGACCACCAGCCCGTCGGGCTCGGTCGACGCCGGCACGATCCACCCGCCTGGACACATGCAGAAGGAGAACACGCCGCGCTCGTCGACCTGCTCGACCAGCTTGTAGGACGCGTTGGGCAGGCGGGGGTGCTGGTGGGCCTGACCGTACTGCGCGCGGTTGATCAGCGTCTGCGGGTGCTCGATGCGCACGCCCAGCGCGAACGGCTTGGCCTCGAGCCCGACGCCCGCGCGCTGGAGCATCAGGAACACGTCGCGCGCGCTGTGCCCGGTCGCCAGGATCACGGCGTCGGCGCCGATCTCGCGCCCGTCCTCGAGCCGGAGACCCGCCACCTGGCGCCGCGTCCCGGAGGGCGTCGTGATGAGCTCGACGACGCGCGCGCCGAACTCGAAGCGCACGCCGCAAGCCTCGAGTCGCTCGCGCATCGAGGAGATGACCTTGGGCAGCTTGTTCGAGCCGATGTGGGGTCGCGCGTCGACCAGGATCGACGCCGGCGCGCCGTGCAGCGCCAGCGTCTCCAGCACGTCGCGCACCGGCCCCCGCTTGTGCGCGCGCGTGTAGAGCTTGCCGTCGCTGTAGGTGCCGGCGCCGCCCTCGCCGAAGCAGTAGTTGCTGTCGGGATCGACCACGCCGCGCTTCTGGAGCCCGGCGAGATCGTGGCGTCGCGGCTGCACCGTCTTTCCGCGATCGATGACCACGCTGGCGACGCCCAGCCGGGCCAGGGCGTACGCGGCGAACAGGCCGCATGGCCCGTCGCCGACGATGGCCACCCGAGGCGCGCCGTTCACCTCGCGGGGGAGGGGCTCCCCCAGGCCGACCCCGTCCGGGGGGCGCAGGCCGAGGACCACGTGGAAGAGCACCCGACCGCGGCGCGCGTCGATCGAGCGCTTGCGGATAGTGAGGTGGAGCAGCGCCTCCTCCGGCACACCGAGCTTGCGGGACGCGCGCCTCCGAAGCGCGGCGTCGTCGTCCGGCTCGTCGAGCCCGAGCTCGAGCTCGAGCTCTTCCGGGAGGTTCGCGAGGGCCGCCGAAGTCATCCTTCGCCGAGGATGGTCGCGGCGGACGGCGGCTTCAAGTCCGTGGGTGCCCGGAGCTCTACATCCCGTTGCGCAGCGGGCGCCCGTCGGAATCTGTCACATTGCCCTGTAGCATCATGATGCCGTCGATGAAGGGCCAGAGGCACCCGATGCCACAGGTGCCGAAGGTGACGACGGCCTGCAGGATGCCGAGCGTGGTGTGGCCGGTGTAGAAGCGGCCGATGCCGAACGGCATCACCAGCTGCAGGATGCCGGCGACCACCTTGGATTTGTCGGAGTAGGGCTGTCCGGTCACCGGATGGATGCCGTAGGGCGCCTCGCGGACGATCGCACCCGGGGGGGGGCCGTAGCCGCCTCCGGTAGGAGGTCCCCAGCCGCCACCTCCGCCCGGAGGCGGACCGTAACCTCCGGGGGGCGCGCCGGGCGGAGGCCCCCAACCACCGCCTCCCGGCCCACCACCGCCCGGCGGAGGACCGCCGGGCGGTGACCCGCCGTAAGGGTCGTGCCAGCCGCCGCCGCTTGCGCGGAGCCCGGTTTCATTCGAGGTCTTGTGCATCGAGAGATCCTCCGCGCGAAGTGGCCCTTGCCCTTGTCGTCGTGGCTCCTTGTGTCGAGGCGAGCCGGCGCCCGGGGCCGGGGCTCACAGCTCGGAGACCTTCTTCTTGGCCTGGATCTTGGGCGCGAGGATCACCACCATCGGCGCCTTGATGGTGGCGCCGCCGCCGTCGAGGACGACCTCGGAGCCGCCGCACTTGATGGTGATCTTTCCCGAGGCGTCTACCTTGTGGAACGCGCCGATGAAGGTCGCCGGCCCGGCGGCGGTGATGCTGTGGGTGCCGCCGAGCTTGTCGACGATGGCTCCGCCGACCATCGTCGTCTTGGAGCCGCCGACCTTCTCGCTCTCCCCGCCCTTGGTGAGGACGGCGAGCCCGAGCGCCTTCTCCACCTTGTCGCCGCCGACCGTCTCCTTGATGTCGCCGACGGCGATCTGGAGCGTCGCGGCGCCGACGTTCTGTGTGGCGGCGCCGCCGATGTTGGTGTCGATCGCCTGCAGCGCCGCGAGCACCTTCAGGGTGCCGATGGTCTCGGCGTGCGAGCCCTTGATGGCCGCGGTGGAGTGACCGGGGCCCTTCTCGCGATCGGTCGCGTCGAGGCCGCCCACCGTGCCGTCGGGTCCGGCCTCGTTCGCGCCCGACGCGCCGCCGCCCCCTGCGGCGTCGAGCCCCAGCGCCTCGCCGATGGCCGCTGCGCCGGCCTTCACGCCCTGCTGGATGGCCTGGTGCGCCGCGCTCTGCGCGATCGCCGCCAGGGCATTGGTGGCGCCGCTCGCCGGGTGACCGCCGCCGCCGCCGGCCCGGCCGCCGCCGGCCTGGCCGCCGCCACCCTCGCCGCCGCCCCCCTCGCCGCCGTCGCCGCCTGCCATCTGCGCGCCCATCTGGCTCGCCGTCGGCAGCCCGGCGCCGGCCGCGACCATCGAGCCCAGCGCGCCCAGGTCGCCGCCGCCCACCGCGCTCATCGCGTCGGCCAGCCCCTGCGCCTTGGCGCCCAGGGCGTTCACCGGCGCCATGACCTGGTTCAGCGCGCCGTCGACCTGGCTCTTCACCGCGGCGACCGCGTTGTCCGCCATGGCCGTCGCGAACTCGGCCGCCTTGGCGGCGGCCAGCGCCAGCAGCGCCTCCAGCGGGTTGCCGTTCATCTCGAACTGGTTGCCAGAGGCGGAGGTCGTGGCGCTTCCCTTCACGGTGAGGCCGAGCACCGCGTTCACCTCGTAGTTGCGGTTGCCACCGACGCTCACCGTCTGGTTGGCGCCGACCTCGGACGAGCTGCCCTTGGTGATCTTGGTGGTCTGGTTGGCGCCCACCTTCAGCGTGGAGTCGTTCCCCACCTGGATGGAGTCGTTGTTGCCGATGGTGCGCTGGGCATTGTTGGCGACGACCGTCCTGGCGTCCTTCTGGGCGAAGATCATGATCTCCTCGCCGCCCGCCTTGTCCTCCAGGCGGATCTCGTTGACCCCGTCGCCGCCGGGTGTGCTCGCCGACTTGATGGCGGTGCGCGTCTTCCCCTCGGGCAGGGCGTAGGGCGGCATGAAGACGCCGTTGTAGAGGCGGCCGGTGACGATCGGTCGGTCGGGATCGCCCTCCAGGAACTCGACCAGCACCTCCCAGCCGATGCGCGGGATGATCAACGAGCCCGAGGTCTGGAGCTGCGTCACGCGCATCCAGCAGGAGGCCTTGTCGTCGGTCACGTCGCTGCGGTCCCAGTTGAACTTGACCTTCACCCGGGCGTGCTCGTCGGTGTGAATGGTCTGCGCGGGGGAGCCCGCGGGCGCGACGATGCGCGCGGTCTGCGGACCCTCGATACGCGGCACCGGCGTGACCCGGGGCAGGCGGTAGGGGGTGTCCAGCGGCAGCAGCGTGGCGCGCGCGCGCACCGCGTCCTCGCTGCCTGACACGTCGACGAACTCGTGGACGACAGAGACAACGAAGTACCTCCCGTCAGCGTCCTCGGTCTCCGCCAGCTCGACGTGCCGCCCCGGCACCAGCCGGTGACACTCGGCGACGATGTCGACCAGGCGCGCCTCGACCCGCTCCTCCTCCAGCCGCAGCTTCACGCGGCGCTTGCCCTCGCCCTGGTCCTCGTAGCCGCCCGGCCAGACGTACACCTCGAGATCGGGCCGCTGGGTGCCGGTCGCGTTCACCGTCAGGTCCAGCGCGGGCGTCTCGAACGCGTAGTCGCGGAGGGTGAAGGTGCCCGAGCGCAGCTTCTCGCGCTCCACCAGGCTCACCAGGCGGTCGGCCGAGGCGCCCATGCCCGCGTCGCGGCGGAGGTGGAGCACCGGATCGCCGTCCATCGGCTCCGCCGCGCTGCTGCGGTCGGCGAGGACCAGGGTCTCGTCGCCGTCGTCGGTGGGCTCGGGGAGGAGCCAGTAGCCGTCGTCCTCCGCGAGGCGGGTGACGAAGTCGAGCGCCGTCTCCTGGTATTGCACGCAGTAGATGCGCCTGGGATAGGTCTCCGCCAGGCGCTTCTCGGTCTTGGAGAGGCCGTGCGCGCCCAGCACCTTCTCCACGATCTCGGGGGAGGAGAGCTCCTGGTGGATCTCGCTGGTCCAGCTGTCTTCCAGCCAGGCCAGGCGCGACGCGACCACCACGCGGTAGGCGGTGGTCGCCGCGTCGGTCGCGCCCTGGCCCGCGCGCAGGCAGGTCGCGCTCTCCACCATGCCCACGAAGACGCGCGGCACCTCCCCGCTGGGCCCCATCTCCAGCCGCGCCGGGTGGCCGACCAGATCGGCCGGGTCCATCCCCACCGGGAACATCGCCTCGACGTGCGCGCGCGAGACGCGCCCGCAGGCGCGCTCCTCCCGCACCCGGGTCACCCGGAGGGCGACCGCCTCGTGGACGGCGAAGCCGACGACCGTGGTTCGCTGAGCCATCTCCCCCGTCCTCTTCCTCGTCCCGTCCGGTCTCAGTTGTCGATGACGATGCCGAGATCCGACAGATCGCCGTCCAGCTTCGCGCTGACGCCGAGCAGCGCGACCATGGCCGGAGTCACGCAGAGCACCGAGGCGCCCATGACGATGGTCACCATCGACTCGCCCTCCAGCGTCATGTTGGTGCACTTCACCACGTGGGCCCCGGCGGCCACCTCGGTGTAGTTGCCGCCGCTCTTCTCGGTGCGGTCGCCGCTGGCCACGTTGATGAGCGCGCCGACGACGTCGAGGTTCATCGACCCGCCGACCTCCACGCCGCGGCCGCCGTTGGCGGCGACGATCTTCAGGGCCCCCGTCTTCTCGCTGCGCGCCCCGCCCACGGTGACGGTGCGCGCGCCGATCGACAGCTCGATCAGCGCCGCGCCCACGTCGTGGGCGTACGCGCCCAGCGCGTCGTGGGTGACCGACCCCACCACCAGGTCGATGCGGTTGGCGCCGACCGTCGATGTGCTGTCGCCGGTGACGTCGCGCTTGTGGTCACCGCCGATCTTCATGTCGCGGTTGCCGCCGATGGTGAGGGCGTGGTTTCCCCCGATGTCGTCGACCGCGAACGTCTCGCTGTGGATGGTCTGGTTGCCGCTGACGGTGATGCTCTGGTTCGCGCCGACCTTGAACGAGCTGGAGTCGGTGACCGATTGCGACTGGTTGGAGCCGATCTTGCGATCGAGGTTGTTGCCGATGCCCTCGGTCGCGTTGTTCTTCACGTCGACCGCCATGTCCTTCGACGCGTTCACGAACATCAGCTCGGAGCCGGCGTCGTCCCCGAAGCGGAGCTCGTTGGAGCTGCCGCCTCCCGGGGTCGTCGCGGTCTGGATGGCGCTCCGCCCCTTCTCCCCGGGCAGGCTGTAGCTCGTGGTGGCGGTGCCGTTCACCATGCGGCCGAACACGAACGGCTCGTCGGGGTCGCCGCCCGTGTGGCGCATGGAAACCTCCCACCCCATGCGGGGGAGGAACATCGAGCCGCCCAGGGGCACCTGGCTGGTGCGCAGCCAGCGGCTCGACTTGTCGTCGGTGATGCCCGACCGATCCCAGTGGAAGCGCGCCTTGACCCGCCCCGCAGCGTCGGTGTGGATCTCCTCGCCCGAGGCGCCCGTGACGAACGCCGTCTGCGCGCCGATGGAGACGGCGGCGGGCTCGCGGCGCGGGGGGCGGTGCTTCACGCGCTTCGTCGGCGCGCCCTCGAAGGTGATGTCGGCGACGAGGCCGCCGCTGACCATCTCGTCGGCCGCCGCGTCGGGGGGCGTGCCGCGGAGGCGCGAGCCGGTGACGAGGTAGTCCTCGTTCATCGGGTCCCACGGGTGCTGTTCCAGGGTGAAGACCCGGCCCGGCACCAGCGCCAGCGAGCCGGTGCGGCCCGACACCCGCACCCGGTCGACCTGCAGCTGCTCCAGGAGCACCTTCGCGCGCTGCTTGGCCGCCGCGGGCGTCTTCGCGCGTGCCGGCCAGGCGTAGACCTCCAGCGCGTGAGGGCCGGGGTCGGTGCCCTCGGCCGTGCCATCCACCTTCACCGCCGGCTTCTCCGGATCGTAATCGCGGAGGAACGTCGCGTCCGACCGGACGGCCTCGCGCCGCTCGATGGCGAGGATGTGGTCGGTGAATGCCTCGAAGCCGAAGCTCGCGTTGAAGGGGACGACCTCGGGCGAGGTCTTCCCGGTGCCGTCGGGGGCGTCGCCCAGCGTGATGAGGTCGTCCTCCTCGCCCTCGCTGGTGACGACGAACCAGATGCCCTCCTCCGCCAGGAGGCGCCGCAAGAACGCCAGATCGGTCTCCCGGTACTGGACGATCTGGGGGCGGGGCTCGTAGCTGCCGGTGGTCTTCCACGCCTGGTGCTGGGCGCCTCTCCCGGCGCCCTCCAGCACCGCCTTGACGACGTCGACGGGCGATTTGTCGAGGAACAGCCGGCAATCGGCGCGCTTGCCCAGGGCGAAGAGCGCGCTGGAGGCGACGACGCGGAGCACCGAGTCGCCCCCGCGATCGTGGGCGCGGCTCGCCTCGACGACGGAGCCAGTGAAGCGCCGCTCCCCGGCGCCGTCGCTGCGCGCCACCGTGAAGACGACGGGCTGGTCGATCACGTCACGCGGCGCGGGCGGCGGGCCCTCCCACGCCAGCAGATCGAGGTGCAGCGTGGGCAGCTCGTCCAGCTGCTCCTCCAGCTCGAAGCGGCGGATCCGGTACGGGGTACCGGCGATGTCGACCTTGGCGAGGATGCGGACGTCGTTCGAGGCCATGCCCTGTCCTCCCCTCAGGATCCGAGCTTCATCGAGCCGCTCATCTTCACGATCAGCGCGCCCTTCACGCTGATCTTCGAGCCCTTGAGGGTGATGGGACCGCCCCCCAGCTTGAGCACCGTGCCGCCGGCCTTGAACTGACCGACGGCGCCCAGCATCGTCACCATCGGCGCCTTGATCACCAGGTCGCCGCCGAGCTTCTGGTAGTGGAGCCCGCCCACCAGGTTGGTGGTCGCGCCGCCGGTCTCCTGGGCGATGTCGGCCTTGGTCATGTGCAGCTCCGCGGCGAGCGAGGTCTGCTTCTTCCCGCCGCCGATCACCTCCTCGATGCTGCCGACGCTGGCCTGCACCTTGATGGCGCCGGTGCTCTCGTCGAACGCGCCGACGATGTTGTCGGACAGGCTGGATGGCGTGCCCACCAGCTCCACCGCGCCGACGTCGCGGTTCATGCTGCCCTTCACCTGCCAGCGCACGCCGTTCTGGATCGTGATCTGGTCGGCGCCCACGGCATACGAGCGGCTGCCGGTGATCTTCTCCACCAGGTTGCTGATGGCATGGGTGACGTCGTTGCCGCCGATGGTGATCGACTGGTCGCCGCCGATCTTCTGGGAGAGCAGCGAGCCGACGTCGACGCTCTGGTGGCCGCCGACCTCGATGGTCTCGTTCACGCCGACGATGGAGCTCACGTTGGTGTTGACGTGGCGCGTCTCGTCGACGCCGATCTCCTCCGCCTTGTCGTTCTGCACCAGGACGTTGAGGTCCTTCTGGGCGTGCATGGAGAAGCCCTGGCTGCCGCCGCTGTCGCAGAGGAGCACCTCGTTGTGACCGCCGCCGCCCGGTGAGCTCATGCTCTTCAACGACCCCGACGACTTGGTCCCCGGCAGGCCGTAGGGCGGCACCTTCTCCGCGTTGTAGGTGCGGCCCAGCACCACCGGCCGGTCGGGATCGCCCTCCAGGAACGCGACCGAGACCTCCCAGCCGACGCGCGGCAGGACCATCGACCCGCCGAGGCCGACCTGGGCCACGCGCATCCAGCAGCTGGAGGTGTGGTGCTGCTGGCCCTGGCGATCCCAGTAGAAGCGGACCTTGAT
>JBKJLX010000842.1:0-8270 GCA_046596645.1 Polyangiaceae bacterium
GGGTGAGGTTCTCGAAGCCGGCGGCGGTCGCCGCCTCCACGGTCAGCTCGCGCGCGGCGGCGTCGAACGACGCGGGCACGGTGAGCACCACCTCCTGCGCGGCCAGCGGGCCGGAGCCGCCATGCTCGAAGGCCTCGGCCACGTGCTCGAGGTAGCGCCAGCTCGCCTCCACCGGGGAGATGGCCTCCACGTCCTCCGGCGCGCCCTGAGGGAGGATGCCGGCGCGGCGATCGATGCTGGGGTGGCAGAGCCAGCTCTTGGCGCTGGAGACCAGGCGCGACGGCGCCTCCGCACCGCGGCTGCGCGCCAGCTCGCCGACGACGAACGTGCGCTCCGCGTCCCAGGGGAGCTTCATCGGCCCCTCGCTGGCGACCGGCAGGAAGATCGCGGAAGGCAGGAGGGGGCGTGACTCCAGCGTGCCACCGGCCATCAGCTGCTCGATCGACACCACCTCCGGCTTCGACGTCGCCGCAGGGTCGTCGCTGAGCGCGGCTCGCGCGACGGCGGTGTGCGTCGTCCCCAGGTCGATCCCGACCACCCATCTCGCTCGAGTGCCGTGCGCCGTCGTCACAGCTCCACCTCGGCGGGCGCCAGCACCCGCACGTCGTGCCCGGCCACCGGCTCCGGCAGCTTCACCTTCGAGGCGCGCCAGCCGCGGTGACGCAGCGTCCCATGGAACGGGGGGGAGCCCTTCACGTCACCCACCAGCTTCACGCTCGCCGGCTCGTAGCCCTCTTCCAGCTCCACCTTCGCGCCCTCGTCCTCGCTGCGCACTGGCGCGATCGTCGCGTGCTCGCCCAGCGCCTTGCGGCACCCGGCGTGGACGACGCGCGCCGCGGCGCCGATCTCCTCGTCGCCGAACGAGGTCACGTCCTGCTGGAGGAAGTCGACCAGGCGCCCCTCGCGCTGGAGGAGCGCCAGGAGCCCCAGCGCGCCGACCTCACGCGCGGCCGCCGCATCCAGCGGGTCGGGGCGCGGCTCGCGGACGGTCTTCGCCATCCTCCGCCGAGCGTCGGCGGTGAGGGCAGGGGCGTCCATGCTGAGCCGGGGGGGCTCGTCTTCCTCGCCGCCCTGGCCCTGCTTCGCGCGGCCTGCCGCGGGGGCAGGCAGCTCGGGCATGCCGTCGCGTACCGCCCACGCCCGGCGCGCGAAGGCGCCGCCCTGCAGGACGCGAAAGAAGCACGCCCACGCGAACCAGAGGCGTGTCCCGAGCGTGAGGTGCGTCGACGGAGGGGCTTCGGCGGGGGCCATCGAGGCTTGCACCCTAGCAAATTTGCCGCGGACCCGCGCCCGCGCCGAGCGCCGTGGACGCGACGTTTCCCGGTGGGCGCGATAGCTTGGGCGGGTGCCGGACCGCCCGTTCTCGCCGCAGGTGATGCAGGAGCTCTTCACCAACCACGAGCTCCTGTTCCGGGAAGCGCACCGGCCGCCGCGCGACGCATCGCCGGGCGGGGTGCGCACGGTGGGCATCCTCGGGGGCGGCACCGCGGGGTGGTTCACCGCCCTGGCGCTGCGGGCCCAGCTGCCGTGGCTCGAGGTCACCGTCATCGAGACGCCGTCGATCCCGATCATCGGCGTCGGCGAGGCGAGCGTCCCCAGCCTGGTGGCCTTTCTCCACCACTACCTGAAGCTCGACGTCCTCGAGTTCACCCGCGAGGTTCAGCCCACGTGGAAGCAGGGCATCCGCTTCGAGTGGGGCCAGCCCGGCAACCACGCGTTCCAGGCGCCGTTCGACTGGGAGGTCAACGGCGTCGGCATGCTCGGCGCGATGGCGGAGACCGGCGACGTCAGCGCCTTCACCCTGCAGGGCGCGCTGATGGCCCGCGACCGGACGCCCATCGTCCGCACCGACAGCAAGCTGCAGTCGTTCCTGCCCATGCTGGCCTTCGCCTACCACCTCGACAATGGTCGACTGGTCCAGTACCTGCGCAGGACCGCGATCGCGCGCGGCGTGACCCACCTCGACGCCAGGGTGGAAGGCGCGCAGCTCGCCCCGCCCGACGCCCCGGCCGACGGCGCCGCCGAGGGCCCGCCCGACGAGGACCCGCACATCGCCCACCTGCTGACCGACGACGGGCGGAAGCTCGCCTTCGACCTCTACGTCGACTGCTCCGGCTTCCGCTCGGTGCTCCTCGAAGGGGCGCTGAAGCGCCCGTTCCAGAGCTGGGCCAGCACCCTGTTCACCGACTCGGCGCTGGCGTTCAACGCCCCTCACGACGGCAAGATGAAGCCGTACACCACCGCCCGCACCATGGACCACGGCTGGTGCTGGAACATCCCGATGATGGAGGACGATCATCTGGGGTACGTCTTCTCGTCCGCGCATTGCAGCGAGGAGCAGGCCCTCGCCGAGGCGCGCGCGCTGTGGCCGGCGATGAGCAAGGAGCGCGTCGTGCGCTTCCGCTCCGGTCGCCACGACCGGCTGTGGGTGGGCAACGTCATCGCCATCGGCAACGCCTACGCCTTCGTGGAGCCGCTGGAGTCGACTGGCCTCCTGATGATCACGCGCGCCATCACCTCGCTGGTGCGCTCGTTCCCCATCGGCGTCGATCGGGGCCCGGTGCGGCGCTTCGTCAACGAGAGCGTGGGCCGCGACTGGGACCGGCTGCGCTGGTTCCTCGCCGCCCATTACAAGTTCAATCGCCGGCTCGACACCGCGTTCTGGACCGACGTGAGGGAGCAGGTCGACATCTCCGGCCTCGCGCAGGCGCTCGAGCTGTTCCGCACCAGGGGGCCGCTGTCGCTGCTGCCGCGGGCCATCCGCACCAGCCTCAACGAGTCGGCGGGCGTGTTCTTCTACGGGCTGCACGGGCTCGACTGCATCCTCATGGGGCAGAAGGTGCCGTTCCCCTCGCTGGAGCGGGAGCCCCCGGCAGCCTGGCGCAAGCGACGCGAGGTCGCCGTCGACTTCACGCGACGGGCGATGCCCCAGGCGGAGGCGCAACGCGCGGTCCGCGAGCACCCGGAGTGGCTGCAGCAGCTGGTGGGCCACCCCTCGGGCTGGGTGTCCAAGATGGCCGTGTACCTCTAGACCACGCTCACTCCTGGGCCACCACCGGGCTCCTCGAGGCGGCCACCTCCTTTCGCAGGGCGGCGAGCTCGGCCAGGACCTTCGATTCGAAGACGCTCTCCTCCGCCTCCTTCTCGGCGTCGCGTGCCTCCTCCATGTTGCCGACGATGACGCCGACGAACAGGTTGAAGGTGATGAAGGTGCCCAGGAAGATGAAGGTGACGAAGTAGATCCACGAGTACGGGTGGTGCTCGAGGCACGCGAAGAGGATCTCGTTCCAGCCCTCGAGGGTGACGATCTGGAAGAGGCTCAGCGCGGATCGGTGCAGCGTGGGGAAGAACTGCGGCACCGTCTCGTGGAAGAGGACGGTCCCGACGACGGCGTACGCGTAGAGAAGGATCGAGAGGAGGAGGCCGATGTGCCCCATGGCGGGGATGGTCTTCAGCAGCGTCGCCACCAGGCGCCGCAGCTGCGGGAAGATGGTGGCCGCGCGGAGGACGCGCAGGATGCGGAGGAGCCGCGCCACCGACAGGTACTGGCCCCCGAACGGCAGCCAGCTGACCGCCACGATCGAGACGTCGAAGAGGTTCCAGGGGTCGGAGAGGTACTCCTTGATCGACCTGGCCGCGTAGAGGCGGACCGCGATCTCGAGGGTGAAGAGCATCAGGATGACGTTGTCGATGCTGTCCAGGAGCGCGTGATGACGGTCCGCGATCTCCGGGTAGGTCTCGGCTCCGATCAGGATCGCGTTGACCAGGATGAGTCCGAGGACGACGTTCTTGCCGGCCTGTGATTCTAGGAAGGCGGCAACTTTGTCACGCATGGGCGGAGGGTATCGAAGCCAGCCTGGCCGGCTAAATTCGCGGGCCACGCTCCAGGCTCCCCCACTTTTTCGGGTCCGCCCCGCGGCTACACTCCCCGCGTGTGCCGCAACATCCGCGTCCTCCGCGACTTCCAGCCCCCGTCGACCCCTGACGAGATCGCCGCCGCTGCGCTGCAGTACGTGCGCAAGGTGAGTGGCACCGTCCGTCCCAGCGCCGCCGACAAGGCCGCCTTCGACGCGGCGGTGGCGGAGGTGACGGCGACGACCGAGCGGCTGCTCGCCGCGCTCCCGCCCGGCGCGCGTCTGCGCACGCGCGAGGACGAGAAGGTCAAGGCGAAGCTGCGCTGGGAGCGGCGCGAGGCGCGCGTGGTCTCCGGCGCCAAGGGCTGACGCTCGGCGACCGCGGCCGGTCGCCGCCGCAGGTCAGCCGAAGAGCTTCTTCAGGAGCGCCGCCGCGTCCACGGAGCCCTCCGGGTACACCTTCACCTGCACGAGGGAACGGACATCCGACCGGCCGCCGGTCGGCCCCGTAGAGACACCCTGCAGAGCGTCACTTCGAGGCGATCGCCGCCACCGCGCGCAGCGCACCGCCAATACCGCCGCGGAAGAGCTCGCGCTCCTCGGCGCTGTTCTCGATCCCGTCGGGGTCGAAGGGGAGCGCCTGGGGCTCGACCTCGTCGAGGATCTCGAGGTCCTTCGCGGTCGGCTGCGGGTGCGGTCGGAGGCGCCCCTCGCCGCGCCCCGCCATCGCCAGCAGCGAGCGACCGCCGCAGGCCTCCTCCGCCAGGTCGAGGCCGGCGTGCTCGCGCACCAGCTCGCAGCGCAGGTGGCGGATCGACGCCTCCAGCGAGCCGTCGGGCGCATCGGCCCCGCGCCCGCCGGGCAGGCTCAGCCCGACCTCGAACGAGGCGTGCAGCTCGGTGTCGAACCCCATGCTGCGGTTGGTCAGGTTCGCCGACCCCACGGTGAGCCACACGTCGTCCACGATCATCAGCTTCGAGTGCACGTACGTGGAGCGCTGCGGCTCGCCCTCCTTGCATGCGGGGAGCGCGTGGAACGCCGCCAGCGTGTGGGGCGTACCGTCGGCGGCGCGCCGGATGTCGCGCATGATCTTCGCCTGGGAGAGCCCGACCGCGATGTCCTCCTTGGGGGACTCGGCGTGCGGGTTGGTGACGAGCGTGATCTCCACCGGCCGCGCCACGTCGTGCAGGCGCGCGACCAGCGCCTCGCCGACGACCCGCGAGCTCAGGTACTGGGTCTCGATGTAGATGCTGTGGTCCGCGGCGGCGATCGCGTCGAGGTGAAGGCGCTCCACCTCGCGAACCTCGCACGGCTCCACCAGCGCCGGAGCGCCGTAGGGGTCGGTCCTGCTGAGGGCCACGGCGTGCGCGGCGATCGGCACGCCGTCGCGCGGCACCCAGCCGTCGTCGAGAGCGATCGCGGCGTGATCCTTCAGCGCCATCTTCGGCTTGCCGCCCGAGGCGTTCCACCGCGCCGCGAAGAGCTCGGTCAGGGCGCCGCCGACCTCGGCGCCCTCCAGGTGGATCTGCGCGTCGTGGAACGGGTTGTACTGCAAGCCGCGATCGGCGCGGAGATCGTCGGGGTCCGAGTGCTTGCGCCGGTCCCAGCGGTGGAAGCACAGATCCATCCCGCCGAGGAAGCTCCGTCGCCCGTCGATCACCACGAACTTCTGGTGGTGGCTGGCAGCGTCGGGGTGGTGGCCGTCAAAATGGAATCGGATGCGATCGTGCGTCTTCCAGTTGAAGATCCACTCCTGCATCCACTGGCGCTCCAGCGCGAACACCACGTGGAAGTTCCACGCCAGGAGGTGGATGTGGAGGTCGGGCTTCTTCTTCACCAGCCACTCCAGGAAATCGAGCAGCTTCAGCGGCGCGGCGGCGCCGGCGGCGTCCTCGCCGCGGAGCAGCTCGGTCGCGCTGTCGAACTGCCAGCCACAGAGGAGCAGCGAGCGCTCGGCGCGCAGCGCAGCCTGGTGGAAGGCGCGGTAGTAGTCCTCGCCGTCGACCAGGACGGCGGCGCGATCGACCGGGAGGACGCGCCAGGCGCTGGACCCGGGCTGGATGACGGGCTTCATGGTGTCCCGGCTTCTAGCACCCGACGGGCCACCCGACCGGCGCGAAAGGCGCGCCCCTCGTGTGACCTCGCGCCGGACGGGCGACGACGTCGCACGAGGGCCCGCCGGATCATCAGACCGGGGTCCGCACCTTCGGCTCGCGGTCCCAGATGCGGTGCTGCTTGGCCGCGGTGATGAAGGGCGCGAGGGTCTTCGCGTCCACCGCGAGGACGCCCGCGTCCGCCGTCACCAGCGCCGCATCGAGCAGCGGCTTCGCGGCCGCGACGTGACCGATCACCTTGAGGTGACCGTAGGCCATGCGGACCCAGTCGACCGCTGCCGCCTCGCCGAGGAGCTGCTTCGCCCCGGCGTCGGAGACCACCAGCAGCACCGCGTCGAACAGCACCGAAGGCGCACCGGCAAGCGCGTGATCTGCGGGCAGCTTCTGGCCGCCCGCGGTCTTCACGCCGCCCACCTTGGGAGCCACCAGCTGCACCTTTGCGCCCTCCGCCTTGGCGGCGGCACCGATCGCGGCGAGAAGGGCGTCGTCGGCTCCGTCGGTGATCAGCACCCCGAGCTTGCGGCCCTTGATCGACTTCGGCGCCTTGGCGATCAGGCTGAGCGAGGGGGAAGCGGGCAGGTCCTTTGCCGGTGCCGCCGGCTTCGTCGCGTCGGCCTGGCCCTCCATCCCGAGCGCAGCGGCGACGCGGTCGGCCAGATCGGTCGCCACGTGGGTGAGGTTGCCGAGCATGCGCGTGCGGATGGCGATCGTCTCCACCTTGGCGAGCTCGAAGGCGAAGGCGGAGACGATGTGACCCTTCTCCGGCGCGGTCATCGAGGTCCAGAACTGGCGCGCCTGCGAGAAGTGATCGGCGAAGCTCTCCGGGCGGACGCGCTGCTTCTCGCCGTGCGCCGACTGCGGAACGGTCGCGAACCCTGCCGCGGCGTCCTCGCGGGGCCCGGTCGGCGACAGGCTGTTGGGCTCGTAGCTGACGCGCCCCTTGGGGTTGCCCATGCGCATGTGGCCGTCGCGCTGGAAGTTGGCGAACGGGCACTTCGGCCTGTTGATCGGGATCTCGTGGAAGTTGGGGCTGCCCAGGCGCTTCAGCTGGGTGTCGAGGTACGAGAACAGCCGGCCCTGGAGCAGCGGGTCGTCGCTGAAGTCGATGCCCGGGACCATGTGCGAGGGGCAAAAGGCGACCTGCTCGGTCTCGGCGAAGAAATTGTCGACCGTGCGGTCGAGCGTCATCTTCCCGATCGGGGTCAGGGGGACGATCTCCTCCGGGATGAGCTTGGTCGCGTCGAGGACGTCGAAGTCGAGCTTGTCTGCCTCCTCCGGGGAGACGACCTGCACCGAGAGCTCGTACTCCGGGAAGTCCCCGCCCTGGATGGCATCCCACAGGTCGCGGCGGTGGAAGTCGGGGTCGGCGCCGTTGATCTTGAGCGCCTCGTCCCACACCACCGAGAAGCTGCCCAGGATCGGGCGCCAGTGGAACTTGACGAACTGCCAGTTGCCCTTTGCGTCGACCAGCTTGAACGTGTGGACTCCGAAGCCCTCCATCATCCGGAACGAGCGGGGAATGCCGCGGTCCGACATGGCCCACATCAGCATGTGGGTCGTCTCCGGCATCAGGGAGGCGAAGTCCCAGAAGGTGTCGTGCGCCGAGGCCGCCTGGGGGAAGGCGCGATCCGGCTCCGGCTTGACCGAGTGGACCAGGTCGGGGAACTTCATCGCGTCCTGGACGAAGAACACCGGGATGTTGTTGCCCACCAGGTCGAAGTTGCCCTCCTGGGTGTAGAACTTGGTCGCGAAGCCGCGCACGTCACGCGCCAGATCGGCCGAGCCCTCGCTGCCTGCGACGGTGGAGAAGCGCACGAAGACCGGCGTCTTCGCCGCCGGGTCCTGGAGGAACGCCGCCCGCGAGAGCTTCGCCGCCGAGGGGTAGGCCTGGAAGAAGCCGTGCGCGCCGTAGCCGCGCGCGTGGACGATGCGCTCCGGGATGCGCTCGTGATCGAAGTGGGTGATCTTCTCGCGAAGGATGAAATCCTCGAGGAGCGTCGGCCCGCGCGCGCCTCCCTTCAGCGAGTTCTGGTTGTCGCCGACCGGCGTGCCCTGGTTGGTGGTGAGGGCGCCCTCGCCCCCCGCCTGGTGCGTCTCACCGCCGCTGCCGTGCCTCGTCGCCGTCTGGGTGCCGCTCGTCGCCTTGCTCATTCCGTCCTTCTCCTCGCGCCCGCTCCCGCGGTTCGCGCCGCGCGCCCGTGCAGGGTGCGTGCCGCGGCGCGGGCACGCGCGAGGGACGGGACGGGTTGGCGTGGGCCTCGGAACGAGTGAGACGGATCCCCGCGGGCGTGGCGGAACGGTC
>JBKJLX010000348.1:0-4653 GCA_046596645.1 Polyangiaceae bacterium
GCCGACCAGGACAAGGACGCGCCGGGAACGCCGAAGCTCACGGGCGCGGTGACGTTCGAGGGGGAGGCGGCGATCGTCGGCGCCGGCGGCTTCCTCTTCGTGCTCGCCGATCAGGACCCGCTGCTGGAGGGCCCGCAGGAGACGTGCGCGCCGGGCGCCGCGCCTTGCTTCCACACGGGCTGGGGCCTCTCCACGGCCGATGGGGACATCGTCTTCCTGCTCGCGCCGGACGACTCGGTGCTGCAGCAGGTCGACATCGCCGGCAACGCCGCGATCGAGCCCACCACGTGGGGCCGGCTCCCCGATGGCACCGGCGACTTCGGCGTCACCGCCGCGACGCCGAGCGCCGCGAACGCGCCGCTGGAGTGATTCCAGGCGGGGACGATGGCGCGGGGGTCTGCCGGGGCGCGCCGGCTCACCGCCTCTTGATCGCGTCGGTCCAGACGCGGACCTCCTGCGAAGTCATCGTCCCGCCCTCTCGTTCGAGACGAGCGTCACGGTAGCCCCACCGCTGTACGTCGATGAGGTACTGCTCGCGCGACACCAGCGTGCCCTGGCACCGCGCGTCCTCGTGGGTCGGCGCGTGATGCTCTTCCGCCAGGCGGTTCGTGAGCTGCGCCATGACCCACTCCGGGATCTTGTCGCGCTCTCCGGGGTAGATGAACCCGAACAGCGTCAGGTGGGCCAGGAGCACGCGCCAGCCGTCGCCGAAGCGATTGATGAGGCGCGGCCAGTCCATGCGCGCGCCCCAGGCGCGGAAGAGGTGGGCCACGTCGGCGCCGTCGAAGCGCTCGCGCTCCATCACGAACGCCTTGGACCAGATCGTCTCCTCCGGCGGACAGACCAGCACCGGGACGCCCAGCACCTGCGTCTGCCGCGCGTGCTCGAACCACTCCTCGTCGACCGAGGTCAGTCCATTGCCGGAGTTGTAGATGACGTCGACGAAGTGACCGTCGGCGTGCTTGATCTTCCCCAGCCAGTGCGGAAACGGCAGCTCCACCGAATACCCGACGTCGCGCATGACCTCGGCCGCCCGGTCCCAGTCCTCTCGCATGACGAAGAGGTCGAGATCCTTGGTCTCTCGCGCCACACCTGCGTAGCAGTCGAGCGCAAACGCCCCACCGACCAGGAAGGGCACTCCAGCTGCGTCGAGCTTGCGCAGCACGTCGACGTAGAACGCACCGGCACCCTCGCTGACCTGGATCGTCGCGTGATCCACGGAGGGTCGGTCCGGGATCGCTGGCGCGTGGGAGAACGCGCGCACCGGGCTGGGTCGTCGGCCACGCAAACCCTTGGTCGAATCAGGTGCTTGCACATCGGGGAATGTCGCAAGAACCACGCCCCATGCTGGTACGTACGTTGCTGCACCGCGAGGCCATGACGCAGACCGTCCGCCTCGCTGCCGTCGGGGATCTCCACTGCTCGAAGGAGTCGACCGGCAAGATCGCCTCTGCGCTGCAGAGCGTGAACGACGCGGCGGACATCCTCCTCCTCTGCGGTGACCTGACCGACTACGGCACGCCGGAGGAGGTGAAGACGCTCGTCCGCGAGCTGATGGTCGTTCGCATCCCGATGGTCGCCGTCCTCGGCAACCACGACTACGAGGTCGGCAAGCCGGAGGACGTCACCACCGCCCTGACCGACGCCGGGGTGAAGGTCCTCGACGGGGGTACCACCGTCCTGAAGGGCATCGGCTTCGCTGGCATCAAGGGCTTCGCGGGGGGCTTCGGGCGCGGCACCCTCGGCCACTGGGGCGAGGCCGCGACCAAGCGCTTCGTTCAGGAGGCGATCGACGAGGAACTGAAGCTGGAGACGGCGCTGGCCCGTCTGCGCATGGTGCCGACGCGCGTCGTGCTCATGCACTACGCCCCGATCCGCGCGACCGTCATGGGCGAGCCGGAGGAGATTCATGCCTTCCTCGGCTGCAGCCGCCTGGAGGAGCCGCTGAGTCGTACCGCGGTGGCGGCGGTGTTCCACGGTCACGCGCACCGCGGCACCCTGGAGGGGAAGACGCACGCGCGCGGAACGCCGGTCTACAACGTGGCGGCGCCGCTCCTCCGGCGATCGTTTCCCGATGGCCCGATGTACCGCGTGGTGCCGATCGAGGTCGAGCCGATCCCCGACGAGGAGATGCGCGCGAGCGGCGCGCCCGAGGCGCACGCCGCGGAGTAGAGGCAGAGTGAGGCGATCGTTCCCGAGAGCGATCCGGCCAGCCGCGCCGGATCAGGCCGCGGCGACCAGGGGAACCACGCGCGGGCGCGACGTCGCCTCGATGGCCACCAGCGTACCCTCCGGCACCTCGAGCCACGGCTCGTCGGTGAGCGGCTCGCTGGCGACGCATACCGAGGACGTGCGGGTGCCCCTGTCGCGCGCCAGCGCGTAGAGCGAGCGACCCTGGCGGTAGGCGAAGAGCCGGACACCGTCGGAGAGCAGGAAGGTCGCCGAGGCGCGGCGACCCAGGCGCGAGAGGCTCCGCACGGCGACCGCGAGGCCCGCCTGCACGTCGCGCGCGTCCTCGATGCGGGAGAGGATGAAGGCGAAGAGCCGCTCGCTGTCGGTGTCACCGGCGGTCGCCGCCAGATGCTCGCGACGGGTGGTGGTCACGAGGGAGGCGGTGTCCTCGATGGTGCCATTGTGCGCGAACACGAAGCGGCCGCGCCGGAACGGGTGGGTGTTCTCCAGCGCCACCGGCCCCACGGTGCGCCGTCGCACGTGCGCGATGGCGAGCGGCGCCTCCGCCTTCTGGACCACCTCCCGCCAGCGCGCCGATCGCGCCGCGCAGTCGAGCCCGCGCTCGACCGCCCAGCCATCGCGGCTCACCGAGGCGACGCCCCAGCCGTCGGGGTGCTCGAGCGACAGCGACGCCAGGTTGCGGGGCGTCTCATCCAGGAGCGCCCGCAGGGACACCGGCCGCTCCGCGACCACGCCGACCATCCTGCACATCGTGCCCGACGTCCCTAGGTCAACCGGACCAGCACGGCCAAATTTGCTTCCTCGTTCAGGCTCGACCTCGCCGGGCCTCGTGCCATCCTCCGCGCCTTCCAGCAACCGAGGAGATCACGACCATGGGCATCAGCAAGGCGACGGGGCAGTGGGACGGGACGATCAAGGCCGGGAAGGGCGTGATGAAGCCGGCGAACGGCACCGAGGTGCCGTTCTCGCTGGGGACGCGCTTCGAGGGTCAGGCGGGCAGCAACCCGGAGGAGGTGATCGGCGCCGCGCTCTCGGGCTGCTTCTCGATGGCGCTCTCGCTCGGTCTGGAGAAAGCGGGCGCCACGCCCCGCAGCATCCGCACCGGGGCCGACGTGAAGCTCGACAAGGACGGTGAGGGCTTCTCCATCACCTCGATCCACCTCACCACCGAGGTCGAGGCCAGCGGCATCGACGACGCGAAGTTCCAGGAGGTCGCCCAGGCGACCAAGAAGGGCTGCCCGGTGGCGAAGGCCCTCGCCGGCGTGAAGAGCATCGAGCTGAAGGCGACCCTCAAGGCCGTGTGACACGCGCGCGGCGTCCCTCGACAGTGGCGCCCGCGGCGCTGCTCCTCTCCGTGCTCGTCGCCGCATGCGGCGGCGAGCCGCCGAGGCCGCCGCGCGAGCCGGTCGGCGCCCATCGCAGCCGGACCTCGGCCGAGACGGAGCGCGCCTTCTGGACCTGGTTCATTGCCAGCGAGGCAACGCTCCACGCCGAGCCCGATCCGCTGCGCGTCGCCGAGGCGGCGCGATCGCGTCTGGCCGCGATCCACGCCGATCTCGAGCTGGACGTGGGCCCCAAAGGCGAGGGCGCGCGCCAGCTGGTGATCAGCGCGGGCGGCAACCGCACTGCGTTCCCGGTGGTGCGCTCGCTGGTGGCGGGCGCGCCGCCGCTCCCGCGGTGGAGGCTCGTCGAGCTCCGCCAGAGGCGGCGGCCGATGGTGCCCGTCACGCTGGGCGATCTGGTGGTGGCGCCGGAGCAGGTCGAGTTCGCCCTTCACCGGCAGGGCGCCAAGGTCGGCGTCGCCCTCTACTTCGACCCCGCATTGATGCAGGACCACGACGACACCCGCCGCGTCGGCTACCAGCTCCTCGATCAGGCGCTGGGCGAGCGCGACGTGGTGATGAAGGTGGGCACCATCGACTGGCGGCCCAAGGACGCGGTGGTCGTGAAGCGCAGCGATCTCACGCGCCTCGGCGACGAGCTGGACGCGATGGTCATCGAACCGGACCCTTGAGGAGCACGAGTGGCACCGCGACCGACGTGGAGATCGTCGACTACCACGGACTGGGCGGGCGTCCGTCGCAGGACTCAGGAGGCGCAGGAAAGCACCATGATCCCCAAGAACCGAGCCCCGACGCATCCTGTGGCCGCCGCCGCGGCGCACCTACGCGCGACCGGCCCGATCTGCCCCGCCGGCAACAGACTGACGTCGATGCGCCGCCCGCTCGAAGGCGGCACGTGGAAGGGCAGCTCGCCCGCGACGAACGCGTCGACTGCGACCGCACAGACGGTGGAGAGGACCTCGACCGCGGCGGGCGTCGGACCGGTCGTCGCCTCCTGCCCGTCCAGCGGCCTCCACTCGACGATGCGGACGCCCGGACAGTCCTCCAGCGGATCGGCTCGTCGAGGAGCTCTTCGGCGAAGGGCGTCATCTGCCGGGCAGGCAGGGCAGCGAGCTGG
>JBKJLX010000074.1:0-9105 GCA_046596645.1 Polyangiaceae bacterium
CCGCCTCTCCTCCGCCATCGCCGCCTACCTCGGCTCGGCCGGCGTCTTCGCGGTCACGGTGGAGCTGCTCGAGCAGGCCGTGGATGCGCGCCGCGCCGTGGCGACCACCACCACCGCCGTCGCCCTGGTCGCCTTCGGCTTCTCGCGTCTCCTGGTCCGCACCGAGCTGCGCGAGATCGCAGGCCGGCGCCTCATCGCGGATCAGAAGGCGGAGCTGGAGGCACGGCAGGACGAGCTGACGCGCCTCAACGAGACGCTGGAGCGCAAGGTCGAGGTGCAGCTGAACGAGATCCTCCAGCGGTCGCAGGAGGTCGAGGCGCTGGACGCGCAGCTCCGCGTCAAGGTGCGCGGCCGCGCCAAGGAGCTGGTGCGCGCCCTGCGCGACGCCGGGCGCGGCGCCGACGCGCCGCTGCTCTCCGGCACCCTGTTTGCGGGCCGTGTCGTCATCCGCCGGTTGCTGGGCGCAGGCGGCATGGGCGAGGTCTACCTGGGCGACGACGAGCTGACGGGTCGGCAGGTCGCGGTGAAGCGCCTCCGCGCCGACGGGCCGGCGGACGCCGCCACGCTGCAGCGCTTCGCGGCCGAGGCGTCGGCGCTCAGTGCGGTCGATCATCCGGGCGTCGTGCGCTGCCTGCACGTCGACGTGAGCGATGACGGCCGCATGTATCACCTGATGGAGTACGTGAAGGGCAGCACCCTGCAGGAGGCGCAGGCGACCGGTCAGATCGATCTCGTTGCAGCGCTCCGCCTGGGGGAGGGCATGGCCTCGGTGCTGGCCGCCGCGCACGCTGCCGGCGTCGTCCACCGCGACATCAAGCCAGGCAACGTGATGCTCACCGCCGGCTCGACCGGGGTGCGCGTCCTCGATTTCGGCATCTCCAAGGTGCACGACGAGCCGACCCACGCGACGAAGACGGGGCAGATCGTCGGCACCCCGCGCTACATGGCGCCCGAGCAGTTCATGGACGACACGCCGGTCACCGGCGCCACCGACGTCTACGCGCTGGCGGTGGTGATCCACGAGATGATCGCGGGCGAGCCGCCCTTCGGAGGGACGGCGCTGATGGCGCTGGTTCGGGCCCACCTCGAGCAGCCGGCACCGCGCCTGGGCGACGTGTGCGAGGGCGTTCCCGAGGTGGTGAGCGACGTCGTCGCGCGGAGCCTGGCCAAGGACCCGCTGACGCGGCCCGACGCCCGCGAGCTCTCGCGCCTCCTCCGCGAGGCGGCGGACGCGCAGGGCGCCCCGGCGATCGAGGTGGTGGCGACGAAGCTCGCGGAGGCCGGCCGCCTGCGCGCGGCCTTCGATCTCGACTCGGCGGTGCAGGAGCTGGCCCACGCCATCGCGCGGCCGCCCCAGCGCCCTCGACCGAGCGCGGCGCCCACCGCGGCGGCCGGTGGAGGGGCGACGGCGCCGGTCTCGCGTCGCAGGAGCTAGCGGCTCTCCCAGCCGAGCAGGTCGCCCAGCGTCACCGCGAGCTCGGCGCCGAACCGCGCGTTGGTGACCTCGTTGGTGTGGTAGTCGCAGCCGAGGCCCTCGCCTCCGTCGATGACGAAGCGGGTGGTGGTGACCAGCGGGTCGCCGGAGGCGGTCACCGCCTGGGTCACCAGGGCCTCGTTGCCGGCGCCCCAGTGGCCCCAGGTCACGGCGACGATGGGCGCCTCGGGGTAGGTATCGCGGAGGAGGCCGAGGAACGCCGTGTAGCCCTCGACGAAGGCGTCGGGGTCCACGCCGCCGTTGAAGTCGTTGGTGCCGAGGTTCACCACCACCGCGTCCGGTGTCCACCGAGTGAAATCCCACGTCGAGCCGTCCTCGTTGCCGAGGGTCCGACCGTAGACGCCGGGCAGCGGAGGGTCGGTGTTGCCGCAGCAGTTCCTCACCATGCCCTTGCCCGACCACGCGATGACGTGGGCGTCGGCCTCCAGCGCGCGCGAGGCGACGCCGGCGTACGCGGCGTAGGCGGACTCGGTGGCGCCGCTGAAGTTCTCCTCCGCGCTGGCGCACTCGACGCCGTAGCCGGCGGTGAGGGAGTCGCCGATGAACTCCAGGCGGCGGCTGCGCACCGGGGTCGGCACCAGCGTGCCGCCGTCGGCGGCGGTCACCCCCTGCAGGGTGACGTTGCCGAAGAACGCCTCGTTGCGGCGGACGACGGCGACGTCGTGTAGACCCGCGCTCGGGAGATCGATGCGCTGGGTGGACGCGCCGGAGGCGGTGGCGAACGTGCCGACGCTCGCGCCGTCGATCTCGACCTCGAACCAGATGCCGGCCGGTGCGGACGCAAAGGCGACGTCGAGCGCGGCGCCGTCCACGCGGGTGCGGATGGTGGTGCCAGACCAGCCGAAGCGCGGGCCGCCGTCCGCCAGCTCGCTGCGACCGATCAGGTGGACCTCCTCCAGCACCGGCTCGGCCCCGCCGGTGCCGCTGTCGCCGCCGGTGCCGACCGTGGTGCCCGAGGGGCCGTCGCCCCCCTCGCCGCTGCTGCTGCTGCTGGTCGGGCCCGCGCCGCCGTCGGCGCCGGAGGTGCTCGACGTCGTCGCGCCGTTGCCCGTCGTCGCCTCGCCGCCGGTCCCGCCACCGCCGGTGCCTCCAGCCCCGGCGGTGTCGTCGCCGCAAGCGGCCAGCACGGTGGTGGACAGCACGGTGGAGAGGACGGCGGCCAGGGCTAGGGCGGTGCAGCGCATGGTGAGGACGAAGGTAGTTCGGCTACGTTGGCGTCACCATGACGGACTCTGCGACCCCTCCCGGGGCCCCGCCCCCGGCCGATCGCTTCTCTAAGGTCCCTGCCGTCGAGGTCGAGCTCGTGCACGAGGTGCGCGTGCAGCCGACCGTCGATCGCCCCTGGCGCATGCTCGAGGTATGGACCCAGAACAACGTCTACGGCATCGACGCCAACATGCGCTGCATCGAGGTGCTCTCGCCCTCGACGCGCGCGCCGGTGAAGGACCACGCCCTCATCGGGGCGCGCCTGGTCGGTGGCCAGTTCGTCGAGAACGAGAAGGTCACGCACCTGTCGCACCCGTTCCCCCGCCCGGGGACGGAGGCGGTCTTCGAACAGACGAAGAAGAGCGTCTCGAACTTCTCTCACACCTCGCCGGTGACGCGGGTCGTGCTGCGTCTGCGTCACCTCACGGTGGACGCCGGCGCCTCGACGCCGAGCTGGGACGAGCTCGCGCCGCCGCTGTCGCGGGGCTGACGGTGGGTGGCTCCGTCCCCGATGTCGCCGCCAGGCCCTGTCGTGGGGGTCACGACCCTGCACGCCGACGTGGCGGAGAGCCTGAGGAGAGCGAGCAGGCTCGCGCGTCTCATCGCTTCGTCGTGAGCTCCGCCGCCAGCGCGTCCATCGCGCTCGCGCGGTCGGCCGCGACCGACTTCGCCTTGTCGTCCTTCGCCATGCGCTCGGCCTTGCGCCAGCGCTCTGCGACGTCGCGGAAGTAGGCGCCGGGCGCCATGTGCGGCGCCGCGAGCTCGCGAATGAGCGCCGAGTCGAACGCGGCGTGGTGGGAGAGCGAGCCGGCGCCGTTCGCCACCTCGTCCAGAGCGCGGACGTCGCCGAACTTCCGGGGCGGCGCGCCGGCCGCCTTCATCAGCTCGACGATGTCGTCGGGCCCGTTGCGCATGGCGAGCGAGATCGCGAGGAGCACGCGGTGATCCGGGCGCGCTTCGGTCTCCGGCACCAGCTGGATCGCCGCGATCGCCTCGTCGAAGTCGACGGCGTGCCAGGTGCGGATCCCGAGCGCCACGCGGCCGCGCGCCAGGAGGCCGAGCGCGACGGGCGACAGGCTCTTCACCTTCTCCTTCAGCTGGGCGCGGTGCGCGATGGGCAGGCCACGCTCCAGCAGGTTCCGCAGCACGCCCTCGTCGAGAGCGAGCTCCGGTGCCAGGACCTGGCCGGCGTGGAAGGTAGGCAGCGCCGCAGCCAGCCGCTGATCGACGGTCTTCTTCGGGGCCTCGGGGAGGGGCGGCAAGGACAGCGCGTCGAGCGCGTCGACCCGGCGGCCCCCGTACAGCTTGCCGAGCAGGGCGCGCGCCTCGTCGGTCCGCCGGTCGCGAATGACGCCGGCCATGTCCATCTCCCGCAGACCGACCAGCGCGCCGTCGCGGCCGCGCGCCTTGCGCGGCTCCAGCGCCTCGTCGAGGCTGGCGTAGTAGGCCTCGGACAGCTCGGCGTCCTTCTTGAAGTCGTCGGGGATGGGCACGCTGCGCACGGCGTCGACCAGGCGCAGGTCGGCGCTGCCGGCAGCGGTCGCCACCACGCCCTTGCCGTAGGAGCCGAGCTGGGAGCCCTGCGCCGACAGCGTCTGCACCGCCTTGGCTTGCGCATCGAGCCAGGTGCGGAGCGGCCCCTTGTGGAAGTCGGCGACCCGCTCCTTGGTGAACGGCGCGTCGAGCCTGGGCGCCGGCGTGACGGCGCGCTGCAGGCGCGCAGCCAGCGCGTAGCCGACCAGCGCGTGCTGGATCGAGCCATTGACGTTCGCCGGCTTCCCCGCGAAGAAAGGCCGCACGATGGCGTCGCCGCACTCCGGCGGCGCCAGCTCGGCGCGCAGCGAGCGCACCAGGCCCGGCGGCAGCCCAGCGCAGGTCTCGGCCGCTGCCAGCGCCTGATCGCGCTTCGTGGCGTCCTCGACCTGCAGGGCCGCGTCGAGCTTGGCCTTGGCCGCCGGCATGTCGGCGCAGGCCTCGCGGCCCACCGGGTGGCGCGCCAGCGCCTCGCAGCTGGCGGGCGGCGCGGGCACGCCCTCGGGCGGGTCGGCCAGCGCGACGTCGGCCATCGCCGGCTGCGGGCCCTTCAGCAGCGGAAGCTGCTCCTCGCGGAGGATGCCCTCGACCGCCCAGGGATCGCGCTGGGGCGGCTCCTCGTCCTCGCCCACGACCTCGTCGGGCTTCTCCGTCCCGTGCCAGCTCGGCAGCTGCTGGATGGGCTTGCCGACCCCCGCGCAGCCGGCGGATCCGGCGAGGGCAAGGACGGCGACCAGGATCAGGAGAGGGGTTCGCATCGAAGGACCTCGGACCGCGGCGGCGCGAGGAGGTTCCCGCGCCTGACGCCGGCGAACCTACCATCGGAGGCGCCCGTCGCATCGCACCTTGTGCGCCGCACCGCGCGGGCCGTGGCGGTCACTGCATCTTCGGGTGGTCGGCGATGACGAGGCCCGACGCGTGCTCGCAGGCGTCACCGTCACACCATCGATGGAATGGGGCCCAGGCTTTGACAGTGCCCCGTCCGAAAACTAGCGTGCGACGGCAGCGAGGCACGATGAAGTTCGACCGGGTGGACGTGGAGAAGCGGCTCAAGGAGATCGCGCGGCCGATCGCCAAGAAGGTCCTCTACGGCCAGGCGATCCGGCCCGGCCTGGGGACGCGGTGGCTGTTCCGCGCCATCGCCAACGCCGACGTCATCGCCCGCGAGGCGTACGAGCTCGCGCGTCGAACACTGATCGCGACGCCCGCCTTCCTCGCGCAGTGCGAGAAATACGGGCAGCGCATCACCGTCGATCGCATCCCCTACATCCAGGGCACGCCGCGCATCATCCTGGGGAACGACATCCGGTTCTCCGGCCAGGTGGGCATCAAGGCCAACCGCTCGCGCGACTGCGTGCTGAAGATCGGCAACGGCGTCTTCGTGGGCCACGGCACCACGTTCGTCGTCGCCAAGAGCGTCGAGATCGGCGACTTCGCCTCCATCGGCGGCGGCTGTTACATCGCCGACACCGACGGGCACTCCAACTACAACCCCAACCGCCCCATCTGGGAGGTCCCGGCGACGGAGGCGGAGATCGCGGCCGTGGTGATCGAGGACAACGTCCAGATCAGCCGGGACGTGACCATCCTCAAGGGCGTCCGCATCGGCGCCCGAGCGATCATCGGCGCCGGCAGCGTGGTCCGCACCGACATCCCGCCGGACGCGGTGGTGGCCGGCAACCCCGCCCGCGTGGTGAAGAGGATGACGCCGGATACGCCGCCGGGGCCGATCGCCCAGCCGGTCGCGAAACCCTCCGTCCCGCCGCCGCCCCCGGTCCCCGCGACCGATTGAGGGCCTCCGGGCCGGCTGGGGCGTTCCGCCGCGCCGGGGCGTCCTGGCGTTCGTGCGATCGCGCCTTGCGCGGAGGCCGCGGGAAGGGAAGCCTTGCCCGCCATGGACATCGCGCAGCTCGACCTCGAGGCGCTGGCCGCCCAGTACAAGACGCCGTTCTACGTCTACGACATGGACGCGGCGATCGCCCACGCGCGCAAGCTGCGCGCGCTCCTCCCCGCATGCGTCGATCTTCTCTACTGCGCCAAGGCCAACGCGAACAAGAAGGTGCTCGCTTCGTTCAAGCCCGAGGTGCAGGGGCTCGACATCTCCAGCGCCGGTGAGCTGGACCTCGCCGTGAAGGTGTGGTCGCCCTCGGTGATGAGCTTCGCCGGTCCCGGCAAGAACGACGAGGAGATCGAGCGCGCGGCGAAGGCCGGCGTACGCATCCTCTCCATCGAGAGCCCGACCGAGCTGCGCCGCGCGTCGAAGATCGCGAAGCAGCTCGGCGTCACCATCGGGGCCACGCTGCGCGTGAACCCCATGGCCACGCCCAAGGAGTTCCCCATGAAGATGGGTGGCCTCCCCTCGCAGTTCGGCATCCCGGAGGAGGAGGCCGAGGGCGTGATGGAGGAGGCGCTGAAGACGCCCGGCGTGAAGATCCTGGGCGTCCACGTCTTCTCCGGCACCAACTGCCTCGAGGCCTCGGCCATCGTCGAGAACGCACGCGGCACGCTCGCCATCGCCAAGCGCCTCTGCGACCGCTTCGACATCACGCCCGAGGTGGTGAACCTCGGCGGCGGCTTCGGCATCCCCTACTTCCCGGGTCAGCAGGCGATGCCGCTGGAGGAGCTGATGGGCGCCTTCGGCGAGGCCCTGGAAAGCTTCCGCAGCGCCGAGCCGCGCTTCGGCAAGACGCGGTTCCTGCTCGAGCTCGGACGCTTCATGATCGCCGAGTACGGCGCGTACATCTGCCGCGTGGTCGACATCAAGGAGACGCGTGGCAAGCGCTTCGCGATCCTCGACGGGGGGATGCACCATTGCTTCCCGGCGACCGGCAACTTCGGCCAGGTCATCAAGAAGAACTACCCCATCATGAACGCCAGCCACCCCGAGGCGGAGAAGGCGGTGCATGACCTGGTCGGTCCGCTGTGCACCCCCATCGACTCCATGGCCCGCGCCATCGAGATGCCGCGTGCGGAGATCGACGACCTGGTCGTCTTCGACCGGTGCGGCGCCTATAGCTTCGCCGCCAGCCCCCTCCTCTTCCTGAGCCACGACACCCCGCCCGAGCTGGTCAAGCAGGACGGGCGCGTCGAGCTCGTGCGCGAGCGTCGCCCGGCGTCGTACTTTCAGTAGTCGGGAAGATCGAGGAGGCATGGCGGGCGTCTCGCCGTCGACTATGATCCCGCCGATATGCCCACGCCGAACGAGATCAGAGAGAAGGTCCGCGGCTTCATCCTGGAGAGCTACATGGCGGGGCTCGACCCCACGTCGCTGAAGGACGAGGTGTCGCTCGAGCGAGCGCACATCGTCGACTCGGCGCGCGTCCTTGAGCTCATCCTGTTCCTCGAAGAGACGTTCGGCTTCGAGGTCACCAACGATGAGGCGACGCCCGACAACTTCGACAGCGTCGACGCGATCGTGAAGTACGTCGCGTCCAAGGCCGCCTAAGCCAGAGGAGGCCTCGTCCTCTTCAAGGAGCTCGCGATGCACGTCTCCATCCCGACGATGCTCCAGGAGTACCTGGAGCGGAACGCGCAGAAGCACCCCGACAAGACGGCGGTGATCTTCAAGGACAAGCGCGAGAGCTGGGGGGCGATCGACTCGCTCGCCAACCGCGTCGGCCACCTGATGCGCAAGCTCGGGGTGGCCCGCCAGGATCGTGTGGTGCTCTACCTCGACAACAACGTCGAGATGGCGGCGTCGATCTGGGGAATCCTCCGCGCGGACGCGATCTTCAGCCCCATCAACGCGCAGACCAAGGCCGACAAGCTCGTCTACATGCTGAACGACTGCCGGGCGCGCGCGGTGATCACCGACGTGTCGCTGGCGTCGATCTACGACCAGGTCTTCTCCAAGACGCCGCACCTGAAGCACGCGGTGGTGATCGGCCTGGAGGAGGAGGGGCTGAAGGTCGGCGACGTCGAGCTGATCCCCTTCGCCAGGGCCACTGCCGCCATGCCGGAGACGCGCCCGCTGGCGCGCAACATCCCCATCGATCTGGCGGCGATCATCTACACCTCGGGCTCCACAGGCGACCCCAAGGGCACCATGCTGACCCACCACGCGATGGTGTCGGCCACCGAGTCGATCACGACCTACCTGGAGAACAAGCCCGAGGACATCGTGGCCAACCTCCTCCCCATGTCGTTCGACTACGGCCTCTACCAGTGGATCAACGTGAACCAGTTCGGCGGGACCATCCTGCTCGAGCCGTCGTTCTCGTACCCGGGGCCGATCCTCAAGCGCCTGGTCGACGAGAAGGTGACCGGCCTGCCGGTGGTGCCGACCATCGCGTCCATCCTCAAGCAGTACGAGGCCAAGGGCCTGAAGCTGGAGGGGATCGAGTACGTCACCAACACCGCGGCAGCGCTCTCCGGCAGCCACATCGCGACGCTGAAGAGCATCTGCCCCAACGCGCGCATCTACTCGATGTACGGCCTCACCGAGTGCAAGCGCGTGAGCTACCTGCCGCCCAGCGAGATCGACAAGCGCCCCGACTCGGTCGGCAAGGCGATGCCGAACCTCGAGGTCTACATCGCGAACCCGGCGACCGGTGAGCGACTGCCGCCGAACACCCCGGGGGAGCTGGTGGTGCGATCACCCCAGGTGATGAAGGGCTACTGGGAGAAGCCGGAGGCGACCGCCAAGCGCCTGCGGCCCAGCCCGGCCCTGCCCGATGGATCTGGCCCGAACGAGATGCACCTGTGGACGCGTGACACGTTCAAGATGGACGAGGACGGCTACCTCTATTTCGTCGCCCGCACCGACGACATCATCAAGTCGCGTGGCGAGAAGGTGAGCCCGAAGGAGGTGGAGAACTGCCTCTACGGCATCGCCGGCGTGGTCGACGCGGCGGTGGTCGGGCGTCCCGACG
>JBKJLX010000096.1:0-5276 GCA_046596645.1 Polyangiaceae bacterium
CGAAGACCCGCGTCACCGGAGTCGGTCTTGACGGGTACCCGAAGCGACCCAGATCCCGCTCCTGCCCTCCGTTCGGCCACCGTCGCGCTACCGCCTCGTGACGATCGCGTGGCCTTCCTCCGCGCGGCAATGGGCAAGGGCGACTCATCGGCGCGTCACCTGACCCTGGGAATACGCGCGGTGGCCCACAGGCAGTTCGACCTCCACGTCGTGCCGCGGGTGGCGCGCAGCTGGCCGGCGCTCTTCGGCCTACCCTTCTACGAGAAGCTCCGCATCGGCGCGTGTGATCTCTACGCGTCGGCGCCTTACACGGCGTTGTTCTGCGCGCCACGTCGGCCTCCGCTCGTGCGCGCGATCACGGGGCTCGGTAACGCGTTGCCGCTCCCCGTGCCTGCGCTTGCGCTCCTCGGGCGAGGGGCGATGACCTTGCTGGGCCGGTTCGCGTACGGCCCCGCGCACCGCCGCATCGCACTCATCGCAGCATTCATCGTGGTCGTCGACCACGTCTTCGATCACTGCATGGACGAACCTCCCGAGGAGCGGGAGCGCCGCCTCGTCGAGATCCTCGGTGGACGAGCGCGACCGACATCGCCCGAGCTCGCGCTCACCGCCTCGCTCGCGAGCGCCATGGCCGAAGGGCTCGACGCGCGCGATCGCGCGGCATTCGATGCCGCGATGGACAAGGTCCGCGCATGGATCCATGCGGAGGTCCGCGCCATGCGAGGTGAACCCGACCCTTCGGGGCTCGGGCACCGGCTCGCGGGCGTCGAGGGCACCATCGAGGGGCTCCTGTTCCCCGTGGCGCGCTACGGCGACGAGGCGACGCGCCAGTGGATGATCGATGTCTCGATGTTCGTGCAGATCGCCGACGACTGGCTGGACGCCGACGCAGACGCCGCTTCGGACCGCACGACGCCGGTGCTCACCGGCGATTGGACGGCGCGCGACGTCGAGGCATCGTGGCGGAAGACCGTGGCGGGGCTCGAGCAGCTCGTGCGCCAGGTCGGCCTCGGCTCGCCGCGCTACGTCCACTTCGTGCGCGAGGCGTACGTGCTCATGATGTGCGACGTGATCGGGGCGATGGCGCAGCGGCCAGACGCCTGAGCCATGGCTTCGATGGAATCGCACTCTTCTCGTTCGGTCGGTGGCAGCCCGATCGAGCGCGGCCTCGCGCCCGTGCTGCTGGTGACGGGCAAGGGAGGCGTCGGCAAGACGACGGTCGCCGCGGGCCTCGCAGCGCTCGCCGCAGAGCTCGGGGGCAGCTCCACGCTGGTCGAGTTCGGCGATGGCAACGCGGGCCGGCGCGCCCTTGGAGGCTCGCGGCCGCGCGTGGAGCACGTCGTCATCCGCCCCGAAGAGGCGCTGGCGCGCGGCGCCGCGCCGCTGTTCGGATCGGCCACGCTCGCGAAGCTCGCTCTCGGCAACTTCGCGATGAAGCCTCTGCTGCGCGCGGCCCCGGCGGTTCGCGAGCTGGCGATGCTCGAGTCGGTCCGACAGCTCGCCTCCGACAGGCCGAGCCAGCGCGTCGTCGTCGATCTCCCGGCGACGGGCCACAGCGTCGCGTGGCTGCGTGTACCCCGGCAAGGCAAGGTCTTGCTGGGTGAAGGTCCACTGTTCGAGCTCTGCGACCGCGTCGCGAAGGAACTGCTCTCGCCTGGAAAGTCGTCCATCGTCGTGGTGACGCTCCCCGAGGCGCTCGTCCTGGAAGAGACCCTGGAGCTCTGCGCGTCCATCGAGCACGAAGCGCGAATGGCCGTCGATCGCATCGTCGTGAACCGCGTGCCGATCGCGGTGCCGGAGGCAGCCCTCCTGGAGGCGCGCGCGGGGGCGGAGGCGCCCGGCCCCCTCGCCGCGTCGTACCTATCGCTCGCCGAGGTGCTCACGGCCCGCGCAGCGGCGAGCGGTGCAGCCCTCGCCGCGCTCGAGGCGTTGCTGCACCGCGAGCATGCGCTCTGGCGCGTGCCGCTCGCGCCCGTCGATCCGAGCGTCGACGACGTCGCGCGCTGGCTGCGCGCGGAAGGCGCCGCATGAAGAGACGCACGGACCGACCTCCTGCGTCGCCCGAGCCCCTCGTGATCGTCTGCGCCGGGGGTGGCGGGGTCGGCAAGACCACGACGTCGGCTGCGCTGGCGCTCGCGGCCTCCGCGGCCGGAGCACGCACACTCATCGTCACCATCGACCCTGCACGGCGCCTCGCGGGTGCGATGGGCGTCCCGATCTCCGACGTCGTCACCCCGGTCCCCATCGCCTCGGCAGGCGGCAGGCTGTTCGCGCTGATGCCCGATCCGCGGCGCTCGATGCACACGTTCCTCGGGCACCTCTTCGAGGGCCAGCCCGAATCGCGCGCCCGACTTCTCTCGAACCGCCTCTATCAAGGCCTCGCCGACGCAGCCGCGGGCGTCCACGAGCTCGTCGCGATGAATCTCGTCGCGCAGGCCTCGTCAGGCGGCGCCTTCGATGTGGTGGTCATCGACACGGCACCCTCGCGCCACGCGGTCGACTTCGTGACCTATCCGGGTCGACTCGCAGCCATGCTGGGCGGCCGCACCGTCGGCTGGCTGGCCGGGCTCGCGCAGCGCGCCGCCGAGAAGCCCGGCGAGCGGCGCTCGCGCGGCCTGCTGCGCTGGGGCAGCAGCCGCGTCGAAGGGCTCCTCGCCCGCGTCACGGGACCGAACCTGCTCGGTGACACGGCAGCGCTCTTCGCCGAGCTCGCGACGGTCAGGGAGCGCTTCGTCGCCCTCACCCAGCGAGCTTCGACGCTCTTGCTCGGCGAAAGAGCGACCTACGTGCTCGTGGCAGCGCCGACCGCTGCGGCGCGCGACGACGTGGTCTACCTGGCAGGGCGCCTCGAGAAGCTGGGACGACGGTCGTCGGTCATCGTCCTCAATCGCGCCGACTCGCCGGGGGCTGCATACGTCGAAGAGCTACGGGGCGCACAAGGCGTCCCGGCCGCTGTCCTCGAGGCTGTCGCTACGCTGGAGGACGAGCGCACGAGCCGGAATGCCGCCGCGACCGCGCTCGCGCGCGAGCTCGGGGCGGCCCTGCCGTCGGCGACGATCATCCGTCTGCCGCACGTCGAGGCACACGCCCCCGATGCCATCGTCCGTGCGCTCTCTGCGAGCATCACGCCGCACCTGCACGTATTGCTGCGGCGGGCGTGAGACGCAGGCAGGATCGCTGCGGGCGCGGTCGCCCGGCTCCCCTCACTTCGCCTTGAGCGTCCCGCAGACGTCGTATGCCTCCTGCGCCTTCTCCGGCGACTTGGGAGCGCCCTTCGAGGTGGTCGAGCAGGAGTAGCCCTTGTCGCCGATCTTCAGGTAGCGCAGCACGTTGAGCGAGGTCTCGTCCTTGTCCTTCATCTCGAAGACGAGGCCGTCGGGCTGGTCGACGATGAACTTCGCGCCGGCCTTGGACATCATCTCCTTCAGCTTGGGGATCTCGTTCTCCTTCTCCTCCTCGATCTTGAAGGCGTAGTCCGGCCCCTCGATCATCGCGTAGTCCTTGGTCACGCCGGTCTCGAGCTTCGCCCCGGTGGGGGCGCCGATGGTCAGCGTATCGAACGGCTTCGGTACCGGCTGGGCCGCGAAGGAGGCGGCGGCGGAGGGCTTGGCCGCCTCGGTCGGTGCGGCCGATGCGGTCGGAGCGGCCGAGCCTCGGGCTGCCGGCGCGGCGGAGGACTTGGCCTTGGCCGACACCGCCCCTGAGGTGCCAGTGGCGGGGCCCGTGGCGTCACCGCCGCAGGCGGCGAGCGCGGTCACGAGGCAGAGCGGCGCGAGGATCGAACAGGCGAGCTTCATGGTGGACAGACTCCAGGGGTGAGCGACGCCGACGCCGGCGCGCGGGGCCATCTATCACGGCGATCAGGGAGATCGAACCGGTAAGAAGTCGTCCGCCATGAAGGTGGCGCCCGAGGAGTGGACCGTCTCGTTCAGACGGTGCAGGTCGCTCGCTGCGCGAGGTGCCGGCCGAAGGCCCTCATCACCCGGAGGTGAACCACGGCCTGCGTGACCTTGTAGACGAGCCAGGGAAGACGCGGCACGAAGTTCGCAATGAGCGCCATGACCAGCTCGCCGCCGAGGACGCTCCGGAACTCGAACGTGCCGCGCTCGGGCGTGTCGGGCGAGGCGAGCGCGCCGCCCGAGATCCGGTAGACCACGCGGTCCGCGCAGCTCGCCGCTTCGTCGAGCGTCAGCTCGAGGAGGGGCCTGGACCATCCCGCCAGCCACAGCGCCGCACCGGTCGCCTCGCCGAGGGGCGTCACGCGGACGAAGGGCCGCAAGGCCCGAGGCAGCCACGCGAAGTAGGCATCCGCGACGTCTCTCGCCGACATCGCCTTCGGCTTCTCGAAGCGCTGCAGCGACACGACGCGATTGCGCGCGGCGCCCGCCGTCGGGGCGACGTCCGTCCGGGTGGACGCCGTGCTCGACGTCGCCACCTCGTCCCGGATGGCGGCCGCGACCAGCGCATCAAAGGGGGCGAGCTCGAAGCCCGCCGCCTCCTGGAGCTCGAGGCCGCGCTCGGCAAGCATCTCGTGCTTCAGGCTCTCGACGAGGGGCAAGACCAGGTCCAGCGACGCGCCCGTGATGGTGCTCACCCACAGGAGCGATATCACCGGGACGTCGAAGGGCAGGGTGAGGATGCTCAGATCGCGCCCGAGGTGGCGGCCCGTTCGCCGGAGCATCTCCGCGTAGGCGAGCACGGAGGGCGACCCGACGTCGTAGGCTCGCCCCCCGAGCTCCGGGTGGTCGAGCGCGAAGATCAGCAACCGGACGACGTCATCGAGCCCGATGGGCTGCGACCGCGACGATCCCCAGCGGGGGATCACCATCCAGGGGAGACGCTGCGCGAGACGGAGGAGGATGCGGAACGACGAGCCGCCTGCACCGATCACCATGCCGGCGCGGAGCGTGGTCACGGTCGCGCCGTGGCTCGCGAGCACCCGCTCGACCTCTTCACGGCTGCGAAGGTGCTCCGAGAGCTGTGCCGAGCTGCGGGGCGTCAACCCGCCGAGGTAGACGATGTGCCGGACGCCGGCCCTCTCGGCCGCGCGCGCGAAATTGTCGGCGCAGATGACGTCGAGGTCGCTGAACGAAGCCTGGACCAGCCTTGCCGAAGGCACCATCGAGTGGACGAGGTAGACGGCCGAGGTGGCCCCCTCGAGCGCAGTGACGGCTTGGTCCGCGTCGTGGAGGTCACAGCGGCGGTGGGTCGTCTGGGAGCCAGGGGTGGAGCCAGGGGTGGAGCCAGGGGTGGAGCCAGGGGTGGAGCCAGGGGTG
>JBKJLX010000184.1:0-5138 GCA_046596645.1 Polyangiaceae bacterium
AGCACCGCCCGTGTCGCCGCCGCCAGCGACCGCAGCTCCTCGCGCGCGGCGAGCTCGCGAAGCACCGGCTGCTCGAGACCGGGGGCCACCCTCAGCAGGCGATCGCGCCCCTGCCCCGAGGCGAGGACCAGGCCCGAGGCCAGCGCGCCCTCCTGCCAGGGCTCGAGATCGCCGGTGCTGGCGCCCTCGACGCGCACCCGCGAGAGCACGCCCGCGGAGAGCACCTGCTCCAGGGCGATGGCGCCGAGCCATCGGCGCGCGACGTCGTCGCTCGCGCTCATTGGCAGTGGGCCCTCACGCCCCGGGCCTCACGCCCCGGGCCCTCACGCCCGATCGCGCAGCGGAGCAGGTGCGTCGCACAGCATGCAGCGGTCGCGGAGCTCGGCGAAGGTGCCGCAGTCCTTGCAGCGGGCCTGGTAGCCGTGGAACCCCTCGTCGTGGAGGTCGACGTCGGTCTTCGCCTTTTCCGCGCGCTGCCCCTCGTAGGCGGTGACCGCGGGCACCATCGCGAAGTAGGCGACCTCCTCGTGTTCACAGCGCGGGCACGACGCCGGGAGGGGGTGCGCGTTGGGCGTCTCCAGCGCGGTGGCCAGGCCGCCCTCCCGGTGGCAGCGCGGGCACGCGGTGGAGCTCCACGCCTCCACGTCGCACGCGGCACAGCGCACCTGGTAGACGCCGTCGCAGAAGGCCTCGCCGTCGTAGGCCCAGCTCATCTTGCCCACCGGCTCGCCGCCCTGGAGCGGCAGGCGCGCGTCGACGTAGGTGCGGAAGGCGAGCCGCTTGCCGCCGCAGGCGAGGCAGCCCTGGGCGACGAGGCGGGTGAGATCAGGCGGCGTGAGGAGACCCATCGAAGGCCAGGGAGAGTACGCTCGCGCCGGTGACGGCGGAGCTGAAGATCGGCGTGCTGGGTACCGGCGCGGTCGGATGCTGGCTGGGAGGTGAGCTGGCCGCCGGGGGCGCGGACGTGGTGCTGGTCGGGCGCCAGCGCATCCGGGACGAGATCGAGGCGTCGGGGCTCACCCTGGAGGCGACGCGCCGCGGGGCGCCGCCGCGTGCGGTGCATCCGTCTCGCTTCCGCTGCGTGCTGGAGGCGACCGCGCTGGCGGACCGCGACGTCGTCCTCTGCTGCGTGAAGAGCGCGCAGACGGCGGAGGCGGCGGCCCAGCTTGCGGGGGTGCTGCGTCCGGGGGCTGTGGTGATCAGCATGCAGAACGGCATGCGCAACCCGGCCACGCTGCGCGCCGGCCTGCCCGACGCCACGGTGCTGGGCGGCATCTTCGGCTTCAACGTGGTCGGCAAGGGCGGCGGGCGCTTTCGCCGCGCCACCACCGGCCCGCTCGCCATCGAGCGCGTCGACGCGCGCGCCGCCGGCGCCTCGGTGCGCACCGATCCCCGCGTGGAGGAGGTCGTCGCGCACCTCCTTCGCGCCGGCGAGAAGGTCGTGGTCGCGGACGACATCGTCGCCCTGCAGTGGTCCAAGCTGATCATGAACCTCGGCAACGCCGTCAGCGCGCTCACCGATCGACCCACCCAGGATCTGCTCTTCAACCCCGGCTACCGCCGCATCCTGGCCGCACTCATGCAGGAGGGGATCGACCTGGTGAAAGCCGGCGGTCTGACGATGGCGCGGCTCGGTCCCCTACCCGCCTCGCTCTTCCCCCGCGTGCTCCGCCTGCCCACGCCGCTCCTCCGCGTCGTCGCCTCGCTGCAGGTCGACGTCGATCCCGAGGCGCGCTCGTCGATGTGGGAGGACCTGACGCGCGGCAGGCCGACCGAGATCGACGACCTCAACGCAGAGATCGTCCGATTGGCCGCGACTTGCGGCGCACGCGCCCCGCTCAACGAGCGCATCATCGAGGTGGTACGGGCGGCCGAGGCGAAGGGCGCCGGCTCGCCGGCCATGAGCGCCGATGCGCTGTGGGCGGCGCTGCACTCCAGCGGGTGAGTCCGGGCCCACCGCGTCGAGCGACGCCTTTCGCCCCCACGCCACCTCGTGATACGCGCGGAGGGGATGGCCTCGGGCGGACCCGGCAAGACGTACGAGATGCTGTGGGACTGCAGGTACTGCGGGACCCGCAAGAACCTCGGCAGGACCCATCGCTGTTGCCCGCAGTGCGGCGCCCCGCAGGACGCGACGGCGCGCTACTTCCCGGCGGAGAGCGAGAAGGTCGCGGTCGAGGACCACGTCTTCGTCGGCGCCGACCTGCAGTGCAGCGGCTGTGGCAACTGGAACGGGCGCGCCTCGCAGTGCTGCGGCAACTGCGGCGCCCCCATCCAGGCCGGCAAGGAGGTGCAGCGCCGCCAGGACCAGATCGCCGGCCCCGGGGGCTTCCAGGGCGAGACCGCCGCGCAGGCCAAGCAGGAGCTGCTGGCGAGGGCGCAGCTCTACGCCGCCCACGGCGGTCCGGGCGTGCCGCCTCCGCAGGGTGCGTTCGGCGCGCCGGCCGGGGCTCCGCCGGGGTTCGAGGGTGGGCCGGCGCCCGGTCACTTCCACCCGCACCAGGCCCTCGGCGCCGCCGGAACCGCGAAGCCGGGCCTGTCCAGGGGCGCCATGGCCGGGCTGGGGTGCGGCATCGTCGCCGTCCTCGTCCTCGGCCTCCTCCTCGTCGCTGCGCTGTGGACGAAGGAGGCCTCGTTCGCCATCACCGGCCACACGTGGACCCGTGAGATCGCGATCGAGTCGATGCAATCGGTGCGCGACTCGGCCTGGTGCGACGCCATGCCGGGCGACGCACGCGACGTATCGCGCAGCCGCGAGGTCCGCTCTCACAACAAGGTGCGCAGCGGCGAGACCTGCTCGAACCGCCGCGTCGACAACGGCGACGGCACGTACAAGGAGCAGCGCGAGTGCAGCCCGACCTACCGCGACGAGCCGGTCCACGACCAGAAGTGCACCTACACCGTCGACCGCTGGAGAGCCGCGCGTAGCGCGCGGGCCGAGGGCGGCCTGGACAAGGAGCCGACGTGGCCGCCCATCGCCCTGGCGTGCACCGGTGCCCGCGTTGGCTGCGAGCGCGAGGGCGCGCGCACCGAGAAGTACGTGGTCCAGGTGAAGGACGAGGAGAGCGGCGAGAAGGAAGAGTGCGCCTTCGACCAGGCGAAGTGGAGGCGCTTCCCGGCAGGCAAGAAGGTGAAGGCGCAGGTGCGCGTACTCACCGACGGCGTCGAGTGTGACTCGCTGATTCCCTAGGCCCTAGATGCCTTCTGGTCATCTCGCCCGTCCAACGATGGAGATCGTCTCCCCGGCGGGCTTCCCCGTGGCCGCCATCCGCTGGAGGACGGCGGCCGGCCACGCGTACGCGACGCTGCTCTTCAAGGCCACGTTCGTCCTGGAGCCGGTCCGGTCGTCCCTGGCGAGCAACCAGGAACCCTTCGGCTCGCGCTCATCGGCCGAGGGCTCCAGCGGCCACGCGGCGACCCTCGCCGACGGGGCGCCCTTCAAGCCGCGCGCCGAGGTGGTGGTCGTCGGCTCGGCCTATGCGCCCTCGCGCACTCCGAGCTCGCGCCTGGTGGCGCGGGTGGTGGTGGGGGACGTCGACAAGAGCCTGATCGTCCTCGCCGACCGTCACCGCACGGACGACGGTCGCGTCCTCGAGGGCGCGTCCTTCAGGCGCATGCCGATCGGGTGGGAGCGCGCCGCCGGCGGCCCCGACACCTGGAACCCCATCGGGGTAGGCGACCATCTGCGCGATCCTCGCGGCCGATCGCCGCTGCCCAACATCCTGGAGGCTGGCCAGGAGGACGACTCGACCCCCAAGGGGCTCGGCCCCATGCCCGCGGAGTGGACGCCGCGACGGCAGTACGCCGGGCGTGGATCCATCGGGCAGGACGGCGAGTTGCTGGTGTTGCCCGACGATTTGGACCCGCTCTACTTCCAGTCGGCGCCCGCCGATCAGCAGAGCGGGTCGGCGTTCGACGCCGACACCCGGCTGGTCCTGGAGAGCCTCCACCCCGAGCACCCCCGCTTCGTCACCAACCTGGCGCCGCTCTTCGCGCTGGCCACCATCGAGGGCGCGTACCGACGCGAGACGCGCGCGCTCCTCGCCGACACCCTGTGGATCGACACCGACGCGGCGCGGTGCTGGCTCCTCTTCCGCACCGTGGTCCCCATGGCCGCCGACGAGACGGCCCGCGTGCGCATCGACACCGCGTCGCGGTACGACGAGCTCGACGAGGCCTCCACGAGCGCCTCGGGACGGCCGGCGATGCCGACGCTCTCGACCTCCTCCGCGTCCCCTGCGCCGGCGCCGCGCGGCCACGAGGAGCGCCACACGACCACGGAGTTCGCGCTCGACCGCGACGTCACGTACACCAACCTGGAGATCGTCGACGAGCCGTCGCACCTGCCGTTCCGCGCCAGCGCTGCGCCGCTGAGCCCACCGCTGAGCCCACCGCTGAGCCCGCCGCTGAGCCCACCGATGGGCGCACCCCCGCTCGCGCCGCCGCTCGCACCCCCCGCCCTCGTGGGCGGGTCGCGGCCGCCCGCGCTGGCGCCACCGCTGCCGCCCCGCGCGACGCCGCCCGTTCCCATCCGCGGCGCAGCGCCCGCCACCAGCGCCGCCGCGACTCCGCCCAAGGTCTCGACGGTGCAGCTGCCCGCGGCGCTCCCGCTCGGCCCCACCTCCGCCCCCTCGTCCATCACCGCGCCGGGGGCCCCGGTGGTCGGCGTCACTGCCGAGCGCGCTGCCGAGTGGGGCACGCAGAAGCCGGCCGGTGCCCCCTCGGCGGTGGACGCGGTGCGGCCCGAGATGGCGCCGGTGTCGCTCGTTCGCCACGTCGAGGGCGAGCCGATGCGCGTCACCAAGGCCCCGGAAGACGCGCTCACCGCCTCGAACCGCGCGGCCGGCGCCGACGGCGCGAGCGCTGGACGGGCACCCCGAGGCGGGGCGCCGCGCGAGCCGCGCGAGCTCCGCGCCTCGAGGGACGAGGAGCCGTCACGCGCAGGCGACAAGGTGGATGGGCGCCCGGCCCGTGCGGCCGATCCGCTCGATCTGCTCTGGTCTGATGCGGCCATCGTCGTCCGCCTGCGCGAGCAGGCATCGTTCCGCGATCTCCTGGCCACGCGTGGGCGTCGCGGCGTATTCGACGAGCCGATCGCTGAGGACCCGGAGCGCAGCACGTCGGCGCGACGTCGGCGC
>JBKJLX010000252.1:0-5152 GCA_046596645.1 Polyangiaceae bacterium
GCCCCCGGCGGCGCCCGCCGCAGCGCCCCCGGCGGCACCCGCCGCAGCGCCCCCGGCAGCGCCCGCTTCAGCGCCCGCGAGCACGTCGGCCAGCGCTCCGGCGGAGGAGCCGGAGAAGCCCGACGACCACGCCGACGACGACGATCCCCCGTCCCCGGTCGCCGCCATCGTGGCCCTTTCCCTGGGGGGCGTGGGCCTGATCGCCTTCGGCGTGACCGGTGCCCTGTGGCTCGGCAAGAAGTCGACGGTCGACGAGCTTTGCCCCGACCACCGCTGCGCCTCCCAGGAGGGGGTCGAAGCCGCCGAGTCCGCGCAGCGCCTCGGCGTGCTGAACGGCGTGGCCCTGGGTCTTGGCGTGATCGGCGCCGCGAGCGGCGGCGTCCTCCTCTGGAAGTCGCAGCAGCACCCCGAGCCCGATGCGCGGACCCCGGCGACCGCCGGCGTGCGCTTCGTCGGCAACGGCGTCACGGTCGACGGACGCTTCTAGGGCGTGGCGCCGGTCCGCCGTCGTCCCTCAGACCAGCCGCGGGCGCAGACGCTTCTTCAGCTCGCCGATCTCGGCCTCGCACCTCTCGACTCGCGGTCTCAGGTCGTGCTGGCTGCGGAGGAAGCCGGTGACCCACGGACGCTGCCGGCGAGCTCCACCAGCGCGGTCGCCGTCCGCAGCTCGGACTCGACGAGCCGACGAGCTTGGAGGTGAGGTCTTCGCTCATGGCGCCGCTCCTTCTCGAGTGTGACAGCCGTGACCGCTTCCCCCAGCAACATCGGCGCCTGGGCGAGCGCGTGGTTCGCCGCTTGGAACGGAGCTCGGCACGTGGCGGTGCCGTACCGCGGCTGGCGGGCGCCATCCCACGGGGCGCTAGAAGAAGCTCCCGACGAGCCCCGCGCCGGTGGGCCCGACGATGGGACGAAGGCGCAGCGCGCCGGTCGAAGGGGGTTCGGGTGGTGCGTCGTCGCTGCCGTAGACGATCGCCAGCACCACGCCGGTCACCAGGCCCGCGCCTCCGATCGCGAAGCAGACGGTGGAGGCGGTGCCGTTGTCGCGCGAAGCGTCGATGGCGCCGCTGTTCGCCTCCGGGCACACGTTATCGACGCAGCCGACGCGCGCCTTCTCCGCCTCCTCGAACGCGAACACCCCGAACACCGCGCCCAGCGCGATGCCCGCGCCAGAGGCACCCCAAGCGATGGCGGCGGGGAGCAGCGTCCCGCTGCCGTCGTCGTCGTCGAGCACCGGGTCTTTCTCCTCCCCCGCGCCCGCGTCCGCGTCCGCGTTCGCTGGCGCTGCTGCCCGTGCCGCCTCCTCCGCCGCGCCGGGGTCGCGCTCCAGCGTGAACGCTACCGCCTCGGTCTGCCGCTCGCGCAGCTCGACCGTCTGCTCCATGGGGACCCACCCTTGCGCGCGCGCGCGCACCAGGTGACGTCCGGGGTCCACGCGCACCACCTCGCCCGGCTTCACCTCGCGCTGATCGACCTTCACCTCGACCGCGGAGGAGGGGCCCTTCACCTCCACCACGATGGTGGCCAGCCTGCGCTCGATCTGCTCGCGCAGATCGGCGCCGGCGCCGCGCGCGCTCGCCGCGTCCGGCTGCTTCGACGCGTCGAGCTCGTCGAGCACGTCGGAGGCGTCGCGCAGCGCGCCCTGACGCACCAGCGCCCGCGCGAGGTCGAGCTTGTACTGCGCCCTTGGGTGCAGCGCGTCGGCGTCTCGAAACGCCGCCACCGCCTGCGGCCAGCGCTTGCGCGCCACCTCGCGCTTCCCTTTCTCCCAGGCGCCCTTGGCCTCCCGCTGCTCGGTGGCGCTCGGCGCGGCGAGCGCCACCGAGGTCGGCGCGAGCCCGAAGGCGGCGAGGCCGAGGGCCGCGGCGACGAGGAGGCAGCGCGTCCGGTGGGTCCGCATCGTTCGGATGCTACGTCCGGTTTCGCCTCCGTTCCCGCTGAAAATGCGCAGCTTTTTGCGACGTGCCCGCCTCCGCGAAGCGTCCTCCACCTGCGGACGTTCGCGCCCCTCCCGCTGGGAACGGCTCGAGTGGCCTCCTCGTTTCAGCACCTGACGGTGCCGAAATGGCTGTGATCGAGGGTTGTTCTCACTGGATCCGCGATCGCTTTTCGTGTCTCTTGACCGCGGGAAACGCGAAAACACCGACGATCCCGGAGGAAATACGACATGGCTGCGAAGAAGACCGATGCGAAGAAGTCTGTTGGTAGGTCGGCGGCGATGAGCAAGAGCCAGCTGATCAACGCGATCGTCGAGGCTGCGGGCGAGCTCGAGCTGACGCGCAAGCAGGTGAAGGCGGTGCTGGAGTCGCTGGTCGACGTCGGCCACAAGGAGCTGAAGAAGTCGGGCCTGTTCACGGTCCCTGGCTTCGCGAAGTTCCGCGTCGTGAAGAAGCCCGCCACCAAGGCGCGCCAGGGCGTCAACCCCTTCACCAAGGAGCCGATGACCTTCGCTGCGAAGCCGGCCAGCAAGTCGGTCCGCGCGCGTCCGATCAAGATCGTCAAGGACGCGGTCGCCTGAACGAACCGTCCTCGGCCCTCGTCGGGCCGCTCGTCGTTGGGGCTCCAACCGTCTCGCGGAACGTCCGCGGTCGGGTGGGGCCCCGACGACGTTAAGGTCCAGCGTCGTCGGGCGCGCCGCCGGCGGCTGACGCCAGCACCCGCGTCACCAGGGGTGACGCCACCGCGTCGCGCGTGGCGTGCAGCTCCGCCAGCACCGCGAGGACGCGCGGCAGCTCCCCCGACCTGCCGCACAGTCGCGCGAAGTTGGCCTCCGCTCCGACCGGCGCTGCCGCGGCCGCGATCGCCGGCGCGCCGGCGATGGTGGTCCCCATCCCCTGCGTCACGTCCGCGGGTACGTACTGCACGAACGCGTGCGGCGCGTGGCGCAGCAAGCCGATCAGCCGGTGCGCGTCGTCCGTCTCGCCGTGCATCGTCGGGTGGAACGCCGCGGAGACGGGCGCCGCGCGGCCCATGCGCGCGCGCAGCCGCGTCCCCACCCGCGACGCGAAGCGCTCGAACGAGGGCGAGTCCCCCGACGCCAGCGGGTAGAGCACGTGCATCACCGGGGTGTCGCTGGTGGCGACGATCTCCTCGAGGGTCGCCTCGTCCGGCGTGGGGTCCATCACCACCACCACCGCGCCCAGCGCCGCGTCGGGGTTGCTCAGGAACGGGCACAGCCGGAAGGCCAGGACCACCTCGCGGACGTACCGATCGAGGAGCAGCGCGGCCTCCCACGCCAGCTCGGTCGCCCCCGGCGCCGCGGCGAGCGCACCTGCGATGCGGTGAGCCGCCGCCCCCCGCCCCGCCTGTCCCGTAGCTCTGTCGGTCACGGCCGGCGGTCTACCACGGAGGACCCCGACAAACGGGGCCGCGGGGAGGCCGAAACCCTGCATCCAGGGTGGTGTGGTGACGCCGTGCGGCGTGCTAGCGTAGGCGCGCCCCGAGCCCTGGGGCCTACCGAAGGAGACCGGTGTGACCGAACGCGCGAGGCTTGTGCTTGGCTCCGGTGAGAGCGAGCAGACCATCGAGCTCCCCGTCGTCGTGGGAACGGAGCAGGAGAAGGCGGTCGACATCGGGCCCTTGCGCGCGAAGACCGGCTACGTCGCCCTCGACCCGGCGTTCATGAACACCGCGTCGACGACGAGCGCGATCACCTTCCTCGACGGCGAGCAGGGCATCCTCCGCTACCGCGGCTACCCCATCGAGCAGATCGGGGAGAAGTCGTCCTTCGTGGAGACGGCGTACCTCCTCATCTACGGCAAGCTCCCCAACGCCAAGGAGCTCGACACCTTCACCACCACGCTGACGCGGCACTCGCTGCTTCACGAGGACATGAAGCACTTCTTCGACGGCTACCCGTCGACGGCCCACCCGATGGCGATCCTCAGCGCCATGGTCTGCTCGCTCTCGAGCTACTACCCCGACGCGCTCGACGTGCGGAACAAGGAGGTGCTCGACATCACGATGGTGCGCCTGCTCGCCAAGGTGCCGACCATCGCCGCGCTCTCGTACAAGAAGAGCGTCGGCCAGCCCTTCATCTACCCGCGCAACGACATGGGCTACTGCGCGAACTTCATGCACATGATGTTCGCGGTCCCCGCCGAGCACTACGAGGTCGACCCAGAGATCGAGAAGGTGATGAACCTCCTCCTGATCCTCCACGCCGACCACGAGCAGAACTGCTCGACGTCGACGGTGCGCCTGGTCGGCAGCGCGCAGGCGAACCTGTTCGCCTCCATCGCCGCCGGCGTCTGCGCCCTGTGGGGCCCGCTCCACGGCGGCGCCAACCAGGAGGTGGTCGAGATGCTGGAGACCATCCGCGCCGACGGCGGCGACGTCGCCAAGTTCGTGAAGCTGGCGAAGGACAAGGACTCCGGCTTCCGCCTCATGGGCTTCGGCCACCGCGTCTACAAGAACTTCGACCCCCGCGCGAAGATCATCAAGGAGGCGTGCGACAAGCTCCTGAAGAAGCTCGGCATCCAGGACCCGATGCTCGACATCGCCAAGCGGCTGGAGGAGGCGGCGCTGAAGGACAGCTACTTCATCGACCGCAAGCTCTACCCGAACGTCGACTTCTACAGCGGCATCATCTACCGGGCGATGGGCATCCCGACGAACATGTTCACCGTCATGTTCGCCCTCGGGCGTCTGCCCGGCTGGATCGCTCACTGGAAGGAGATGGTCGAGGACAAGGACACGAAGATCGGGCGGCCTCGCCAGATCTACGTCGGCGAGACCCCGCGCAAGTACGTCCCGATCGATCAGCGCTAGCAGACTGCTGAGAAACGCGAAGCGTTTCGAGGTCAGGCTGCCCCGTGCCCGTGCCCGTGCCCGTGCCCGTGCCTGTGCCCGTGCCGATCATGACGGGGCGGACCAGCATGGAAGCGGCTCAAACTACGGTACGAGGTCGCGAGCAGGCTGCAGGGATTCGGAGGACAGGTACGGCGGGTAGCGGGTCGTTAACGAATTCCTACCAGTGTACGGTTACGTCGCGATTACCGGCAGCCGGTCGGCGAGACGTTCGACGTGTACTGCGACTGCACGTTGCCTGGCGGGTCGTACTCGCAGACCCAGATGTCCATGCCGCGGCATGTGGTCGTCGCGCAGCCCATCTGGGTCGTCGCGCGCCACACGACCTGCGTGAAGTGGCCGGTCT
>JBKJLX010000400.1:0-11137 GCA_046596645.1 Polyangiaceae bacterium
CCTCGGTGCTCCCCGTCTACCTCGATCACAACGCGACCACGCCGCTCCTGGGCGAGGCGCTGGAAGCGATGCTCCCGTTCCTGAGGGAGCACTTCGGCAACCCGTCGAGCAGCCACGCCTTCGGGCGGAGGACGCGCGCCGCGATCGAGGACGCGCGCGCGCAGGTCGCCGCGCTGGTGGGCGCGCAGGCGGACGAGGTCATCTTCACCTCGGGCGGCACCGAGAGCTCGAACCTCGCCATCCGCGGCGTCGCCGCGGGCGCCGCGCCGGGGCGTCGCGCGGTGGTGACCACGAAGGTCGATCACCCGGCGACGCGCGCGACCTGCGCCTCGCTGCGCGGGTGGATGGTGCGCGAGGCGCCCGTCGACGCGTGGTGTCGCATCGACCTGCCCGCCGCGCGCCGCCTCCTCGATCACGCGGTGGCGCTGGTGACGCTCATGCACGCCAACAACGAGACCGGCGCGCTGCAGCCGGTGGCGGACCTCGCCGACGCCGCCCACGCGGTGGGCGCGCTCGTCCACGTCGACGGCGCGCAGTCGGTGGGCAAGATCGCGGTCGCGATGGACGCGCTTGGCGCCGATCTCCTCACCGTCGTGGGTCACAAGCTCGGTGGCCCGCAGGGCATCGGCGCGCTGGTCGTGCGCCGCGGCGTGGCGCTGCACGCGGTCTCGCACGGCGCCGGCCACGAGCGCGGCCTTCGCCCCGGGACCGAGAACGTGGCCGGCATCGTGGGGCTCGGCGCCGCCTGCGCCGCGGTCGGCCGCACGCTCGACGACGAGGGGCGGCGGGTGCGCGCGCTGCGTGAGGCGCTCTTCGCGCAGCTCGCCGCCTCCGTCCCCGGGCTCGTCCGCAGCGTGCCCGACGACGAGGGCACCGCGAGCCTCCCCAACACGCTCCACGTGCGGTTCCCCGCGGCGGGCGGCGACGAGGTACTGGCAGCTGCGTCCGACGTCGCCGCCTCGACCGGCTCGGCGTGCCACGAGGGCGGGCCGCGCCGCGCGAGCTCGGTGGTGCTGGCCATGGGCGTGCTGGAGGCACCCGCGCTGGGCTCGGTGCGCCTGTCGCTCGGGCGCACGACGACGAGCGACGACGTGACCCGCGCGGCAAGCGCGCTCGGCGCGGGCTGGCGCGCGACGCGCCGCGGGGCCTCTGCGCACCCGCTTCCGTGAGCCACCGTCGCACCCTGGATCTGGGCTAGACTCTCGAGTGCGCGCTGACGGGGGAGGAACACCTGCCGAAGCTCGGGACCCGACGCATCGACGAGAACTTCGGAGGACCGGAGTCTGCAGCGCGGGAGCGTCCGCTGACGGCAGCCGTGCCGCGCGCGCCCGCCGAGGATTCATCTCCGGACTCGGGGTCGACCGCCAGGTGGTCCCCGAATGTCCGCGGCGCGGCACCCGACGTGGACGCGCGCGGACGCGCGCCGCGCCCCCGCTTCTCGGCAACGCTCGCCCTGTGGGCCCCGGAGCCCGAGGCGGGCGAGCCGGTCGCAGATACCGAGCCCTTGGTCTCGAGCCTGGACGAGCTACGGGAGTCGCACCTCTGCCAGGTGGGGAGCCTCGAGCACATCCCACGCTCCGGCGTGGCGTCGCACGAGATCGGGTCACTCGGCCTCGAGCACCGCCTGTCGTTCATGCTCTCTCTGGTGGACGGCACGTCGAGCGTCGCCGAGATCCTCGAGACCTGCGGGCTCGACGAGCTCGACGCGCTGGGGTTGCTCGCGCAGCTGGAAGAGCAGGGCCTCGCCGCCTTCTTCAAGCCCCGCCACTAGGACCCCTGGGGCCTGCCACGCCGGTGGTACGGTCGCCGTTCATGCGCGGCCTCGCCGTCTCGGTCCCGCTCGCGTTTCCGCTGCTTGCGGCGCTGAGCGTGGTCTCGTGCTCCGACGACGAGCGCGCGAGGGCGGCGTCGGCCGCCACCTCGGGCGCGAGCTCCGGCGCGGGTGCAGACGGCGAGGGCGGCAACGGTCAGGGCTCGACCACCGCCGGCGGCACGCCGGGCTCCTCCTCGTCCACCGGCGAGGGTGCGTCGGGCCCGGGCGGCACCGGCGGAGCCACCAGCGCGGGAGCCGGAGGCTCCACCACGAGCAGCGGATCGGGCGGCGGGGGGCAGCCGGCCGCGCCCATCGACTGCACCACGTGCGGGGCGGTCTCCAGCGCCGGGACCGTCGCAAGCGCCCTGATCGACGAGCTCTCCGGGCTCGCGGCCAGCCGGCTGCACGGGGGCATCCTCTACGGCCACAACGACTCGGGGGACGAACCGCGGTTCTTCGCCTTCGACCTCGCCGGCGCCGAGCGCGGCCTCTTCACGGTGACCGCCGCGACCGCCCGCGACTGGGAGGACATGGCGGCCGGGCCCTGCGGAGACGGCCTCCCCGGGTGCCTCTACTTCTCGGACATGGGTGACAACGGCGAGGCTCGCGACGATCTCGTCCTCTACCGAGTGGCGGAGCCGGCGCAGCTGGGCGCGGGCGTCGTGGCGAACCTGGCGGTCGAGGCCTTCCCCTTCTCGTACCCCGACGGCCCGCACAACGCCGAGGCGGTGATGGTGCACCCGGTGAGCGGCGTCGTGACGATCGTCACCAAGGGCGCCGCCGCGGCGATCTTCGAGCTGCGACCGCCGCTGGCGGGCGACATGGTCGCCGTGCGCATCGCCGACTACGCGGCGCCGGCGTCGATCGTGACCGGCGCCGACGTCGACGCCGCCGGGCGCACCGTCGCCATCCGGTCCTACGCGGGCGTCTACCTGTACCCGATGCGGCCCGAGCAGTCGGTGGCGGAAGCCCTCGCCGGAGCCTCCTGCACGGCGCCGGTGGCGGTCGAGGGCCAGGGCGAGGCGGTGACGTTCCTCTTCGGCTCGCCCGGCTACGTGACCGCCTCCGAGGGCGCCGCGCCGGTGCTCCATCGCGTCGACTGCCGCTGATGTAGGCGAGGCTCGCAGCCGGGTTGCGCCGCGCGTGCGGCCGTACGAAACAGGGCACGTGACGACGCCCACGCCCGATCTCCTCGCCCTCTCCTCCCTCGACGCTGCGAGCGCCCACGACGCGCTGATCCTGCTGGTCGGGGGCGGCGCCGACGCCGCCGCCGCTGCCGCCTCGGTCGACCCGCGACTGGGTGAGGTGATGCGGCGGGCCATCGCGCTCGACGCCGCGGTCGGCACCTCGCGCTCGCCCCACGTGGTCGCGGCGCCCGAGGTGCCGGGCAAGCGGCTGGTGGTGCAGGCCATGGGCCCCCTCGACCGCGACGTGGACGACGTGCGGTCGATCGCCGAGGCCGCGGCGCAGGCGATGCTGCGCGCGGTCGAGGCCGGCGCTCGCCGGCCCGCGCTCGCGGTGGCCTTTCCCGAGGGCGCCCGCTTCGAGCGCGCGCGCGAGGTGGCCGCACTCGCCGCGCTCGGCTCGCAGTGGCAGCCGCTCGAGGCGCGCGAGGCGGGCAAGGCGCCGCCGGTGGCGACGGCCCTCGGCGTGATCGGCCTCACCGCCGAGACGGCGATCGCGCTCGCCGCGCGCGAGTCGGGCCGCGCCCTCTGCCGCGACATCACCGGCACCGAGCCCGAGCGCATGGCCCCCCTGCGGATCGCCACCCTGTGCGAGGAGACGTTCGCGGGCACCGACGTCAAGGTCTCGGTCGAGCGCGACGTGTCGCGCTTCCCCCTGCTGGCCGCGGTGGCGCGGGCCTCGCAGCAGGTCGAACGCCACCGCCCCTGCGTCGTCCGCCTCGAGCTCGGCGCGGAGGACGCGCCCATCCAGATCGTCCTGGTGGGCAAGGGCGTCACCTACGACACCGGCGGCGCCGACGTGAAGACCAACGGGCACATGGCGGGCATGTCGCGCGACAAGGGGGGCGCAGCGGCGGTGGCCGGTCTCGTCGCCGTGCTGGAGCGCCTCCGCCTGCCCGGCGTGCGCGTGGTGGGCCTCCTCGGCTGCGTCCGCAACAGCATCGGCGAGGAGAGCTTCGTCAGCGACGAGATCATCCCCAGCCGCGCCGGCGTCCGCGTCCGCATCGGCAACACCGACGCCGAGGGGCGCCTGGTCCTCGCAGACCTCCTGGCCGAGGGCGCCGAGGAGCTGGCGCGTCGCTCCGGCGCGAGGACGCGCCTGCTCGCCAGCGTGGCGACCCTCACCGGGCATGTCTACCGCGCGCTGGGGCCGTACACCGGCATGCTGGGCAACCCCGCGGCGCGGGCCGCCGATCTGCTGCCGGCGCTGGCCGCCGCAGGCGAGGCGTGGGGTGAGCCGATGGAGGTCGAGCGCCCCCGGCGCGAGGACTACGTCATGGTCGCGCCGCGCGGCCCCGCCGAGGACGTCATCAGCTGCAACCGCCTGGCGAGCGTCGACACGGCGCGCGGCCACCAGTTCCCCTTCGCCTTCCTGGAGGTCGCCGCGGGGCTGGGTCACGCGGCCTTCCCCTTCGCGCACATCGACATCGGCGGCTCCGCGGTGACCCCCGCCGACTGGCAGTTCGGCAAGCCCAACGGCACGCCCATCCTCGCGTTCACCGGCTGGCTCGAGCAGCTCGCGACGCGGCCCCTGGCGCGATGAGCGCGCTTCACGCCGCAGTCACGACCTCGGGGTGAGCCGGCCGGCGTGACTACGCCGGCGTGGCGCGCGATCGCCTCGCCAGCCACGCCGGGACCACCGCCGCCATCGCGACCACCGCGGCGCCCCCGAACACCGCGCGACCGCCGAGACGGAGGTGCACGGCGCTCCACAGCAGCATCCCGCTGGCGTGACCGACCGCACTGATCGCCGAGAAGCCGCCCTGCGCCGAGGCCATGTGCCCGGTCGGCGCGCGCGCGGCCACGATGCCGGTGGCGCCCAGCCACAGACACCCGAACGAGAGCGCGTGGAGGGGCTGCGCGGCGAGGAGCCACCAGGGGTCGGACAGCGATGCGACCAGCGCCCATCGCATGGCGCCGCCGACGGCGCCCACCAGGAGCAGCCCCTCGGATCCGATGGAGTCGACCAGCCGCCCCACGCGCGAGAACAGCAGCACCTCGGCGAGGACGCCCAGCGCCCAGGTGGGCCCGACCCAGGCATCGGGCAGGCCGAGGTCGCGCAGGTGGAGCGAGAACGTGACGTCGTACGCAGCGTGCGCGGCGTGGAGCAGCGCCGAGGCGAGGAGGAAGGGCTTCACGCCCGGTCGCGCCATGAAGGCCATCACGCCCGAGCGCTCCGGCCGGGGCAGCGGCGCCGCACGCGCCGGCAGACCCAGCGACGCGAGGAGCGACGCCGCGCAGGCGAGCGCGACCAGCGCCGGCACCGCGAAGGGGTGCTCGATGGGGACGAGCATGGAGGTCGCGACCGCGGCCATCAGGAAGCCCAGCGACCCGTAGCGGCGCACCGCGCCGTAGGCCCGCGAGCCGCCGGGCGACTCCAGCGCCACCACGTCGGCCAGCATCACCATCGGCGATCGCGCGAGGGCGAACAGCGCGGTGGCGGCGACGAGGAAGAGGACGCCGCCTGCGCCGGCGCCCTGGCGCAGCGGGCCGCTGCCGGCCCAGGCGATGGCGGCAAAGGCGACCGTCGCCACCGCGCACGCCACCCGCAGCAGCGCCCCACGCAGGCGAAATGCATCCGCGACGTGGCCCACCACCATGGGCGCGACGATGGCCATGGCGGGCACCACCGCGACGCACATCCCGAGGGCCGCGCCCTCGACGCCGCGCGCCTCCAGCCAGCGCGGCCAGTACGGGAGAAAGACGCCGAGCGAGGAGAACGACGCGAGGTAGTACGCCGCCAGGCGCCGGTTCACGTCCGCCGGCGCTCGCGGTAGCCGTTCAGCTCGACGTAGTGGTCCATCGACGCGCGGATGACCTCGAGCGCGCGCGGCCTCTCGTAGAGCTCGTCGACCTCGCTCAGCTTCTGCTCCAGCGCCTTGTAGTCCTGGAAGAAGCGACGCAGCTCCTTCACCACGTGGGGCGGCAGCTCGGCGACGCCCTGGTAGTGGGCGAACGACGGATCGTCGATGGCGACGGCGACGATCTTGTCGTCCTCCCCCTTGTCGTCGCGCATGCGAAAACCGCCGATGGCGCGGGCGCGCACGATGGTGAGGGGCTGCACCGGCTCCTGCATGAGGACCAGCACGTCGAGCGCGTCGCCGTCGTCGGCGTGGGTGCGGGGGATGAAGCCGTAGTTCGTCGGGTAGTGCACCGACGAGTAGAGGACGCGATCGAGCAGGAGGAAGCCCGACGCCTTGTCGACCTCGTACTTGAGCTTCGAGCCCGCCGGGATCTCGACCACCGCCGGGAACCAGGGCTCGATCGAGGCCGGCAGCGGGATGTCGTGCAGGGGATGCATGCCCCGCCAGGTAGCACGCTCGTGACCGGGGCGCGCCTTCTCGACGGCTCCGGGGCGGCCGTCAGCGTCGCGCGCGCAGCTCGATGCTGGCGGCGTCCACCGACGCGGCGGTGGGCGGGCCGAACTTCTTGACCGTGACGGTCGCTGCCAATGCGGCAGTATCAGCGAGGACGCGCTCCAGGAGCCGCTGGCCCAGGGTCTCGAGGAGCCGCACCGTGGCGCGTGTCCCCTCCTCCACCACCAGGTTGGCCAGGCGGTCGTAGTCGAACACCGTCTTGCGCTGATCCCCCCTGGGCAGGGCGGAGAGCGGCAGCTCCACCTCGAGGTGGACGACGAAGTCCTGAGGCAGCGCCTGCTCGGCGCGCGAGGCGCCGTGGCGGGCGCGGAAGCGGATGCCCTCCAGGCGGATGCGGTAGGTCTCGACGGTGCTCATGGCGGTGCGGGCTCGGAACGGTTCTCAGGGCAGCGCGACGACGACGTCGCGGTCGAAAGCCTCGTCCGCCGTCAGGGCGAACTGCGCGAAGGCGCGGTAGGCGGAGGGCTGCACGCGGCCCGCGGGGATCGTGGCCTCACGCTCGAGGAGAAGCGCGCCCTTCTCCATGCGGTCCTTCACCGCGAAGCGGCGGCCCGCGTCCTGGCCGGCGATCGGCTCGAGGCGCGAGCTCACGGTCGCTCCCGGCGGCAGCTCCAGCTCCAGCTTCACCGCGAAGCGCCGGGCCGCGGCCTCGGCGAGGAGCAGCGGCGTCTCCCGCCGGGGCAGCCGCGCGAAGGTGCCGATGCCCACCTGGAACGGAGGCGAGATCACGAGCGACTTCCCCTCGCGCCGGGCGAAGTTCGCCACCTCCAGCTTCATGACCAGCACCAGCGGCGCGTCGAGCTGATCGCGGTTCTCGATGGCGAAGGACGAGAGGCGCGCACCGGGGAGCATCGGCGGCAGCAGCTTCTGCTCGATCGCCTCCTCCAGCCGCGCGTCGGGGAGCGTCTCCAGGGCGCCGCGCAGCCCGATCGCGAGGCGACCCTCGTAGGTCTGCCTCAGCTCGACGGTGGCGGAGCCGTCGGGGCGCAGCGTCGCGGTTCCGGCGTGGGTCACCGCGTCCTCGGCGCCGCCCTCGTCGGTCCGCGCGGAGGGCGCGCCGGTGGCGAGGAGGATGGCCGGCTGGCCACGCAGCTCCGCCGGCAGGTAGCCGTAGGGGACGAAGCGGTCGGCGATGACCATCCACCGGTGCTGCTTGCCGTCGGCCGACGTCGTCACCCGCACCGCGAGCCGATCGAACTCGGTCGCTCGAGAGAGGTTGGTCGTCGCCTCCGGCTCCAGCTTGTCGCGAACCATCGCGTGGCGCGCCTCGACGCCAGCCAGGCGGCACAGGTAGGTGAAGGCCTCGGGGCGGCTCCCGTTCTTGCCGACGACGACTCGCCGCGGATCGGTGGTCTCGCCGTTCTCGACGTTCTCGACCACCCAGCGATAGATGCGGCGGGCGCGCTCGTCCAGCGGCACCCGAGCGAGGACAGCGTCGAGCGTCTCCCCCGCCCTGGGCTTGCCCCCCGCGGTGGCGATGGTGCGCGCGATGCGGCGCAACCGCGGGTCCACCGGCACCGGCGCATTCGCCGCGTCGATGAAGCGCTGCACCACCAGGTCGCGGTCCACCCCCCAGCCCGCGCGCACGCTGGGCAGGTACTCCTCCGGCGGCACTCCCGCCGGCTCGTCGGGCACCGCCGGGCTCTTCTCCACGCGCCAGGTGTGGATGCGGAGCGCACCGTCCTCGCGCACCATCGGCGGAGGGACCTCGCCGCGCGTCTCGATCTCCAGCGTGCGCGCGCGCGGCGCGACGATGGTGAACTCCGAGACCTGGTAGTCGACCTTGGCCTCGCGGAAGAACCAGCGCGGCGAGAGCCAGCTGGCGCCGCCGCGGCCGTCGCCGCGGAGCTGGTAGATGGTCTCGGTCTCGACGTAGTCGCCGATCTCCAGGTGCGGCATCGTCACCGTCGGCTTGCCGCTGATCACCTCGGGCTCCAGCACCCGGCCGTCGGCCTTGATGGTGCGGACGCGGAGGACTGTCCCCTGCGGGATGCGCTGCTCGGCGTGCTCGGCGATCGCCTCGCCCGACTGCATGTGGAGGATCTCGTGCTCCAGCATGCGCGCCGTGCCGTCGTCGTGGACCCACAGCGCGGCGTAGTCGAGGACGCGCGCGGCGTGGGCGGCGCCACCCCGCCCCGCGGCGCTGCGCGCGAGGGCCCCCCGCGCCTCGCCGCTCTCCTCGTAGGCGCGGACGATGGCGAGCCCGTCACGGCGGAAGGGCTCGAGCAGCGTCCCGCCGGTCGACGTCTCCAGCGCCTCGCGCAGCTCGCCTCCGTCCAGGCCGTCGCCACGCGCCCGCGCGATCGCCGACGGCAGCGCCGTCGCGTCCCCCGCGGCGAGCTTGGCGTCGGCGAGCGCCAGGCGCGCCTCGCCCTTCCGCGGATCGCGCAGCACCGCGCGCTCCAGCGAGGCCAGCGTCTCCGGCTGGAGGCCGGATCGGCGGAGCAGATCGTCGATCCGCACGTCGACGTCACCGCGCTCGGGATCGCTCTTGGCGAAGCGCTCGAGCGCGCGGACCGCGGCCGCCCAGTCCCCACGTCCCACCGCGCGCTCGGCGTCGACCGGGGCCCGTGGATCGGCGAGGCGCAGCCGCTTCTCGATGGCCTCGGGGTCCTCGCCTCGCGCGTCCATCACGCGGAGGAGCGCGCGCAGCACTTGCGGATCGTCGGGGAAGCGCCGCGCGGCCTCGCGCACCGCCTCCTCCTGCTCCACCTTCCAGCCCAGGCGCGCGTAGGCGTTGGCGAGCGCGACCACCACCGCCGGCGCCTCGGGGAACTCCTTGGCCAGGCCCCGCAGCTCACCGAGGGCACGCGGCCCCTCCTTCTGGGCGAGGTCGAGGGCGAGCCACAGCTTGGGGAACCACAGCAGCGGGTCCTTCTCCACCGCGCGCTGCCGCAGGTCCTTGGCGAGATCGTGCGCGTCGCCCGGGGCGAAGATGGGATCGGCCTCGATGTAGCGAGCGGCGGCGGCGAGCGCCGGGCCGGTCGCCCGCGAGGGGTCGGCGACCAAGGGCTCGAGCAGCACCGTCGCCAGATCGTCCTGACCGTCGACGTGCGCGAGCTCCGCCGCGAGCACGCGCAGGGTCGGGTCGCCTGTGTCGGGCACGGCGAAGGCGCCCGCAGGGCTCCGCGGCGCGCGGCCGGGGGCGACGCCGCTCGCGGCGAGGAAGGCCGCGGTGGCGTTGGGATCGGCCAGGATCACCGGCGGTTCTGCGTTCGACCCGCCCACCGGATCGGCGCTGGTCTCGATGGGGAACGGCGCGCCGGTGGCGTCGAGGATACGGATCGACGTCTCCGGCCGCGGCAGGCGAGCGACCACGCGGTGGCGGCCCGCGGCGAGGCGCAGCCGCACGCCGAAACGCGGCCACACGCCCCACTGCTCCGGCGGGCGCTCCAGCACCAGGACGTCGTCGACCCGTACCGCGTGCGCAGCCTGGACGGCGAGGATGATCTCCGCCGCCGACCTCAGCTCGAACCAGGTCTCGACGAGGTGCACACCCTCCTGCGACGGCTCGGAGGCGATCAGGCGGCAACCGCGCCGCTCGGCGGCGATCACGCGCGCCGGCGCGACGCGGTCGGCGGTGACCGGGAAGACGGTCGGCCATGGGCCGGTGGCCTCGCCGACCATCGTCTGGCCCAGCTCGCTGGAGACGCCGCGGCCGAAAGGACCAGCGAAGCGCCCCTCGCGCGCGCAGCCGAGCGAGCGAGCGACCACATCCCCGAGCGCCTCTTTCGGCGGCGGCTCGCCGCGCGCGGCCGATGCGATGCGATCGGGCGCCAGCTGCTCGAGGCTCCACAGCTCGACCGCGTCGGCGTGCGCGCGGAAGCCGATGCGCCCCGGTCGCGTCACCGCCGCCTCGATCGCGGGGCGGGCGAAGGACCACATCGCCGGCACGCTGGGTCGGAGCTCGAGCAGACGCCCGGTGGCGTACCAGGCGACCATCTCCGCCTCGGCGCGCTCGCTGCCGCGCGCGGCGGCGAAGGCTGCGGTGTAGCCGCGCGCGGCGTCGCGCAGGCGGCCGTGCTGCTCGTGCTCGATGGCGAGGGCGAGCTCGCCCACCGGCCCGCGCGCGCGCTCCCCCAGATCGCGCAGGCGGTCCCGCGCGAGGTTGGCCTGAGGCGCGGTGCCACCCGGCACGTAGAGCTCGCCGAGCAACCACCGACCGAGGGCGTCGCCGGTCCCGTCCTCGCGCGCGGCGGCGCGGACGGCGTCGATCGCGGCGGGCGGCTCCTCTGGCCCACCGGCACAGCCCGTCGCCAGCGCCGACGTGGCGAGCGTGGCGACCAGCGCCAGCGCAGGCAGGGCGTGGCGCATCACGTCCCCGTCACCTGCCGGACGGCGGCAACGCGACCCCTTCGCGCATCGCCTCCAGCTGGTGCAGGAGCACCTGCTGCTCGATCGCCGGGCCGGCGTCGACGCGATCACCGCTGGCGGCCGCGCGGTCGGAGGTGGGGATCTCGCCGTCCCGCCGCAGCGACGCGATCTCCTCCTGAGCGAGCACCAGCGCGCGCTCGAGCTCGCGCCGCGCCTCGTCCGGCGTGCGCGTGGTGCGCAGCCGACGAACTTCGCCCTCCAGCTGGCCGATCTTCAGCGACGCGCCCACCAGGTCGGCGTGCGCCTTGGCGGCACGCTCGGCCGCAGCCTCGACCTCGCCTCGGCCACCGGCCCGCAGGTCGCCGCCATCGGGGGGCCCGCCCGGCGTGCGCGGCGCGATGACGCGCGCGGCCTCCAGCTCCCCCAGCAGCTCCTTGCCGATGCGCAGC
>JBKJLX010000510.1:0-9646 GCA_046596645.1 Polyangiaceae bacterium
GGCATGCGCATCGCCGAGGCCATCGCCCGACGCCTCGCCCCGCGCGCGCTCGCGTCGGTCGGCGCGCGCAGCGCCGGGTGAGGCGCCGTCCGGAGGGCTCATGGACGAGGACCTGACCGAGCTCGCCATCGGCTGGGGGCACACCGGAAACGGGGAATTTCCGTACGCCGCCGAGGTGGGCGGGCGGACGCTCACCATCCGCATCAACGACTTCCCCGCCGAGCCGCTCTACACGCTGCTCTCCGGGAACGTCGAGCTGATGCACCTCGACGACTGGCCAGCAGCGTGGGCCAAGCTGCCGTCGCCGCCGAAGGCGCTGCTCGACATGCTCACGCGGCAGGTCGGTCCGCGCCACCAGGGGGCGGTCCAGCTGGCGGCGGCGAGCGAGCCGGGGGATGCGGCGCTGTCGCTCGCGGTGGACGGTCAGGAGGTCGCCGGCGAGTCGCGGCGCCTCGATCTCGCCACACTCCACGAGCTTCCTGGGAAGCCGCTGGCGCGTCCGACGCAGACGATCACTGGCAAACAGTCACTGGCAGACCGACGGCTGGTCGTCGCAGCAGTCGCCGTGCTGGGCGCAGGTCGCGTCGCACCAGCAGCCGCCAGGGGCCTGCTTGCCGCAGGAATCCTTGCAGCTGGTGGCGCTCGGGATGTCCTCGACCGGAGTGGGTTGGGGGGCCGCGCCGGAGAGCTTCTTCACGGCAGACACGTGCACGCCGTGTCCCTCGTACTGCATGCCGAGCAAGCCGCCCTGGTGCTTGCCCTGCGCGATGACGTGGAAGAGGCTCGGCGGGACGAAGAGACCCACGCCGTCGTCGCCGCGCGGCCCGGTGAGCTGACGCGCCTCGGCGAGCAGCGGCTCGATGGCGGCGCGGAACTCGGGGTAGCTCGCGTAGGGCTTGCCGACCGCCTGCACCATGCGGTCGTAGAGGCCGTCGACCGCGGCGCGCGCCGGGTGCTCCTTCGGCAGCTGGTCCATCTTCATCACCTCGAGCAGGCCGGGGCGCATCTTCTCGAGGACCGCGCCCTGCAGCGGAGCGAGCTCCTCGCCCAGCAGCTCGCGCGGCATGTGCGTGCGCAGGAACTGCTCGACGATGTCCGACATCGTCATCGGCTCGAAGGCCAGCTTGTCGCCGTTGGCAGGCGCCAGCGAGGCGATGGGCTTCAGCGTGGAGGTCGCCGCCTGGAGCTCGCGGATGAGCGAGACGCGATCGTTGTCGTTCATGGTGGTGAACGGAGTCGACTCGCCCACGTTGTGCTTCTTGATGAGGGCCTTGAACGCCGACCAGGCGGTGGCGCCGACCAGGGGCTTCATCGTCGCGTCGTTCAGGGGCACGTGCATGCCGGCCGAGAACGAGAGGTGTGCGAGCTCGGCGCAGTAGACCTGGTTGGCAGGGTCCTGGAAGTACGCGATGGCGGCGGCGTCACCGGTGATGGCGAGGACCATGTTCTTCACGTGCTCGCGCACCCGCTCGACGCTCCGCGCGCCGAGGGGATCGCCGCCGTTGTAGTCGCCCGGGAAGTTGGTGACGGCGTTGAAGCCGACCAGCATCGTGAGGACGTTCGCCTCGTAGGCGGCGATCTGCGCCGCCGACAGGTAGGACGGGAAGACCGGCCGCAGGAAGATCATCGCGTACTTCTCGTCGCCGAACGCGCCCTCCTCGTAGTCCTGCGGGTTGTTCAGGGTGATCGCGCCGGGCTCTCCGTCGCGCTCGACGCCGACGACGATCTCGATGTGCGTGTCCTGGAGCTTGAAGTGCTCCTTCATCGCGCTGGCGTCGGCGGTGTTGAGGTCGAGGGTCGGGAACTCCGAGCGGTGGTGCTTCAGGCCGATGCCCAGCTGCCCCTTCTTGAAGACCTTGGCGATCTCCTGATCGCCGCGCGCGAAGGTCTCGCCGTCGGCCGACTTGGTGCCATCGTCGTTGGAGTACGCGATCACGTTGACCGACTCGCCGAAGAGGTGGGTGGGCGCAGGGATGGTCTTGTCGCCCGCGGTGATGAGCACCGAGTACGCGGCGTCGAGCGTCTCGAACTTGGTCCCGTAGATGCCGTTGTAGGCCTCCAGATCCGCCGTGTAGGCGGACTTCTGGGTGACGTCCTGCTCCTCGCCGGTCTGCTCGGGAGTCGAGGCGTCACAGCCGACGAAGGCCGGGGCCACCAGGGCGAGGGACAGGGCAAAGGCGACGCGGGCGAGGGTCTTCATGACGTTCTCCGGAAAGCGGGGGGAGCTGCGGCCGCACGCAGCACACGGTGTGCCGCGGTGTCGCACGCCAGCAAGGTGTTGAAATGGTTTGAAGCCGGGCCCTCGACTGAGATGCCCGGCTCCAGGCTGGACGTTCGCATGGATCCGATTCGATCCATCAGGAGGTCCGTCGACCGCTGCGCCCCTCAGCCCGTGATCAGCGGCTCGCAGGAGGAGAGAAGGCCGCGCGCGGCGGTGTTGGTCCACAGGATGGTGCAGGTGTCGACGCACCACGGGGAGTCGTCGCGGCCTTCGCAGCACGCGTTGATGGCGTCGATGATGGGCAGCGCCCCGTCGATGCCGGGCCCGCAGATCGAGGCGCCCTGCCGCTCGCCGAGGCAGCCGAGGACCTCGGCGTCGGTCGCCTCGACGGCTGTCTCCTCGCAGTGGGTGATGCAGCCGCCGCAGTCCTCGTTGTCCTCGCCGGAGAAGCCGAGGCTCGCGAGCTGGGGGGCGAGGATCGGTCCCACCGTCGCGTTCTCCACCGCGCAGTCGCCGATGAACTGACAGACCTCGGCGCAGCCCTCGGTCGTCGACGTTCCCGGGCACTCGACGAGCAGGTCGCTCTCGAACGTGTACACCTGCCCGCTGCAGCTCGCCGGGGCGCCGTCGGGCAGTGCGGCGAGCGTCGTCTCGCCCTTGAGCGCAAGGCCCTTGGGGTGCGCGAGCAGCGCGTCGGCGAACCACGCGTTGAGCGGATCGAGCCAGGCGTGCCCCAGGTCGTCTCCGCGGCAGTACGCCTGCGAAACGTTCGCCTCGGCGTCGTAGAAGGCGGAGGCGATCGACGCCTGCTCCACGAAGTTGATGGAGGGCACCGCGACACCGCCCGAACCGCCTGAATACTCGTCGTTGTCGCCGCCCCAGGTGACGATCACGAACATGTCGTCGAGGGGCGCGGCCGGCTCGGGGGAGGTGAGCGAGAACACGCCCGAGGCCGCGATGCCACCGGCGAGCAGCTCGCTGCGTCGCTGCAGCACGTAGTTGGCCATGATGCCGCCGGCCGAGTGGCCGCCGACGTAGAGCCGGTTCTCGTCGATGTCGCGGTGCGCGGCCACACACGCCACGAGGTCGTCGAAGAGCACGAGATCCGGGTTCGACTCCGGGTCGTCGGTGCCGCTCTGGTGCATCGAGTCCCAGACTGGCCACAGCGTGCCGTTGCCCTCGCTGCTCGGCGCCAGCACGACGAAGCCCTTGGCGGCCAGGTCCTCGAGACCGGCTCGCGCCGAGAACGACGGCCCGGACTCTCCCGTGCCGTTGAAGGCGACGAAGAGGGGCCGCGGGCCGGTGAACGAAGCGTCGGGCTCGATCAGGTGGAAAGCTCGCGCCTGGCCCGCGGCGTCGAAGTCCTCATTCAGACCGGCCGCCGGCGCGGTCCCGGCGTAGGCGCCGGGGCACGCCTCGGCCGGGTCGCCGCCGAGCGACTCGGGGGGCACCAGCTCCTCGGGGGTCTGCCCGCCGCCAGCGCCGGTGCTCGCCTCGGACGTCGAGGCGACCGTCTGCCCGCCGCTGCCACCGCTCCCCGAGGTCTCTCCGCCGCCGGCCCCGTCGGCGGAGTCATCCCCGCAGCCGGCCAGCGCGGAGAGGCCCAGCGCGGGGAGGCCCAGCGCGAACAGGGCGAGGAGGGCGTCGGAAACCAGAGCGACCGGGGGTCGAAGCATCTCGAGGACCTATCAGCGGGGGCCCTCCTCGTCGAGATCCAGCACGATCGGATCGTGCACGTGGTCCCCGGCGGGGACGCCTGCAAGCGCGCGCTCGACGCCCACTTTGCGAGGTCGGCGGCCAAGCGCGCGAGGCATCCGGGCGGATCGCCGCAGATGCATTCACAGTAGGGCGTTCGTGCGCGAGTGGCCTGAAGCTGGCACCGCCTTCAGCGTCGTCGGCGCCGAAGGGTCTGAGCCCGCCTGGCGCCAGCCGGCAGGAAGCCTTGGCGGCTGCCACCCATGCCCGTGCCGCCGCCACCGATGACCTCCGGAAGGCGGCCCTCGTCGTCGTGCGGCTGCTGGCCCCGACGTGTGCTCGTCCGGTGGTACCCTTAGGAGGAGCCTGGGCGATGAAGAATCCCATGGACCTGACGGTGGAGGTGCTGAAGGATATTCGCGGCGAGCTCGGCGCGTTCCGCCGCGACGTGAACGAGCGCCTGGACGCGACGAATGCCTCGATCGACGGCACGAATGCGCGAGCCGACGCGACGAACGAGCGGCTGGACGCTCTCGAGCGACGGCAGACATCGTCCGAGGTCCGCATCGCGACCGAGATCGTCGGGGTGGTTGGCGCGATCCACGAGCTGCGGGACGTGATCGTCGCGGATCGGGCGTTCCGCGAGCAGATCCACGACCACGAGCTGCGCCTGACCCGCCTCGAGAAGCGCGCCGGCTGAGCGGCGGGCGCACCCGATCGCCGCGTAGGATGATGCCCCATGACCGACGCCGGCGTGAACGAGAAGCTTCACGACGAGGTGCGCCGCCTTCGCATCCGCGTCGAGATCTGCCGGGCGGCGCTCGACTCGCTCGTGACCGCGCAGGAGCCTGGCGACGTCGACAAGGCGCGCGCGATGCTCGCGCGCCTCGAGGAGGAAGATGTCCGTGCGTTCGAGGCCGAGCTCGCTGGAGGTGGAGCGGAGAGGCAGCCCGGCGCGACATGGGCGCCGCTCGACGCTGACGACGCCTTGCTCATCCCGGGCACGCACGGGGTCGACGCCGAGGGCGCAACGACGGTGGCAGTCCGGCGGGATCGGCTGGACCGCCTCGAGGCCGTCGAGCTCGCCGCGCAGGTGGTGCTGGCGACGCCGGTGGCCGGCGGGGACGAGCGTGCAGTCGCGGTCACGGCGCTGCAGTCGCTCCGTGACGCCCTCACCGGTGTGCCTTCGGGCGATCGGCCCATGCCGCCATCCTACGGATGGCTGCGTCACCCGACCCTCGCACCGAAGGGCGGCGGCGAACCATGACCCGGCGCGTCTTGGATCGGGTGGCTGCCGCGATGAACGCGGGTCTCGCGGGGCGCTCGGCAAGGTCGCGGCGAGCTCGGCGACTTTTGCTACGGCAACCGACTGTCGGGTAGGCACCTGCCAGGGGACCACGGGCGCGCTGCGGTGCACCGTGGAGAACGGAGCGCCGTGCGACGACGGGAACGGCGTCTGCGTCGGGAGCTCCTGTTATCGACGGACGTGCGGATGAACGTTCTCTCTCACTCCCATCGACACCCCTGCGAGCCGAACGAGCCCGACCGCCTCTGGGCCGCCGACATCCCATACGTGACGAAGGCGACCGCTCCGACAGCACCGTCGTCGAGAGCTTCTTCGCCAGCCTGAAGAGGGAGCTCGTTCAGCGCCGCCCCTGGGCCACCCGCGCGCGGCGACGCGCGCCATCGAGCTCGACGGCTGGTACAACGCGCCGCCGCCATTCCCACCTGGGCCATTTCAGCCCGTCGGAGCTCGAGCAGCGGTGCCATCGGTCAGGGACTCAAGCAGCGGAAGAGACCTGTCCACGAGAGCGGCGCAACTCCAGAGCTCACGCGACGCCCCGGACGAGGAGCTCTCGCGTCGTCACGGTGGAGCTGCGCCGAGCGCTTCGACGGCCTTGGCGATCTGCTCGATGAAGTACTGCAGGTTCGCCTCCGACGGCGCCTTGCCGTGAGCAAAGTAACCATCGCGGATGACAGGGTGGATCGACCGATCGACGTAACGAGCGTAGTAGAGACCCGCGCCCGAGTGCCTGGCTGCCGCGACACGAGTGTCCACGCGCGGAGCGCCGTCCACGAAGCGGGCCCACAGCGCCGCGTACAGCGGCGAGCGACACGCCCCGGCCCGCGGCGCCGGCGAGGCGCCACGGAGACGGCCCAGCCAGTACGCATGGTGGGGACTCTCGAGCACCGTCCCCTCGTCGCCCCCCTCTCCCGTGATCACCGACCAGAACGCGTCGGCTGCCGCTCGCGCCAGCGCGGCATCGGTGCCCGGCAGCGACTTGCCGCCCGCGATCGGCGTCCGGACGGTGATGTGTCCCACCGGGGTCCGGATGCCGAAGAGCTTCTTCCGGGTGGCGCCCTCGAGCGCCGCCACCAGCGCACCACTGGCATGGATGAAGTTTGGCGACTCGCCGATGCGAGCCATGGGCATGCGCGGCTCTCGGCCTGGCCCCCAGCGCGCCACCAGCAGCTTCTCCAGCCAGGCACCGTGCGGATTCTCGGCATCGCTCCAGACGGCCTCGGACGCGTCGCGGTCGAGCGGCCACTCCGCGCGCACGTCGAGATAGGAGAAGTCCTCGTCCATGGGCTTTCGCGCGTGGTCGAGCACGACGCACGGCACGAGCCGCGCGACCTCCGGATCCACGTCGTCGAGGATCTTTGCCACGACCGACGTGCGCAGGAAGAAAGGCCCGGTGGTGGACGCGGGGGAGAGCACGACCGCCTTGGCGACGCGCGTCGCATCCCCCTTCGAGAGCGCGCGGATGGTGAGCGGGCCGGGCGGCAGTCGGCCGATGGGCGGGACGGCGCCATCGGGGAGGACGTCGAAGTTGGCGCAGGGGACCGCGTCGACGGAGCCGAGGAGCGAAGGGGGCGAGGTGATGGCGGTGCTCATCACTTCTTCGACTTCGCGACGCCGTGCTTGTTGAGGCCGTTCACGGTCTTGTTCTTCGAGTCCTGGTGCTCCCAGGTGCCCTGCTCGAGGTCCTTCCTGACCTGGTCGCGCACCCCCTGCAAGAGCGCCGCCTTCTTGCACGGCGGGAGGGGCTCGCCGTCGTTCTCCTCCACCGCCTTGGCGTGGTCGGCCTTCAGCTTCTCCTTCACGGCCTTCGTGTAGCCGGCGTGCCCGCCCTTGTGGATGGTCTTGGGGCCATTCTCGCCGTTGTTCTCGAACGCTTCCTGCGAGCTCGGGAGATGAATCCCATTCTTGCCGTCGTGCGGCCCTCCGGTATCGCCGAGGATCTCGTTCATTTCCGGGTCGTTGTAGAGCTTCTCCGGAATGATGTGATGCGTCTGGTACCCATCGGGGCGTTCGTCGGCCATCTCGGCAGCCAAGGCCGCGCCGTCGGCCTGCCCGAAGGGGTCCTTCCAGCCGATCGGGTTTCGCGCGTACGCGTACGCGTTCAATCCGCCCTCGAGCCCGGTCGGGTCCGGCGTGAGATAGCGGCCGGCTTCCGGGTCGTAATCTCGAAATCGGTTGTAATGAAGGCCGAGGTCGTCGTCGGCGAGCTGGCCCGGGAAGCGCACCGGTGAGCTCGCCCGCAACCGCGACTCCTGTTCCACCACGCCGAAGGCTCGGAGCTGCAGCGACCACGCGATCGCTCCCGTCTCGTCGACGAGCTCGGTCGGCGTGCCGAGGGGCGTGGTGACCACGTCGTACCAGGTGGAGCCCTCGTGGTGCGCGGAGGGCCGAAACTCGTCGCGCTCCTCCCAGACGAACGTGCGCACGGCCTCGGTCCCCGCGGCGTCGCGTCGCACCTCGCAGGCGAGCGAGTTCTGATCCCAGACCCACGTGGTCTGCGCACCGTCGGAGGCGACCTTCTTCACGCGGCGACCGAGCGCGTCGTACGTGAAGCGCAGCACGCGCCCGTCCGGGCAGCGCGCGCTGGCGATCTGACCGGCCGCCGTCCACTCGTAGGTCCACGTCCTCTGCGTCACGCCAGGCACGGCCAGCGTGCGCCGCACCACCCGGCCCCGCGCGTCGTAGGCGTAGGTGACCGGGCCCACACGGGTCACGCGGTCGCCGGCATCGCGCAGCACCGAGGACGCGGCGGGGGCGACGTTGCCGGTCGCGTCGACGACGAAGGACTCACGTGCCGCTGGAGCGCGCCGCTCGAGCAAGAACCCCAGGGCGTCGTAAGCGTAGGTCGTGTCGCCGAGCAGACGGTCGCGCACGAGCGCCAGCTCACGATGCGCGGTGTACTCGTAGGCGCGATCGACGACCGCGCCGCGCTCCGCCGCTGCCACCAGGCCGTCGGCGATTTGCCTCCCGGCGCGCGAGGTGGTCCAGCTCTGTGCGGCCAGCCGGCCCTCCGCGTCCCACGTGAAGTCGGCACGCAGGCCCCCGTCGACGACGAAGCCGACCAGGCGCCCCATCACGTCGTACCGCATGGCCTGGCGGCGTGCGCCGTCGAAGGTGCGCGCGATCACCTGACCCGTGGCGTCGCGCTCGTGCGCGACCAGGCGGTCGCCCACCTTCCGCGTGGCGCGAGCGCCGTTCGGGGTGTACGTCGACTCCACCGCGATGGGCGCCGCGGTGCTGGTCTCTCGTCGCAGCCGACCCAAGGCGTCCCGCTCCATGTCGACGCGGACGCCGTCGGTCTCGGCCGAGACCATGAAGTCGAGCGCGTCGTAGGCGTAGGTGTCGGTCGACCCGTCCGCCCACGCCTGCTCGACCAGGTTGCCGACTCCGTCCCAGCCGAACGTGGTGACGCTGCCCTCGTGGTCGACGCGGGACACGACGCGCCCGCCCACGTCGAGGCGGTACTCGATGTTTCGCCCGTCGGGATGACGCTCACGCACCAGCCTGCCGCCGCGGTCGTAATCGAAGTGGTGGACGTCGCCGCGCTCGTCCACGACCTGGACGATCTCGCCTTCCCAGTCGTGGAACAGGTGCTTCAACCGCCCGCCAGCGTCCTGCACCGTGGTGAGCCAGTCGAAGCCTCCGTAGATCGCGCGCCGCACGGTGCCGTCAGGCGCGAAGACGCCGACCAGGTTGCCATGGGCGTCGTACTCCATACGCGTCCACGCGCCGGCCGGGCTTCGCCTGGCGATCATGTTGCCGGCGTCGTCCCACTGGTAGTGAACCTCGGACCCGTCGCGGAGGCGAACCAGGGTGGGGCGACCCCAGCCGTCGTAGCTGAAGTCGGTCCGTCCGCGGTCGTCCTCCACCGCGCCGGCCTGGCCCGACCAGTGACGCCGCACGACGATCGAACGGCCCTCGGAGCGCGTGACCCGCACCACGAGGCCTCGCTCGTCGTACTGGTAGTCCGTGGAGGCGCCCGACGAGAGGCGGATCGTCGTGGGTAGGCCGCGGCCGTCGCGGAGGTAGCGAACCACGGCTCCGCTGGGAGCGTGAATCTCCTCGGGGACGTCGAAGTCGCCGTACACGCGTCGTGTCTCGCGGCCGAGCGGGTCCACCGAGGCGACGAGACGGTCCCGATCGTCATGCTGGAATGTCGACGTGCCCTCGAACGCGTCGGTGAGCGCGATCAGCCGACCGCGTTCGTCGCGCTCACGGGTCGTGACCTCTCCCATCGGGCCGACCTCCTTGCCGACGAGACCTAGCGGGGCATGCTCGTAGACCCGCACACCGCTGCGGGTGTCGTAGACCTCGGTCACGCCGTCGCCGAAGACGAGAATGCGGTGGAACAGGCCCTTGATCGGCACGGGCCCGGCAGGACCCGCCATCGTCGTCGCGAGCCCAGGCGCCAGCGCCGCGTCGCGCCG
>JBKJLX010000005.1:0-9468 GCA_046596645.1 Polyangiaceae bacterium
GGCGGGCGCGGCTCCGCCGCCGCCGTCGAAGCCCCCGGCGGCGCCCGAGGGGATGCCACCGACGACCAGCGCGAGGCGCGGTGGCGTCGACGACTCGCCCGACGCGAAGGCGGCCTCGCCGAGGAAGAGGTCCTCCGAGGTCTTGATCACCCACCCGTCGTTCGTCGCCGCTCCGGAGAGGAAAGCCTCGACGTCTTCGGTCACGTCGAAGGTCACCACCCCGCCCTGGCCAGATTCGACCACCGCCGAGAAGGTCGCTTCGGTCGCCCAGGGGCGGGGCGCCAGGGGCGGAAGCCCGCCGGTCACCCAGGGTGCCCAGTCGGCGCCAGGGCAGTCCGGGGTCGCGTTCGAGGGGTCGCTGTCGATGGGGCAGACTCCGGTGGCGCCCGCCTCGGTCCAGCCTCGCACCATGCGATGAGCGCTGACGAAGTGACCGGTGCCCCACGTCGTCGGCGCCGGCGCGGCGAGCGTCAGCTCGAGCGTGGCCGTCGTCAGCGGCCAGCCGTCCATGGCGGTGACGATGGCCGCGGTGTCGAGCCTCAGCAGCGACCGGCTCTGTCGCAGGCCCTGGATCTTCAGGACTTGCTCGGTGCCGTGGTTCGCGTTCAGCGTCGTCAGCTCGACGTACGTGTCGGCGTCGGTCGCCACGGCGGCGCTCTGCTGGGTCACGCCGAGCGGTTCCTCGGGCTCGCCGCTGTCCCCCTCCACGCAGGCGGCCGCCGTCGCGGCAGCAAGGAGCGCGATGCCCCCGCGGAGCGCGGGCAGCGGCATCGAAACGCGAACGTCGGCATTGGACGAACGAAGACCCACACCACCCCCATGAGCTCGCGTCGAACCCGCGGCGCGGCGCCACCGGGGAGCGAGATGGGCTGAAGTGTCTCAGTGGTCCAAAGCGGCTCAGGCCGCCGTGACGTCGACGGTCAGACCGTTCAAGGGCTGGCAGCTCGACACGGTCGTCGTCCAGGGGCTCGGCAGGTGGCTGCCCCGCCTCGGAACCTCGCTGCCCCCGCTCGAAACGACCATGCCCCGCCGGGGGCAGGGCCTTCAAGGCCGGGGCAGTCACGCGCGGCGCAGGGGCGGCGACCATGCGAGCGCAGGAGCTGTAAGGGAGGGCCGCGCCGGAAGGCAGGACTGCCACTCGAGAGGCTTCGCGCGCAGGGATCGCGCCGTGCCTGTGCTGCGGACGCTGGCGGCGATACGCTCTCGCACGGCCGGCCGGCGCCGTTCTCCGGTCGGGTCTCGTGCGGAAGAGAAGGACGTCACCATGTTTCCCGTCGCCACGACCATGAACGGCATGTGCAAGGCCATGCCGGACGTCTGCAAGACGCCCGCGCCGCCGGCGCCGCCCATCCCGGTGCCGTATCCGAACATCGCCCTCCTGATGCAGGCGAACCCCTCGAGCGCGTCGAAGAAGGTGAAGATCATGGCGATGCCGGTCGTCGTGATGACCACCAAGATCCCCATGACGGCCGGAGACGAGCCCGGTTCTGCGGGCGGCGTCATCTCCGGCACCATCAAGGGCCCGGCGATGTTCACCCGCGGCTCGGCCAAGGTCATGGTCGAGGGCAAGCCGGTGGTCTTCCACACCTGCACCACCGGGCACAATGGCAACGCCGCCAACGCCCCGCTCGGATTGCACGACGTCCCTTCGCAAGCGAAGGTGACCGTGATGCTCTGAGCGCATGGACGCGCTCTGCATCTTCGACGCTGCCTCCACCCGCCTCCTCGCCGTCGACGCCAGCTGGGAGCGCCTCTTCGGCCACTCGGCGAAGGAGGCTCGCTCGATCGGGGTGGGCGATCTCGTCGCCCACCCGGAGGAGCTGCTGGCCCGGGTGCGGCGGCGCACCACCGGCGCGGCGCGCGGTCTTTTCCGTCACCGCAGCGGCGCCGAGTTCCTCGCCGAGTTCGCGATGGGGATCCACCCGGTCGAGGGCCAGTGGCTGGGCACGCTGCAGATCGAGGCGAGGACGACCAGCGACTGGGCCTCCGACGCGCGCGCCCTGGCCGGGCTGGAGGACGAGGCGAGCTCGGACGTGGTCGTCCCGCCGCACCTGAAGGCCGCGATGCGGGAGCGCATCGCGCGCTGCTCGCGGCAGCAGGCGGCGCTCCTGCAGCTGGCGTCGCTCGACGATGCCGACTTCGAGTCGCTGACGCGGCGGCTGCTCCGCACCGACGCCGAGACGCTGGAGGTCGACCGCGTCAGCTGGTGGCGCCTCACCCAGGGCTCGAGGTCGATCGTGTGCGAGGCGCTGTACGACCGTCGCCGCGGCGTCTTCGAGTCGGGCCTGGAGCTGACCGCCGCGACGTACCCCCGCTACTTCAAGGCGCTGGTGACCGGCGCCCTCATCCCGGCGCACGACGCGATCACCGATCCCCGCACCGACGAGTTCGCCGAGGGCTACCTGCGCCCGCTCGGCATCGGCGCGCTGCTCGACGTGCCGGTTTTCATGCGCGGGGACCTGATCGGCATCGTCTGCCACGAGCACGTCGGCGGCGTGCGCGGCTGGACCATGGACGAGCAGCAGTTCGCGCTCTCGGTCGGGCAGCTCCTCTCGCTGACCCTCGCCGGCCGCCACGGCGAGGACGCGGCGCGGTCCATCCGGCAGAAGGATGCCTTGCTCGCAGAGGTCAACGCCGGGCTGGACCGCGCGCTCCGCCCCGGGGACGGCCCCTGCACGGGCAAGACCCTCGGGCGCTACCGCATGGACCAGCTCATCGGCCGCGGCGGCATGGGTGACGTCTACCGCGCGGTGCGCGGCGACGACGGCGTGGTGGTCGCGGTGAAGGTCCTCAGATCGTCCCTGGCCGCCGATCCCGACAACGTGCAGCGCCTCTTCCGCGAGGCGCGCCTCACCGCCGCGGTGCCCAGCGACCACGTGGCCCGGGTGCACGAGGTGGGGACCTTCGAGGACGGATCGGCGTTCATCGCCATGGAGCTGCTCGAGGGTCACGATCTGGCGTGGCACCTCCGCCGCGTCACCCAGCTGCCGATCGCCCAGGTGGTCGAGCTGGTCGACCACGCCTCGCGCGCGCTCGCCGCCGTGCGCCGCGCCGGCGTCGTCCACCGCGATCTGAAGCCGCAGAACCTGTTCCTGGTCGACGCCATCCCCCGCGCCTGGAAGGTGCTCGACTTCGGCCTCTCGCGCTCGGAGGAGGACCCCTTCGTCACCCGCGCCGGGGCCGTCGCCGGCACCCTGCAGTACATGTCCCCCGAGCAGCTGGTGGGCGACCCCACGGATCACCGCAGCGATCTCTACGCGCTGGGCGCGATCGCCTACCGCGCCCTGGCGGGCCGCCCCCCCTTCGTGGGGGAGATGCAGTCGATCATCTCATCCATCCTCACCGAGACGCCGCCCGCCATCACGTCGCTGGTCGACGGTCTGCCCGCCGACCTCGACCTGGTCTTCACCCTGGCCCTGGCCCGCGTTCCCGATGACCGCTTCGCCGACGTGGAGGCGTTCGCCGCCGCCCTGCAGGGTGCAGCGCAGGGCACGCTCGATCCCGGCGTCCGCGCTGCGGCGGCGAAGGTGGCGCGGAGCTGAGCCCCGCGCCGAAGTTCCCGCTCAGGGCGCCGCCGGCTTCGCGATCTTGATGATCGACCCGTTGGCCTCGTCGGAGTTGCCCTCGTTCGCCCAGAAGATGTGGGTCGCGTCGACGGCGATCGGGCCCGGCGCCACCTGACCGGAGGCGACGAGCGTCGGCGCGGTGCCGGGTGCCGCCGCCCGGGGCAGGCTCATGACGGTGCCGTCGCCGCGATTGGTCCAGTAGACGTGCGTCCCGTCGAGGGTGATGCCGTTGGGATAGGACTGCCCCTCGACCATCGTCACCGGCTCTTCTCCGCCTGCGGGACCGACGCGCTTCACCGCGCCGCCGTCGGCGAAGGTCGTGTACCAGACCGCCGTCGCGCTGCCGTCGGCGCCCAGCTCGAGGGCGAGGTCCCGCGGCGGCGCCTCGCCGTCGGCGAGGACGACCGGCGTGAGCTCGTCGGTCGGGTTGATCTCGTCGAGCATGAGGACCGCACCGTCCGGCGGATCGCTGCCCGCGGTGCCCACGTTGGTCCAGAAGATGCGGCTGTCGTCGGCGACGATGCGGTAGGGGTAGTTCTGCGGCGCCGCGAAGCGGAGGGCGAAGAACTCGCTCCCGTCGGTGCGCGCTGCGTAGATCTCGCCCGAGCCGAAGGCGGTGAAGAACGCGACGTCGTCGCGCACCGTGATACCCTCCGGCACGGGCAACCCGATGGGACCGTTGGCGTCGGCGACCAGGTCGATCGCGGGCGAGCCCGGCGTCACCGCGAGGACGCGACCGTCGGAGGCGCCCATGCCGCTGGCAGTGAAGAACAGCCGGCCCTCCTGGACGGCGAGATCGCGCGCCCCGGCCAGGCCCTCCACCACGGTGGCGGGCGTGCCGCCCTCCTTGGGCATGCCGCGCAGCTCCGCGTCCTCCAGGGGGATGCCCTCGGCGCTGAACGAGCCGCGGTTGGTCCAGTAGACCCGTGCGGAGGTCTCGTCGAGGACGAGGCCGATCGGGTGATTCTGTCCGGTCGCGAGCGCGATGGGCTCGGCCACGCCCGGGGGCTCTGGCTCGGTCCCCGTGTTGGACCACGGACCGCAGGTGGGCAACGTCTCGTTCTTCTGCGGGCAGCCCTCGCCGGTCGGCACTCCAGCCACGCCGACCAGCGTCGGCGGCTCGGCGGCGAGCTTGTCGCAGACCGCCTGCGGCAGCGTCGCGGTGCCGTCGCCGTTGTCCTTCCAGCCGGCGTCGCTCCCGGCGTCGAGCGGGATGAAGCAGCCCGCCGGCCCGCAGATGCCGTCCCCCTCGGTCTGCAGCGAGATGCTGACCTCGCCGCCGATCAGGGTGAACACGCACGCTGCGCCCAGGGCGCGCTCGAGCAGCGTGGCGCCCCGCATGCACTCGGCGGTGTCGAAGCAGGAGCCGTCGCCGTCGCCGCTCCCGCCGCCGAAGACGTCCTCCTCGTCGTAGTCGGGCAGCTCGCTCGAATCGACCTCGGTCGAGACGCAGGAGCCGGCCACGCAGGTCTTGCCGGGGCCGCAGGTGCTCACCACGTCGCCGCTGCCGTCGCCGCTGTCGACTGCGGTGCCGTCGCATAGCCACTGCACTGGCAGGCGCAGGCTCGCCAGGCGGTTCTGGGGCACGGTGCTCACCGCCTCGCGCAGCACGCGCGGGTTGGCGCCCTGCCAGGCGGTGACGCGGATGGTGACCGGCGTGTCCGGATCCTCCCCCACCAGGACGCCGAGCGTGCCCGGGAGCTTGAGGCTCTCGTCGCTGCCCAGGCGTTCGTACTGCTCGTCGTGCTTGTGCTCGCCGTAGGCGATGACCTCGATGCGCGCGCGATCGACATCCTTGGGCAGCGCCATGTCCGTCTGGATGACGATCATGAGCTGGCCCTGGTGGCCGGGATCGTCGCCGCAGGACGCCGCGAGCACGCCGAGACCGAGGAGCGTGAGGGCTGCGAGCGGACCGCGCGGGCTCATCGGAAGCCTCCCCAGTCGAGCTGGATGGTACCTGGTTGGATGGTGCCCGGCGTCGTCGCCGCGTCGTCGGGCTGAGTGAGGAGGACGCCGGCCGTCACCGCGCCCGCAGCCAGCAGCACGCCGCCGCCGAGCACGATGAACCAGGGGTTGATGCCGCCGCCCGAGGCGGGCTGCAGCGTCACCGGGATGCGGCGGGTCTGCCCGTCCTGCACCACGACCTCGCTCTCGTGCGCCAGCATGTTCACCGCGGACACGCGCAGCCGGTGCGGCCCGCTGGGGAGGACGCCCTCCCAGCGGCGGCGGCCGACGCGCTTGCCGTCGATGAAGATGTCGTCGCTGGGTCCGGCCTCGACGACCACCGTTCCCTGGTGGACCTCGATGGCGATGTCGGCGGCGACGGTGATGTCGTCGGCGATCGGGAGCGTCTTCTCGAACGGCGTGTAGCCGGGCTTGCTGACGCGGATCTTGCGCTCGCCCACGTCGACGAGCACCGGCTCGGCGAGCGGCGAGGTGCCGACCCGCACGTCGTCGACGAGCACGTCTGCCCCCGGCTCGTTCACGGTGATGGTGACGCGACTGACGAAGGCCTTCACCGCCGCTTCGAGCTGGGCGGCGTCTGCCCGGTCCTGATCGGTCAGCTGATCGGGGCCGAGCTGCAGGTACTCGGTCAGGGTGCGCAGCACCTTGGAGTAGCGGCGCAGCTGCTTCTCGCAGACCGCGATGTTCCAGAGGAGGCGACCTTCCTTCGACAGCTCGAAGGCACGCTCGAACTTCACCAGGGCGCTGGCGAAATCGCCGTCCTGGTAGAGGATGCGACCGGCCTCGTACTCCGCCTTGGCCATCCCTGTCAGCGTGTCGGAGAGCGGCACCGGCCCCGCCGGCGGCGGCGCGTCCGCCGCGGGCTTGGGTGCGCCAGGTGCGGGCGCGCCCGGAGGCGCGGGCGGCTTGGCCGGCGCTGCGGGAGCCGCGGGCGGCCTGGGCGCCGCCGGGGGTGCAGCAGGCGCCTGCGCGGACGCGGTCGACGCAGCGAGCGTCAGGCCGATCGCCAGCGCGATCGCCGGGGAGCGGAAGGTGCGGTGGGCCGGGTTCATCATCCTCATTTGATCGTCACGTCGAGTGGATTCTTCTTCGGCGGCGGCGCGGCCGGCGTCGGAGCCGCGGGGGGCTCGGCGGTCTTCGGCGTCGCCGGGGGAGCGGTGGGACGCGGCCCTCCGAGCGGCCTTGGCGGCGCCGACGCGATGACCGACGCGCTGGGCGCGGGGCCCGACGGGAGCACCACCGGCTCGCCCGTCGGCGCGACCGTCGGGTGGTGCTCGCTGCGCGGCTCCACCTCCTGGGTCGGCTTCGGGCCGGGCGCGGAGGTCTCCACCGCGGCGCCGGTCGAGGCCGGGGCAGGCGGCGCCGACTTGCCGAACATCGTCGCCCCGACCGCGACGCCCAAGGCGACCACGGCGGCGACGCCGACCACGACCATCGTGGAGCGTGAGCGAGGGGGCGCGGCCTCGGCCCCCACGGTGCTGGTGGTCAGGGCGCCGGTGGTGACACCGCCCGCGGTCAGCCCTCCGCCGACGCTGGTGGCAGCGGCTGCGCCGCGCACGCCGGGGTCGGTGGTGTTGGCACCGCCCGGTCCGGTCGCCAGCTTGACCGGGCGGTCGCCGGTGCTGCCGCTGCGCGACGTCGAGGTGGGCGCGACCTGCGAGCGCGCCGCCTCGTCCATCGGCCCCAGCATGTCGGGCGTGATGCGGGTGTCGGGGAGCAGCGCGCGGATGTCGCGCAGCATCTCCCCGATGGTCTGGTAGCGCTTGTCGATGTCGATCTCGAGCGCCTTGGCGATGATGTCCGCCACCTCGGGGCTGACCCACGGCGCGAAGGTCTGCACGCTGGGGGCCGGGTCGGAGCAGATGGCGATGATCAGATCGCCCATCGCCTCCTGATCGTGGTTCGGCGTGCGCCCGGAGAGCAGCTGGAAGAGCACCACGCCCATCGACCAGATGTCGGTGCGCTGGTCGATGCCGCCGCGGCGACCCCGCGCCTGCTCGGGGGACATGTAGAGCGGCGAGCCGAGGAGGCTGCCGGTGCGGGTGAGGCCCGGTGAGGACGCCTCCTTCTCTCCGTCCTGCAGGATCTTGGCGATGCCGAAGTCGAGGAGCTTGATGATGATCTCCTCCCCTTCGCGCCGGGTGACGTAGATGTTGGCGGGCTTGAGATCGCGGTGCACGACGTCGACCTCGTGCGCCATCTCCAGGCCTGCACAGGCCTGGGCGACCACGCGCAGCGCCAGGTCCTGCGGCATCCACCGCAGGCGGGCGAGGAGGTGCTCCAGGTCCTCGCCCTTGAGGAACTCCATCGCCATGTACGGGACCTTGAGGGTCTCGTCGGCGCCGACGTCGAACACCTGCGCGATGTGCTGCGACTCGATGGCGCCCGAGGCGCGCGCCTCGACCTTGAAGCGCTCGACGAGACCGGGGTGCATGGTCACGTCGGCGGTGATGACCTTGAGCGCCATCCGCTTGCGCGTGCCGGTGTGGCGCGCCTCGTAGACGCTGCCCATGCCGCCCTGCCCGAGCAGGCCGAGTATCTCGTAGCGGCCGCCGAGGATGGTTCCCTTCTCGATGGTCACGGCGTCACGCTGCTCCTCTGTTCGAGAACGTCTCCGCGGCGGCTTCGGGGCGGGCGCGGCGGCGCGTGCCGAGCGCGGCCAGCACCGCCAGCCCCGCCAGGGTGAGGCCGCCCGGCGCGCGCGTCGGCCCGGGCGCAGCGCTGCAGCCGCCGTCCTCGCCCTCGGCGCTGTCGCCGCCGCCCGAGCCGTCTCCGTCGCCCGCAGCGCCGACCGAGTCGCCGGTGCCGGTGCCGCTGCCGGTGTCGCTGCCGTTGCCGCTCCCGGTACCGCTGCCGTTTCCGGCGCCGCTGCCCGTCCCGCTCCCGGTGCCGCCCGGGCCGGAGCCGGAGCCGCTGCCGGTGCCCGAGGCGCTGCCGCTCAGGTTGCCCTCGGGGTCGGCGGTGCAGGAGCCGGCGATGCAGGTGCCGCCCTCGCACGGCGCGCCGTCCTGCTTGCTGACCGACACGCAGGCGCCGTTGCTGCAGCTATTGGCGAGCTGGCAGGTAGCCACCTCGCAGGTCACCGGGTCCGCGCCGACGCAGGTGCCCTCGTCGCAGCTGTCCTCCTGGGTGCAGGCGTCGCCGTCGTCGCAGGTCTCGCCGGTGGTGCCGCCGCAGGTGCCGTCCTCCGCCGCGCCCTCGTTGACCGAGCACGCCTCGCAGGTGCCGTCGCAGGCTGCGTCGCAGCAGACACCGTCGACGCAGAGCCGGCTCTCGCACTCCGCCGCCAGCTCGCATCGCTCGCCGTTCTCCAGGAAGGGCTCGGGGCCGCACGCGCCGTCCACGCAAACGCCGAGGCTGCAGGGCGTCCCGTCGTCCTCGTTCACGAAATCGCAGTCACCGTCCTGCGCGTTGCAGCTACCGGAGATCTGGCACTCGCCGGGGTCGCACACCACCGGGTCGCCCGCGGTGCAGACGCCCTTGCCCTGGCAGGTGTCCCCCGCGGTGCAGAGGTCGCCGTCCTCGCAGGCGCTGCTGGTCGGGGTGGGGGTGCAGAAGCCGTCGACCGCGCCTCCCTCGGCCACCGAGCAGGCCTCGCAGTCGCCGTCGCAGGCGTCCAGGCAGCACACCCCATCGACGCACATCGTGCTCTGGCACTGCGGGCCCTGCGTGCACGCCTGGCCGTTCTCCAGCGGCTGGTTCGGCGTGCACTCGAGGCCGTTGCAGGTGCCGGGCAGGTCTCCGGCGAGGCAGTCGGCGCCATCCTGCGCCTCGCAGACGCCGTTGACCGTCGCGCCCGCCGCGATGCTGCACGCGCCGCACTCGCCGAAGCAGGGGCTGTCGCAGCAGACCCCGTCGCTGCAGTTGCCGCTCGCGCACTGGGAGGGGGCGCCGCAGGCCTCACCGTCGGGGATCAGCGGGATCAGCACGCAGGAGC
>JBKJLX010000034.1:0-2604 GCA_046596645.1 Polyangiaceae bacterium
GTTCACCCGCGCGGCTTCGGCTTCGTCGCGACCGAGGGCGACGCGCCCGATGTGTTCGTCCCTGCCGTGGAGGGCGCCGCCCAGCGCCTCGGCAGGGACGAACACATCGGGCGCGTCGCCCTCGGTCGCGACGAAGCCGAAGCCGCGCGGGTGAACCGAGAGGAAGCCCTCGATCTCCCGACCCAGCGTGCGACCCGGCTCGCGCTTCGGCGGTGCCCCGCCTCCCTGCGGGGCTCCCCGGTCACCCTGCGGGGCTCCCCGGTCCTGCGGGGCTCCCCGGTCTCCCTGCGGAGCTCCACGGTCGACCCGCTCGACCCGCTCGCTCCGGTCGCCGCGGCCGCCGTCATGCCCGATGTCGGAGGGGCCGCCACCCGGCCCCGCTCCCCGCACCGGGCGGCTGCCGCGTTCGAGCTTGGCGAGCTGGAAGCGATGCCCCGGCAGGGCGACGATGGTGCCGTCGAACGCCAGGTCGTCGAGCACGCGGTCGAGCACCGTCTCGTGTCGCGGGCCGATGCCGAGGCGCGTCACGATCTCTGCGGCGTGCAGCGCGCGCCCAGCCTCTTCCAGTGTCTCGACGACCGCCGCCCGTCGGGGCGGTGTGTCACGGGGGTCCTTGGCCACGGCCGGGGAGTAGCACGGCAGCGGGGGGCGCGACGTGGTAAGCGTCGGGGACCCGCATGACGCCGCGCGTGCTCGTCGTGGTCCAGCGCCTGGCATGGCTCGTCGCGCTCCTCGCGTCGGCGGCGCTGATCATCGACTACCAGAACATCGGCGATCCGACGTTCTGCGGGGTCGAGTCCGCGTGCTTCAGGGTGCGCGCGAGCGACCTCGGCAAGGAGCTCGCCCTCATCACATCGAAGGTCGGGCTCAGCGTCCCCCACGTCGGCGTCGTCGCCCACGTGCTGCTCCTCGGGGCGTCGCTCGCCGCGAAGACGCGGCCACTGATCCGCGCCGTCGCCGCGCTGGCGGTCCTCGGTGGGCTCTGCGCCGTCGGCCTGCTCGTCGCCCAGCTGGTGGGCGGGGACCTCTGCCCCTGGTGTGCCGTGGTCGACGGGGCGTCGATCGTCGGCGCCGCCGCCTCGGTCCTCCTCGCGAGGAAGACGCGCGACGAGGAGGGCGCCGCCTGGGCGCGCGAGGCGACCGCCAGCGGCGCCGTGCTCGCGTGGTCGGCGGCGGCCGCTGCCCTCGTCGCCCTGCCCTACCTCTGGGCGCGCAACCCGGCCGCCGCCCCCTTCCCGGCGGCGATCGAGGCGATGCAGGAGAAGGGGAAGGTCACCGTCATCTCCTTCACCGACTTCGAGTGCCCGTTCTGTCGCAACCTCGCCCCCTCGCTGGACGGACTGAAGAAGGATCCACGCGTCGTCTTCAAGCGGAAGATGGCCCCGCTGACGCTGATCCACCGCGGCGCCGAGCCGGCGGCGCTCGGTTACCTGTGCGTGGCCGACGCCAACAAGGAGGCGATGGCCGGGCTCCTCTACAAGGCCGGCCTGGGCGACCTGAACGACCGCGGCATCCCGCTGATGGCGGTCCAGGCCGGCGCGAAGGACGGCAAGGCGGTGGCCGCCTGCATGAAGAGCGCGGAGGCGCGCGCCCGTCTCGACGCCGACATCGCCGCGTTCGAGAGCTCCGGCGGCACCGGCCTGCCGACCACCTGGGTCGGCAGGCGCGTCATCAAGGGCTTCCGCCCCGAGCAGATCACGCGCGCCTACGAGGCCGAGGTCGGGGGGGGCGGCTTCTCCCTGCCGCTATGGGCGATGTTCCTCGCGGCGGGTGCCATCGGCGCCGCGGCGGTCGTGGTGCACCGCAAGTCGGTGCACGCCCACGCAGAGGAAGAGGGGCGCATGGCGCGCGCCGCCGCCAAGAGGGCAGCCACGGCGGCCGGCGCGGTGACCACCGGCCGCACCGAGGCGAAGACCAGCGCCGCGACGCCGCACGCCAAGCGCACCGCGGCCCTGGTCCCCGATCCGCCGGCCGAGCCGGTCGACCCGTCGGAGGCGGCGACCGCCCCGCCGGCGTCCCCGGCGCCCCGCGCCATCGAGCGCACCGCCGCCAAGACCATCGCCGAGAGCCCGCGCGCCAAGCGCGCCTCCGGGACGAACGAGGCCAACGTGGTAGATTCTCCGTCGACAGAGCCCCAGGATCCTGGGCCCAAGGTGGACGACCCGACGTGAGTGACCCCAACGACGATCAGGACGACGACATCCCCGACAGCCTCGGCCCGCCGCCCATGCCCCGCGGCGACGGCGACGGCCCAGGCGGCCCCCGCGACGGGTCCCCCACGCTCCCGCTCTCGTTCTTCGAGCACCTGCCGAAGACCGATCTCCACGTCCACCTCGACGGCTCGCTCCGCCTGGAGACGGTCATCGAGCTGGCCCGCGAGTACCATGTCGACCTCCCCTCGCTCGAGGTGGAGCCGCTGCGCCGGGCGATGAACCTGGGCCAGAACTGCGGCTCGCTGGTCGAGTACCTCAAGGCCTTCGACGTCACCCTGCGCGTCCTGCAGCACGCCGAGCAGCTCCACCGCTGCGCGTTCGAGCTGGCGGAGGACGCCTCGAAGGAGGGCGTCCGCTACATGGAGGTGCGCTACGCGCCGATGCTCCACAC
>JBKJLX010000038.1:0-3669 GCA_046596645.1 Polyangiaceae bacterium
CCGGGCCGGTCCGCTGCGCGTGCTCCGGTTCGCTGCGGGGAATGTGCTGGGCGGCCGCGAAGGCTGCCCGGCGCGCGCGCACGCTTCCGGGACGGTCGGTCGGGGGACTGGCCCGGACGTTGCGCCGAGGGTCGGGGTGGGGTACGAAGTCCGACCCCTATGGCCCGTGTCACCGTCGAAGACTGCCTCGAGAGAGAAGAGAACCGGTTCGCGCTGGTGGTGCTCGCCGCCGTCCGGTGCCGACAGCTCATGAAGGGCGCGGACCCTCTCGTGAAGTCGAAGAACAAGCCCGCCGTCACCAGCCTGCGCGAGATCGCGGCCGGCAAGGTGCGCTGGAACCGCCCCAGCGCGGATGCGGTCGGCGAGTACATCAAGCAGCAGCAGGCGCTCTACATCAACCGTTGAGCGAGACCGTGCCGGCTGCAACCAAGCGGGCTGCCAGAAGTCGGGCCGCCGGGAAAGGCCGGGCGCGCGACCTCGAGCTCGAGGTCGGGACCTCGGCCCACTACGAGGACCCGGCGTACTACGAGGCGACGTACCTCCGGAGGACGGAGGACGTCGCCTTTTACGTCGAACGAGCGCGGCGCTGCGGGGGCGACGTGCTGGAGGTCGGCTGCGGCAACGGCCGCATCACCCTGCCCGTCGCGCGGGCCGGCGTGTCGATCGTCGGCGTGGACCTGTCGGCGGCCATGCTGGGCGACCTGCGAGCACGCCTGCGCGACGAGCCAGCGGAGGTGCGGGCGCGGGTCGCGCTGCGAAGGGCCGACATGCGGACCCTGCGCGTCGGGGGCGCGCGCGGCGGGGCGGCCCGCCGGTTTCGCGCGGTGTTCTGTCCGTTCAACACGCTGCTCCACCTCTACGAGCGCGTCGACGTCGAGCGGTTCCTGGCGAGGGTGCGCGCGCACCTCGAGCCGCGCGGGCGGCTGATCCTGGACGTGTCGATCCCCGAGCCGGAGGAGCTGGCGCGCGACCCCGAGAAGGCGCACCGCGTGCCTCCCTTCAAGTACCCGGGCGTCGGCCGCGTACGCTACGCGGAGCGGTTCGACTACGACCGGCTGCGGCAGATCCTCTTCGTCGGCATGGAGTTCGAGCCGGTCGACGGCAGCCCCCCGTTCCATACGCCGCTCGCCCATCGGCAGTTCTACCCGCGGGAGCTGGAGGCGCTGCTCCACTACAACGGCTTCGCCATCGAGGAGCAGCTCGGCGACTTCGACGGGCCGACGACGCAGACGACCTCGACGCTCGCGCTGGTGTGTCGAGCGCGCCGGTAGCATGGCGGCCAGCGCCCGAGCGGCGGCCAGCGGGGCGCTGAGCCGACGGGCCCCCGAGAAACTCAGCGGCGGCGGTCGGCCATCGACGCCATCGATGCGGGGGATGACTCCTCCACCACCGTGCCGAGCTCCTCGCCTTGGCACACCTTGAGGATGTTGCCGCGGTCGCTCAGCTTGAACACGCGGATGGGGAGCTTGTTCTCCCGGCACAGCGTCACGGCGGTCGAGTCCATGACGCCGATGCGGTCCACCAGAAACCGGTCGTAGGACACGCGCGAGAACATGCGCGCCTCGGCGTGCTTGTTGGGGTCGCGGTCGTAGATGCCCTCGACCTTGGTCGCCTTGAAGAGCGCCTGTGCGTTGATCTCCATCCCGCGCAGCGCGGCGGCGGTGTCGGTGGAGAAGAACGGGTTGCCTGTGCCCGCGGCGAACACGACCATGTGCCCCTTCTCCAGGTGGCGGATGGCACGCCGGCGGATGTACGGCTCGGCGACGCGACTCATCTCGATCGCCGTCATCACCCGGGTGGGGACCTTCACCTTCTCCAGTGCGTCCTGCAGGGCGAGCGAGTTGATGACGGTCGCCAGCATGCCCATGTGATCGCTCTGCGTGCGATCCATCCCCGCGCTGGCGCCCTTGAGGCCGCGGAAGATGTTGCCCCCGCCCACCACGATGCCGACCTGCACGCCCATCGCGTGCACCTCGGCCAGCTCGCTGGCGACGGTGCTCAGGGTCTTGGGGTTGATGCCGAACCCACCGTCCTCACCGCAGAGCGCCTCGCCGCTCAGCTTGAGGACGATCCGCCCGTAGGCGAGCCCGGGCTTGGGCGGCGGCGGAGGCGGAAGAGAGTCGAAGCCAGACACGGTCGATCGGTTCGCACGCCTCGCCCTCGCTGGCAACCGCCGCTCGGCGCGTGCTAGAAACTGCGACGATGCACCCGCGGCGCCCTCGCCCCCTGGCCCAGGTCGCAATGGCCGTCGGGCTTCGCCTCTCGGGTCTGCATCTGTCGGGGCTTCGCCTCTCGGGGCTGGCGCTCGCGGGGGCGCTGGCGACGGGTTGCGGCGAGCCGGCGCAGCCGCAGCCCGGCGCAGACGCGGGAGCGCCCGCTGCGGGCCTCACGCCGGAGCAGGCGGCGCGCGTCGTGGCCAAGGTCGGCGAGCGCTCGATCACGCTGGGCGACTACGCGGCGACGCTGGAGCGGATGGACCAGTTCGATCGGCTCCGCTACCAGACGCGCGAGGCGCGCCGCGAGCTCCTCAAGGAGATGATCGACGTCGAGCTGCTCGCGCAGGAGGCGCGGCGACGCGGCCTGCACGAGAAGCCGGAGTCGCAGGAGGCGACGCGGCAGCTGCTGCGCGATGCGCTGCTCTCCGACGTCCGCAACCAGCTCCCCGCCCCCGCCGAGATCCCGGCGGAGGAGGTGCGCGCCTACTACGACGCCCACAAGGACGAGCTGAGCGAGCCGGAGCGGCGACGCGTGTCCGCGATCGTCGCCAGCGACGAGACGGCCGCCGAGGCGCTGCTGGAGACGCTGCGCAAGGCGAAGAAGGCCGACGGCACCGTCGACGCCACCACCTGGGGCAAGCTCTTCGCCGAGCACTCGTCGACCGCGAAGGAGGGGCGAACCGCCCCCGCCGATCTGGCAGGCGACCTCGGCATCGTCGGCCCGCCCGACGATCCCAAGGGCGAGAACCCGCGCGTCCCGGCGCAGTTGCGCAAGATCGCCTTCGAGCTGGAGAAGGTGGGGATGTTCGCCGACGCGCCGGTGAAGGTGGGCGACAAGCTCTACCTGGTCCGCCTCTCCGGGCAGACCAAGCCCCACGAGAGGTCGCTCGCCGAGGCCGACCGCTCGATCCGCGTATCGCTCCTCAAGGAGAAGCTCGCCAAGCTCGAGGCGGATCTGGAGCGGGACCTCCGCAAGAAGCACCAGGTCACGATCGACGACGCGGCCCTGGCCAAGGTGCCCCCGCCCGAGGTGGCCAAGGCCGCACGCGGCGGAGACGATCCCCCGCCGGAGGAGGCTGACCCGACGCCGACGGCCGCTCCCGAGCCGTCCGGCTCCCCGTGACCTCGGCGGTCCGCTCCCCCCGCCCCGCCGCGGCACGCCTCCGCATCGCGGGCGGCGACTGGAAGGACGAGCTGCGTCGCGCCGTCAGCACCACCGCCGCCCTCGACGACGTGCTCGCGCTGAGCGCGGAGGAGCGCGAGGGCGCCCTGCGCGCGGAGCGCCAGGGGCTGCCCATCCGCATCACGCCGCACTACCTGTCTCTGGTCGACCCCGCCGACCCGCGCTGCCCGATCCGCATGCAGTGCGTGCCGTCCGCCGCCGAGTCGGACGAGGTGCCCGGCGATCTGGTCGACCCGCTGGGCGAGGTCGCGCACGAGGTCGCGCCGCACC
>JBKJLX010000461.1:0-3225 GCA_046596645.1 Polyangiaceae bacterium
GGATCCCGTGCAGCCATCCACCCGTTGGATCACGCACCGCGCCCGAGGTCGATCCCCTCCCGCGTATGATCACAGGTGGTCACTTGCCGATCCCTAATTTCGGCCGGAGCCCTTAGCCGGAGCGCCGCGATCTCCAGTAGCCCGGTCGCCGGCGTTCGTGGGCGACGGCGACGATGATCACCGTGTCAGGCCGGTCGAGGTAAACCAATGCGAAAGGGAAGCCGCGCAGCCTGTACCGACGCGTGCCTCGGAGGTGGACGGGCCAGGTGCCGGGCGTGCGCGCAACGACCTGGACTGCGTGAACGAGCTCCGCCGCGAACACGGCGGCCACGTCGGGCGCCCGCTCGTCGTACCAGTCGACCGCAGCCTCGGCCTCTTCGAGGGCCTCTGCGAGGAAGTCGACGTGCTTAGGCACGACGCTTGAGTCGGGCGGAGATTCTCGCCTGCGCCTCGGCGGCGGGAACGAGGACCGCGCGTCCTGCCTCCACAGCGTCAACACGGCGACCGATCTCCTCCCCCCACGCGCGCTCGACCTCGTCGGGCGGGTCGACCTCATCAAGGCTCGCGATCAGCTCGCATGCGATCGCCGCGCGCTCGGAAGCCGCCAAAGTCAGGGCCTCATCCAGAACGTCCTCGATCCGCGCCACGTGTGAATTCTAGCACGCCACCGTCCGGCGTTCGCACGACGGGCGTCGCGCACGGCGCCCTACAGCCCCTACAGGATCGGCTCGATCCTCTCGATGCCCTTCCGCGACACCACCACCCGTATGCGGTGCCAGGGCGCCTTGGCCTCGTCCTTCCCGCGCATGCGGTAGACGATGTTGAGGTTGTAGACCCGCCGCGCCGTCGCCGCGTAGACGCTCGCCTCGTCCGGGTCGGCGAAGGTGATCTTGCGATTGGGATCATCCGTATGCCGGAGCCAGGGGCCGATGTTGAGCCGGAAGATCTCGGTCATCATCGGCGAGCGGAGGACACCCTCGGGGCGCGGGGTGACCTCGACCTGCTTCTCGTGCCAGAGGACACGCTCGGGGCGCGCCGACTCCTCGAGGGAATGGGAGCGCGTGAGGCGGCGCGCCCGCAGCACCTCCTGCGGCAGCTCGGCAAAGGCGCGGAAGCCGGCGCGCTCGAGGACGTCGCCGACGTTCCGGCTGCGCTCGCGATCGCGGATGGTCCAGCGGCGATCGGGGAAGCGGTTCTCGGCCCAGGTCTGGAACTTCTGCTGCAGCACCGCCTTCATGCGGTCCTTGATGGCGTAGGACACGACGAGGAGCGTGACGTACGGCAGGAGGAGCTCCTGCATCTGCAGCGCCCGGATCGACACCACCACCGCAAAGGCCATCGCGACCGCGGCGGCAAAGGCGAAGAGGGCGTGCACGCGCCACACCGTCGCGTCGCGGACCTCGTGGGCGAGCCACAGCACGCTGGAGGTGAAGCGCTTGAGGACGTGACGGCGAAACTCGAGGTGCTCGACGTCGCGCGCGCCGGCGTCGCAGCGGCCGACCGAGCTCCATCCCTTCGCCTGGCGGTAGCGCGCCTCCTCGACGGCGTGCGAGGCGAGGCGACCGGCGAGCTCGGCCCAGGCGGGGTCGCCGCCGGATGCGCTCTGGAGGTGGACGCTGGCGGTGGCCGAGAGCGCCTCCAGCACCAGGGAGATGTCCTCGTTCACCCACTCCAGGGCGACGTTCAGCTCGTCGGGCAGCTCGTCCGACGTCCTCCTCCCGGTGACGCGGCGAAAGGCGGCGGCCACGCGGGCACCCGCGGTGACGAAGCGCGCGACCGCGCGCTGGTCCGACGCGGCGGGCGGGTTGTCGAGCTCGAGATCGTCCAGCATCGCGCGCTGGGCCTCGAGGCCCGAGGCGCGAACGAGGCAGGCGAAGACGCGGGTCGCGCGGACCGCCTCCGCGCACTGCGTGGAGCCGTCGGCCGAGCCGGTGGCGGCGCGTAGAAGCTCGTCGAGGCGCCCGAGCAGCGGCAGCCCCTCCACCCCCGGCGCCTCCTCCGCGAGCCGCTCGAACTCGACCTCCGGCACCGCGAGGCGCACGTAGCTGAGGAGGTCCTCGTACATGTCCTTCTTGCAGTACGTCCGCTCGTCGATGCGGAAGCTCTCGGGGACGAAGAAGAACGCCTCCCAGACGTACGTCCGGTCCTGCTCGCCGAACGGATAGTCGATGGCGAACTCGATGTGCGTCTTGTCGTGGACGCGCCACTCGACCGGGTTCTCGCCGACCGCGTCGGTCTTGGCGGGTCGGGCCAGGTCCCCCAGGAGGCTCGCCCACTCGCTGGAGGGGAGGTCGGCGACGGAGGCCTGCACCTTGATGCGGGGCCGCTTCTCCTTCTCCTTGTCCTTCTCTTTCTCCCTGTCCTTCTCTTTCTCCCTGTCCCTCTCCTTGGCGTCCTTCCCGGAGCCGGGCGGCTCGTAGGGGAGACCTGGTTGGATGGACAGCTGTGCCACGACCCTCGAGCTTAGGTGACGATCCGGTGACGGTCCAACGTGGGGCCCATCCGATCGGAGCCCTGACCCGTCAGCTCCCCGCGCTCTCCACCTTCGGGGCCGGCGGGATCTTCACCGGGAAGTCCTTCGGCGCCTTCCACGCGGGCTTGCGCCAGGTGCGGATGGCGACCTTCTTCCCGTCGGTGGGGCGATCGCTCCCCGGCGGGGGGCACTTGTCGGTGACCCAGTAGACGTCGAAGGCGACCAGCTCGTCCTCGGCGCGACCGGTGAGGGTGTGCCAGCGCTGAAGGTACTCCTCCAGCCCCCGGCGGTAGACCTCGTTGCGATCGCTGCGGATGCGGTTGCCGTAGTCCTGCGCGATCTGACCCAGGCCGGCGCCGCGGACCGGCACCAGGTCGAGCATCGGTTCGCGGCCGGTGAGGGGGTCGATGCGCCGGCCGTCGATGGTGACCGCCTCGACGGTGAGGATGCCGTCCTCCTGGATCGGGTTGGGGGAGAACATCCCCCAGCCCTGCAGGGTGCGGAACCAGTGCGTCGTCGCCTTGAACGGCTCGGGCTGGGGGGGCTTGAGGAAGGGCGGGATGCACTTGTTCTCCACCACCGCCTGCAGCGCGAAGGAGAACGCGATCCACGCGATGAACACCTCGCGGAGGAAGCTCGCCATCCGCACCCCGCGCAGCGCCAGCGGTGAGGGGGAGGGCGGCACCCACGGGGGCGTGTCGGCCGCGGGCAGCGTCGCGTCCGCACAGAGGAAGCGCTCGAGTCGGACGCGG